>NZ_JAVTJB010000002.1:0-350092 GCF_031843805.1 Arthrobacter sp. WCS2018Hpa-7
GTTGGCGCCGATTGCGCCCGTAAGCTCTGGTGCGCTTGGCGCGTAGTGGTGCGGCGTTGGCGCACGAGTGGTGCGTTTGGCGCGTAGTGGTGCGGCTCTGGCGAACAACTGGTGCGCCGCGTGAACGCGAGGGCTATCCTGTCGCTATGACGACGGCGGCTGGTCCGCGCGGCACTGACCGCGGGCTTCTGCCCGACCTCGCCGGGAGACGCGAGCTGGTTGGGGGATGGGCAGCGATCACGCCCATCCACTACTTCATTGTGGAAGCCGTTGCGATAGCCGCCTGGCTGGGCAGCCCGGGCTATGAACGGCGGGCCCACGTCATCAGCGATCTCGGCGCGGCCCACTGTGGACCCTTCAATGGGTACGAAGTCTGCTCCCCGCTCAATTGGTTGATGAATGTTTCGTTCGTGCTTCAGGGCGTAGCCATGATTCTGGGCGCCGTGTTGGTGAATACGGCCGTGTTGTCCATCGCAGCCCAGCCTGGCGCGCGTGTTATCACTCCCCGGATGGCCTCGGAATCCCAAAGGACGGCCGAGTCTTTTCCTTGGATCGCGGCCGGGGCGGTGCGGGTGCTGATCTTCGTGGCGGGCATTGGCCAGGCAATGGTTGGACTGGTCCCGGAGGACACGGACCTGGCACTGCATCTGGTCGGCGCCGGCATGTATTTCATCGCCGGCCCACTGTCCTTGGCGGTCCTGGGCGTCGTGTGGCGCAGGCATACGCAGATGTCCTGGTTTGTCCTTGTCTGCGGTGCGGTGTCGTTGGGCACCACCATCTACATCCTCGCAGTGGGGTTGCGCGTGGAGGAGCCGGGCGCGATCGAACGCACCATGGCCTATCCGATCATCATGGGGCTATCCATGGTGGGCCTTGTGGTGGCACGACGCGTGACGAAGCAAAGGAAAGCCGTCAGGGCTTTGCGCTCTTCCGGCCCAGGAAAACAGCCAGCACGCCGCACGCGAGGCTGACCAGGAACAGTACCCACGACGCAATGGTGAGGCCGGACGCCAAAGCCACCGAACCGGCGTCGGGCGCGTCCGACGCCAACATCGAATCGATGGCGACGTTGGACCACAGATGAGCCACGGCGAACAGCATGGGAGCCGCCCACATAGCCCAACGCCATGACTTCCGGGCCACGTTGGTGCCGATGAGCAGGAGCCAGCTGAACCCGAAAATCAGGGGAAACAATGTGCCTGCGGTCTTATGCACGTAGTTCAGCTGGCCGCGCGCGGATTCGTCCATGGCCTCGCGGAGTTGGCCGACGTATTCCTGCGAGAATCCGCCGATCAATGAATCCGGCATAGCCAAGCCGCCGGAGAGCTGGGTCATCTGGTTCAACGTCAGCAAGTGCAGGTACCAGAACAGGAACAGGCTGGCCACCACGCCCGCGATCACGATGAGCTTGGAGTTGCTCTGCGCCTTTTGCGGTGTCCGCTGGGTGGTGGTGTTGATCACGGGAGGCAGTGTGTGATCGGGAACCACTGCCTTTGCTCCGTGCTTCTTGATGCGCTGGGCTGGTGTCTTGGCCATGTCATTCATTATCCGTCCACATAAGCTGGAACCATGACCACCGGCAGGCACACAGCAACTGAACTCGATCCAACACTGAATGACTACCAACTGGCCAGCGCGCTGGTCCGTGAGGCAGGCCAGTTGGCGCTGCTCATGCGGATGGGCGGCCTGCAGGGCGAACGCAAGACCTCAGTGTCCGACGTCGTCACTGCAGCCGATCACGCCGCCGAGGCCTACGTCCTGGAACAGTTGCGGCGCTGCCGGCCCGAGGATGGCATCCTCGGCGAAGAAGGTGCGTCGGTGGCGGGAACGAGCGGCCGGACCTGGGTGATCGATCCCGTGGACGGCACTTACAACTTCCTGCACGGATCCACCTACTGGTGCTCGGCGATCGCCCTCAAGCGGGACGGCTCCGAGGACGGGACCAACCCCGTTGCCGATCCGGAGGTGCTGCTCGGCGCCATTTACCAGCCTGAGCTGGACAAGCTGTGGCTCGGCGGGGAAGAACACCCCGCGACGTTGAACGGCGAACCGATCTCCGGCTCGGGCGATCGCGCCGTGGGAGAAATCAGCGCGGCCACCTACATCCACCCCACGTGGCTGGCGGATCCCCGCGCGGCCATGCCGTGGCACGCCGCTGCGGTCACCGCGGCGTCCCTGCGCATGTTCGGCTCGGGTTCGTGCGACCTCGGCCGCGTAGCCGACGGCGAACTCGGCTGCTGGTTCCAGCACAGCTGCCCGGAATGGGACTGGCTGCCCGGAAAAGCGATCGTCCGCGCAGCAGGCGGGGACACCGCCGTCGTGAAGGTCAACGGACTGAACTGGTTCGTCGCTGGAGGCCCGACGGCGGTGCGCGAGTTGAGTGCCGCACTGGCCTCGGTTCCCCAGTTTGCTTAGTCGCTAAGGCGTGTGAAGCGTCGATGGACCGGTGCCGGATACCCGGTGCCTTATTGTGTCGGGGCCACCGCCTAGACTGGTAGGCACCATGGATATGTTGTTTGACCCCTACGCAGACGGACCCTTCAAAGCAGGCACCAAAGCCGCAGCCAAGGCTGCCCCGGAGCTTTCCCACTCAGGGGGAGGCGCTGCCGGCGCCCGCCTCCAAGGGGGCAGCAGTGGGTCGTCGGACACTGCGGCGGGCCCGGCATCGGGAGGATGGGGCAACACCGGCGGGTCGGGACTTCCGTCTGCTGATGCGCTCCTGCAGGGGCTGAACCCGCAGCAGGAAGAGGCCGTCAAGCACGCCGGCAGCCCCCTGCTGATCGTGGCCGGCGCGGGATCGGGCAAAACCCGTGTCCTCAGTAACAGGATCGCCTACCTGATCGCCACCAAGCGCGCACACCACGGGGAAATCCTGGCCATCACCTTCACCAACAAAGCGGCAGCGGAAATGCGGGAACGCATCGAAGCCTTGGTTGGCGGCCGGGCCAAGGCCATGTGGATCTCCACGTTCCACTCCTCCTGTGTCCGCATCCTGCGCAGGGAAGCCACCACGGTGGGCCTGAACTCGAATTTCTCCATCTACGACTCCGCGGATTCCCTGCGCCTGATCACCCTGGTAGCGAAGAACCTGGACCTCGATCCCAAGAAGTTCGCGCCCAAGGCCATCCAGCACAAGATCTCGGCGCTCAAGAATGAGCTGATCGACGCCGATTCCCATGCCTCGTCCGCCAACTACAACGACCCCTTCGACACCGCCGTGGCCGAGGTCTTCAAGGGCTACACGCAGCGCCTCCGCCAAGCCAACGCCATGGACTTCGATGACCTCATTGCTGAGACCGTCTACATGTTCCGCGCCTTCCCCGCGCTCGCAGAGTCCTACCGACGCCGATTCCGTCACGTCCTGGTGGATGAGTACCAGGACACCAACCATGCCCAGTACGCTTTGGTCCGGGAAATCGTTGGAGTGGGAACTGACACCAGCGTCCAACCCAGCGAGCTGACGGTGGTGGGCGACTCCGACCAGTCCATCTACGCGTTCCGCGGTGCGGACATCCGCAACATTGTGGAGTTCGAGGCCGACTACCCCAATGCCCGCACCATCAAGCTCGAGCAAAACTACCGCTCCACCCAGAACATCCTCAGCGCCGCCAACTCCGTCATCTCCCGCAACCCCAACCGCCAGGAAAAGCGCTTGTGGACGGCGGAGGGCGATGGCGAAAAAATCGTTGGCTATGTGGGCGAGAACGAGCACGACGAAGCCCAGTTCATCGCCAAGGAAATCGACCGCCTGCAGGATGAGGACGGCCTCCGTCCGGGCGACGTCGCCATCTTCTACCGCACCAATGCCCAGTCCCGTTCCATCGAAGACGTGTTGGTCCGGGTGGGCTTGCCGTACAAAGTCGTGGGCGGCACCCGCTTCTATGAACGCAAGGAAATCAAGGATGCCTTGGCCTACCTTCGCGTCCTGGTCAACCCGGATGACGACGTCAACCTGCGCCGTATCCTCAATGAACCCAAGCGGGGAATCGGTGATCGGGCCGAAGGCGCCGTAGCTGCCTTGGCAGAACGCGAGCGGTCCTCCTTCATGGCTGCTGCCCGCCGTGCGGACCAAGCGCCCGGAATGGCCAGCCGTTCGGTCAACCTGGTCCTCGGCTTCGTGAAGCTGATGGATGATCTCGCCGAGGTCGCGTCAGGTTCCGGTGCCGCTGCCGCACTGGAAGCTGTCCTGGAGCAGACTGGATACCTCGCCGGGCTGCGGGCCAGTAGTGATCCTCAGGATGAATCCCGTGTGGAGAACCTCGCCGAACTCGTGGCCGTGGTCCGTGAGTACGAACGCGACAACCCGGAAGGTTCCTTGGGCGAGTTCCTGGAACAGGTCTCCTTGGTAGCCGACGCCGACCAGATCCCGGATGCACCCGGCGCTGACATCGACGCCGCCGTGGCCGAGGCAAAGCGCATGGGCGTGGTCACGCTCATGACCCTGCACACCGCCAAGGGCCTGGAGTTCCCGGTGGTCTTCCTGACCGGCATGGAGCACGGGATCTTCCCGCACCAGCGATCGGCCACAGACCCCAAGGAACTCGCGGAAGAACGCCGCCTTGCCTACGTGGGCCTCACCCGCGCCCGCAAGCGGCTCTACGTCACGCGATCCGAAGTCCGCAGCATGTGGGGCCAAAGCCAGTACAACCCTGCCAGCCAGTTCCTCGAAGAAATACCCTCCGAGCTGGTGGAGTGGAAGCGCGAAGGCATGAGCCGCCAGGCCGGCGGATGGGGCAGCGCCCCGATCGGTTCCAATCGCTATGGCGGTTCGTTCTGGGGAGCCGGCACCTCGCGCGGTGCTGCCGCCAGCCCCACTGCAGGGTTCGACGACGACGTTCCTGCCGCCGTCGCACGCAACAGGGTGCAGCCGCAGAAAGAAGTCATTTCAGTGGTGGTGGGGGACAAGGTCAACCACACGAGCTTCGGCAATGGCGTGGTGCTGGGCGTCGAGGGCGCTGGCGATAAGACAGTGGCCAAGGTGAAGTTCGACGTCGGCGAGAAGCGCCTGCTGTTGCGGTACGCGCCGCTGACCAAACTGGACGCTTGATCTTCGCCGGCATCCGGTTACCGGCATAATTGGTGGCATGCGACGGACTGTTCTGGGGATTATTGCTGCCGCGCTCTTGGTCTTGACCACAGGGTGCTCCTTCGCCACCGAGGATCCGGACTACGTTCCTCCTGCCCCGTTGGCGCCCCTGGAGCAGTTACAGCAGGTTCCGGTCACCGAGCAGACCACCCTGGCTGCGGGCGAGGATGTCACTGCGTTTGTCACGGCTGATAAGAACATTGTCTGCGCCCTGACTTCCTCCCGGGGCGGGCACCTCAACCTGCCCTATGAGGCCAACTCCTACTCGGACGCCGCCAACAACAAGTTCGCAGTTGTTCCCGTGGCTCATTGCGAACTGGCGAAGTATGCCAAGCCTGACCTGGCCGACATCGCCGACGACTGCGCCGGAACGGGCCTGGGCTACCTCGGTGGCACGGTCCTCCTTTCGCCGGACAAGGCCGTCTACGGCTCATGTCGTTCCGGCGTAACACAAATGGAGTCGGAGTTCGGGCCCAAAGGCAGCCGCAACGGGCCTATCTCCAAGTTGCGGGAGCTGGCCGATGGGCAGAACATCGAGCGCAACGGGCTGCGCTGCTCTGCCTATAACGGCGGTGTTGCCTGCGGAAACGTCTCCGGTGGCGTGGCTTTCTTCGTGACTCCCGAGGGGTACCAGCTGATTTCCGACGGCGGCAAAACAGTCACGGGGAACCTTAAGCAGGCCTCATGACGGACGTCGAATGGCCCAAAAACCGCGTCATTCTGCGGTTTTTCTACAGGCGATAGAAGTGTAAGGTTACTCACTTAACAGGTAGTGTGTAGCTGGCGGGACTCCTCATAGGGCTAAAGTTCCGAGAGGACCTTACGCAATGTGACCGGCTTCAATCCTGGTTGTTACCGCGTACTTTCCGCAGCTGGCTATCGCGGTCATCGCGGTTCCCGGCTGAACAGAAAACTACTTCGACGTAGAAGGACACTAAACCGTGGACCTGTTTGAATATCAGGCGCGCGATATGTTCGAAGCGCACGGTGTACCCGTGCTCGCCGGCATCGTGGCGCACACTCCTGAAGAAGCAAAGGCAGCTGCCGAGAAGATCGGCGGCGTAACTGTCGTCAAGGCACAGGTTAAGGTTGGTGGCCGCGGCAAGGCTGGCGGCGTCAAGGTTGCCAAGACTGCCGAAGAGGCACTTGAGCACTCCACCAACATCCTGGGCATGGACATCAAGGGCCACACCGTCAACAAGGTGATGATCGCCCAGGGCGCCGACATCGCCGAAGAGTTCTACTTCTCGGTCCTCCTGGACCGCGCCAACCGCAACTACCTGGCCATGTGCTCCGTAGAAGGCGGCATGGAGATCGAGCAGCTTGCTGTCGAGCGTCCCGAGGCCCTGGCCAAGATCGCCATCGATCCCGCTGTGGGCATCGACCAGGCAAAGGCCGACGAGATCGTCGCAGCTGCAGGTTTCGCTGAAGAACTGCGCGGCAAAGTGGCCGACGTCATTCTGAAGCTCTGGGACGTCTTCAAGAAGGAAGACGCAACCCTGGTTGAGGTCAACCCGCTGGTCCGCACCGGTGCAGGCGAGATCGTTGCCCTCGACGGCAAGGTTTCCCTGGACGAGAACGCTGACTTCCGCCACGTGCACCACGCCACGCTGGAAGACAAGGACGCAGCTGACCCGCTCGAGGCCAAGGCCAAGGCCCAGGACCTCAACTACGTCAAGCTGGACGGCGAAGTAGGCATCATCGGCAACGGCGCCGGTCTTGTGATGTCCACCCTCGACGTCGTCGCTTACGCAGGTGAGAACCACGGCAACGTCAAGCCCGCCAACTTCCTGGACATCGGCGGTGGAGCTTCCGCCGAGGTCATGGCCAACGGTCTGGACGTCATCCTTGGCGATTCCCAGGTCAAGAGCGTGTTCGTGAACGTCTTCGGTGGCATCACTGCGTGTGACGCCGTGGCAAAGGGCATCGTGGGTGCACTTGCTGAGCTTGGTTCCTCCGCGAACAAGCCGCTGGTAGTCCGCCTCGACGGCAACAACGTTGAGGAAGGCCGCCGCATCCTGACCGAGGCCAACCACCCGCTGGTTACCCTGGCCGCCACCATGGACGAGGGCGCCGATAAGGCTGCCGAGCTCGCCAACGCAGCTAAGTAAAGGGACGCGACAATGTCTATCTACCTCAACAAAGACTCCAAGGTCATCGTTCAGGGCATCACCGGCGGCGAGGGCACCAAGCACACCGCCCTGATGCTCAAGGCCGGCACCAACATTGTTGGTGGCGTCAACGCCCGCAAGGCCGGCACCACGGTCCTGCACGGCGACAAGGAAATCAACGTCTTCGGCACCGTCAAGGAAGCCATCGCTGAAACCGGCGCAGACGTCTCCATCGTCTTCGTCCCGCCGGCATTCACCAAGGACGCCGTTGTTGAAGCAATCGAAGCCGGCATCGGCCTCGTTGTGGTCATCACTGAAGGCGTTCCGGTTCAGGACTCCGCCGAATTCTGGGCACTGGCCCAGTCCAAGGTTGACGCTGACGGCAAGCAGATCACCCGCATCATCGGGCCGAACTGCCCCGGCATCATCACCCCGGGCGAAGCCCTGGTGGGCATCACCCCGGCGAACATCACGGGCAAGGGCCCCATCGGCCTCGTGTCCAAGTCCGGTACCTTGACCTACCAGATGATGTACGAACTCCGCGACCTCGGCTTCTCCACCGCGATCGGTATCGGTGGAGACCCCGTCATCGGCACCACGCACATCGACGCCCTGGCTGCGTTCGAAGCTGACCCCGAGACCAAGGCAATCGTCATGATCGGCGAAATCGGTGGCGATGCTGAAGAGCGCGCAGCCGACTACATCAAGGCCAACGTCACCAAGCCGGTTGTGGGCTACGTTGCCGGCTTCACGGCTCCCGAGGGCAAGACCATGGGCCACGCAGGCGCCATCGTGTCCGGCTCCGCTGGCACCGCACAGGCCAAGAAGGAAGCTCTCGAAGCTGCTGGCGTGAAGGTCGGCAAGACGCCGTCCGAGACCGCCAAGCTGCTGCGTGAAGTTTTCGCAACGCTCTAGCTAGGCTGCCGTAAGGCACCTGAAGTACGACGACGGCCCGGTGCCTTCCCCACGGAAGGTACCGGGCCGTCGTCGTACTTTAACGCGGCTGACGCGGGCCGAAGAGTCTGGGGGAAAACTCCGACCCGCGCCAGGTTCATGGGGCCGGCTAGGCGATGATCTTCAAGGCCTGCCAGCCGGTGCCGAGGCTGACCGGCGGTACGTTGCTGAACGTCCCGCCGCCCGATCCGGGATACAGCCACAAGGTGTCTCCGATGCGGCCCACGACGTCGTTCCTGCCGTCGCCGTCAAGGTCCCGCGGCCCGGCCACCGCAGTGCGGGTTCCCCAGCCCGTCCCGATCTGCGTCCATTGCAGCCAACCCCCGGTGCCATTGCCCGGATACAGCCATAATGCGCCTGTATCCGTACGGCGCGCCAGTACATCTCCCTTGCCGTCGCCGTTGAAATCGCCGGTACTGAAGATGGCGTTCATGACGTCCCAGCCCCAGCCCACCGTGTAGGGAGTCCGCTGCCCTCCGGTGCCGTTTCCTTCGTACAGCCGGAGCTCGCCGTTGCTTCGACGGCCGATGAAATCGGGGATGCCATCGCCGCTGAAGTCGCCGGGGGAGAAGAGCTGCGACATGGTGCTCCACCCGGTACTGACCTGGGTCCGTGCCCCGAAGCTGCCCGCACCGTCGCCGGGGTAGAACCAGAGGACATCGCCCGCCCGTGCCAGGAGGTCGGGCTTGCCGTCCTTGTTGAAGTCGCCGGGGGTGAGGGTGTCCGTGACGGTGGACCAGGCTGGCGCGGCCAGGGCGATCTTCCTGGTGTCCAGTCCGCCGGAGGCGTTGCCGGGGTAGAGATACAAGTTCCCGGCCGTATCAGCGGCCAGCACGTCCGCCCGGCCGTCACCATTGAAATCATGGGCCGACGGCGGTCCGGCTGCCGGCACGGTGTAGGTCTGGGTGCCCACGGCCGAGGTGTTGCCGGCAGTGTCAACACCCAGGTACTTGACCACCAAGGTGGTGCCGCCCATGACGATCGGATTGGCGGGGTTGTACTTGATGTTGGTGGCTGATTCCGTAGCCGTTGGCGTGCTGCCGTTGGTGGTGTAGTAGATGGCGGCAGGTTCGTTCGCTGACAGGGCAATGGTGGCTCCGCTGGCCAGGGCTCGGCTGGTGGGGTTGGCCGTGACCGTGGGAGCGGTCGTGTCAGGTGGCACGGTGTAAGTCTGGGTGGCCACCTCGGAGACGTTCCCGGCGGTATCCCGGGCGAAGTACTTCAACGTCATGGGACCGGGACCGTTGAAGGGGATTGCTGCGGTGTAGGTGAGCCCGGCCGTCAGGGGATCGGTACCGTCCGTGGTGTACCGGATTTCGGCCGGTTCATTCGCGGCCAGTGTGATGGTGGTGCCCGCTGCGTGTTGGCCGCCCAAGGGGTTGGCCGTGACCACCGGCTTGGTGACGTCCGGGCCGGTGGAGTAGGTCTGCGTGACCACAGCCGATGAATTGTTGGCGGTGTCCACGGCGAAGTACTTCAGGGTCAGCGGGCCGCTCAGAATCAGCGGAGCGGTGTATTTGCTGCTGGCCGTGGTGGGGGTGCTTCCATTGGTGGTGTAGTAGATGGTGGACATTTCATTGGCGGTGAGGGTGACGGCCTGGCCCGCCGCGTAGGTTCCACCCGGGGGCGCCGCAGTGACCACGGGGGCCACGTTATCGGTGCCGAGGTAGGCCTCGAACTCGGCCAGTCCGGCATTGGTGGTGCCGGCACTGACGGAGGTGATGTTGAGCCGTACCGAGCTCACTGTCTTGGCGGGAAACTTGATGGTGAGGCCCGATCCGTTGTTGGGCAGGGACGGGACCGCCACAGTGCTTCCATCCGAGAACTGCAGGTTGCCGCCGGTGATCTGATCGGTCAGGAGGGGCCGGTCGGACAGGGTGACCGCATTGATGGTCCGGGTGGGAGTGAAGTTGTATTGGATCCAGCTGCCGGCTTTTTCCCCGGCTGAGACCCATTCGCGGGTTGCATCCATCGGAGCGCCCCAGTGGTACCCGTCACGGACCTTCTCAGGGCTTTGCGCCGCAGCCTTCTGCGACGACGCAGTGACGGTGGTTCCTGCGGACTTGGCGGCGTTGCCCACCCACTCGATGGCCGTAATGTACTGCCGTTTCAGCCACTCGTCATAAGGGGAATCCGGACAGCCCTCACCGGGGCTGCTGCAGACGTACATGTCGAAATCGGCGAATCGCACAAACGTGTCCACCTTGGCGGTGAGCTCAGCGCCGGTCACGTTCTGGGCGTATTCATCAATGACGTAGGCATCGTAGGCCATGGACGTGTGCGGTCCGGTGTAGCTGCGGGTGGCAAGCTGGGCAAATTTTGCGGTAGCCCAGTGGTCGCTGTGGTCGTACGGGGTGGTGAAGTTTCCGGTCCAGTCCTGGGTGCGGAAGGTGGTGGGCTGGAAGTTGGCCACAAGCCGGTTCAACGCTGACTGGAACTGGGACTTGGTGAAGGTAGCAGCGTTGTCCACCGGGCGGATGGAGGAAAGCCGGCCGTCCCAGAGTTTGAGGATGCTCTGGCTGTTGTACGCGGCGCTGCCCAAGCCATTGGGGAAGCCGTCCGGCAGTCGCATGTACACCACGGAGACATTCGGGGCACCGTTGAGGGTCCGCAGGGTGAGCGGGCGTCCTGGTACACCGGCGTCGGAGGTCGTCCAACTGTTCGATACTCCGGCCATTTTGGCGTAGCTGGCCTGGATCCCTGATTCGAGGCTGCGCCAGTAGGTGGCACCTTCACCTGCCTCGCCGGCGGTAGCAAACACCGTTTGAACGCAACGCTTCGCCTGGATATCTCGCATGAAGTCCGGGCTGAGGAAAAGCAGGTCATCATCAGTGTGGGCAACGATCTGCATGGCGCCGCCCGTGCCCGCGCACGGCGGTTCAGCAGCAGCAGCGGGAGCAGCGGTGGTGAGGGCGAACCCGCCCATGACCAACGCGGGCCCCAGGAGAAGGCCCAGAATGCGTTTTATTAAAGAATGGCGGTTATTCGGACGAAGAGGACGACTGGCGTATTTTGGACGGTCCACAACCATGCTCCTTTGAGCAGATGTTGGGCCCCCCAGCCGGCAAACTTACGACGCCCCCTGGACGCCTTGATGAATGAAGTTGGTACTGGCTGAACTTCCGATGACGCTGAAAGCGATGCAGTGAGCGTTACTGTACTCCACCAGGACGAGCCTGGATAGGGTGCCGGCATACTTCCACAAAGGAAGTGAAAGGCACCAGCCGTTCTGAGTCGGCGAGCTGGGAAACTTCGGGGTGCCACTGTACGGAGGCAACCCACCGGGATGGATCTTCCAGCGCTTCCACCGTACCGTCGGCGGCGATGGCCGTGACAGCCAATCCCTCGCCCACCCTGGCCACCGCCTGGTGGTGCCCCGAGGCGACCTTGACAGTGGACCCGCCGGGGGAGCCATAGAGGGCCGCAGCCTTGGATCCGGGGGTGAGCTGGACGTCATGCCAGGACCACTCGCTGGCTGCGGGATCGTGTGGATCCAGGCCACTGTGGTTTACCGAGGTCGGGGCCATGTCCTGGGTCAGCGTTCCGCCGTACAGAACATTCAGCAGTTGATGGCCACGGCAGATGCCCAGCAGGGGCAGGCCGGCGTCGATGGTAGCGCGGGCTACGTCCATGTCCAGGTGGTCCTGCTCCTGGTTCACGTCATACAGGGAGTCTTCGGGATCCTGGCCGTACAAGCGGGGATTGATGTCGCCGCCGCCGGGGAGCAGCACGCCGTCGAGCATTTGCATCTCGGCAGCCAAGCGGCCTGCGCTGTCCGCCGAAACCGGCGTCAGCAGGACCGGCTGGGCACCGGCCTCGCGCAGCAGGTCCACGATGAAGGTGAAGAGCTGATTGGCTTCGCCCACCCGGGCGTCGGGGGTGTCCGAACTGCTGAGGCGTACCGGAACACCGATGCGCGGACGGGCAACTTCTGAACTCTTCATGTTTCATGATGCACTGGACAGCAGCCCGGCGCGCAAACGCCCGCGTCACAGCCTTGGCGATACTACGCTGAAACCATGAATCGCACCGGCGCCCTGAACCCGAGCCCGCGGACGCTCGACATAGAAAGCGTGGTCCACTTCCACCATCTGGTGACCGCAGGAGCCGGGTCCATGAATGGCTGGCACGCGCAGTCACTGGACCTGCGGGGACACGCACGGGAGCTCAAGTCCCTGGACGCCCAGGGCGCGATCTTCCTGGGATGTACCTTCGACGAGGGTGTGGAAGAGAGCCTGCGGCGCCGTGGAGCGCTGATCTTTCCCACGATGCAGGGCGTGCCGTTCGACCCCTACCGGAACAGCCTGTACACGGCAGCGGAACTCTACCCGGACATCTCCTCCACAGAGTACGAGACAACCCTCGACACCCGGGTCTACCAGTGGAGCATCCTCCCCGGGCAGCGGGGAAGCCTGGACGCCACCCTCGCCGCAGCCCTGCACGACCACGCAATCGGCGACGCCCTGGACGAACTCCTGGACCACGGAGCACTCTCCGGGGCCAAAGTAGTGGGTGTCATGGGTGGACACGCCGCCCAGCGCGGCACCAGCGACTTCGCCGACGCCGCACGGCTGGGCCGGCTGCTCGCCCAATCAGGATTTGCTGTCGCCACCGGCGGCGGACCCGGGGCCATGGAAGCAGCCAACGTGGGCGCCTACCTGAGCGGAACGTCCGACGCCGATGCTGCAGCCGCGCTGGAAACCCTCGCCGAAGTACCGGGGTTCAGGCCCTCGGTGACGGCCTGGGCGCGGCAAGCAGCCGCCGTCGTCGAACGCTGTCCGGAGGGCACTGCGACCCTCGGGATTCCCACCTGGTTCTACGGCCACGAGCCACCGAACCTGTTCGCCACACACATTGCCAAATACTTCGCCAATGCCGTCCGGGAAGCCATCCTGCTGGAACTGTGCACCGGCGGGATCGTCTTCCTTCCAGGCGCCGCAGGAACAGTGCAGGAGATCTTCCAGGACGCCTGCGAGAACTACTACGGAGCACCCGAAACCATCAGTCCCATGGTGCTGGTGGGACGTGAACACTGGGAACGGACACTCCCAGCCTGGCCGATGCTGCAGAGCCTCGCCGCGGGAAAACCGATGGAGGAGAAGATCTTCCTGGTGGACACCGTGGAGGAGGCGCTCGCAGTGGTCTCCACTCACGCGTGAGGCACAGCTAGAAGTCTTTGCTGCAGGGGCCCGAGCCGAGTTGGGCCAAGCCGGTCCTGTCGCCTGCAGCGTACTGGCGGACCCAGGAAGCCTGGTCAAACATCAGTTGCCGGGGGTCGTCCACGTGGTCAAGGCCCAGCAGGTGTCCCAGCTCATGCATGATCACCGCTACCCCGATCTCCTTGCCCTCGGAGGTGTCCACGATGCCGGCGAACTGCGGGGCGTCCAGGGACACGGTTCCGGTGACATAGGCTTTGTAGCCATCGCTCAGGCCAATCGAGGAACTCCCACCCAAGCCCACGGTTTGGCCCGTCAGGCGCGGTACCTGCTCCGGAGTGCTCCACGCGATCAGGACGGGCGCCCACCGGTCACCGTATCTGGCGGGCTGGTATCCCTGCCTGTTGGTGGACGGGACCTCGGAACTGGGGCCGTCGTAGACGAACTTCAATCCGGTGGCCACGCTGGCTTGGCGAATGGCCTCGTCCACCAATGGCTGCCAGGAAGGATCCCCGAGATCCGCGTTCACCACGTAGTGGATGGGCCTGCACGGTGAGTAAGCCAGGGGCGTTCCGTCCTCCTTCACGGCGAGGAACTTGTACGAGGTACTGGTCCGGTTCACCGGTGCCGGAGTTCCCAGTGGCGCGTCGGCTTCTTCCAGACCGGGCAGAGGGTCTTGGCGCTGCCCGAACGGCACCAACCCGGGCCGGGGTGCCTGGCTTTGCGTGGCGGAGGAGCCGTACAGGAACCGCTGCAGGTCGCCGCTGAAATACGCACCCGCGCACACCAATGCGAGGATGCCCAGGAAGAACAGGATGGCGGCGATGCTGCTGTGCTTGACGGGCGGCCGTGGCGTGGCCGGTTGCCGGGCCGGCGGTGCCAGCGTTCCCTCGGGCCGGTAGGGGCCATGCGGAGGATCATGGGGGCGGGAAGGATCGGGGTCCTGCCACTCGGGCGACCCGTAAGGTTCCATGGAACCCCCTGACGTGGAGGCTGCGACGGGAGGTGGGGCGCCGTCGTCGGCCGTTCCCGACAGCATAAGTCCGGTACCGCCGCGAGTCCATGGCGGACTGAACGGGCCCTTAGATATCCTCGCGGCAGGGGGCCGAGGCAAGGAGGTGCAGTCCGGTCAGGTCGCCGGCCGCTAGACCGTCAGGGGCCCCAATCTCCGGGTACATCAGCTGGACCGGATCTTCCACGTGGTCCAAACCCATGACGTGCCCCAATTCGTGTTGCATGACCGCCAGGACATAGTCGGCGCCTTCGGGGTCAGCGAGCAGTTCGGAGACCTGCGGGGTGTCCAGCTCCAGGCTGCCCGTGATGTAGCTTTTGGGTCCGTTGTTGAGTGAGTACATGGTGCTGCCGCCGGTGCCAATGACTTTGTCCGCCAAAGCCGGCGCGGCCTCTGGCGTGGTCCACGAAATCAGCAAGGGCGCCCACCGGTCGCCGTACTTGGCCGGTTGGTATGGCTCCCGCCGGTCTACCGGCAATTCGTCGGTGGTGCCGTCGTTGACGAACTGGATCCCTGAAGCGGCGGAGACATTGGCGATCGCTGTCTCCAGCAGTGCATCGGAACCCTCCGGCGCGGATGCGTTGTTCACCACGTAGTGCAGCGGCCGGCATGGCGAGTACCCCACCGGAGTGCCGTCGTCGTTGGTGGCCAGGAACTTATACGAACCGTTGGTAGTTTCCGGCGCCTTCGGCGAGGCCAACGGGGCGTCCGCCTCCTCAACTCCGGGCGGCGGGGCGTCTGCTGCACGTGCAGGCGCCGTTTGCTTCTGCCCGGGGTGCCCGTCCTGCGCGGCACCTGGGACGCTCACACCCGGGAAAAGGGCGGTGATCCGTGGGTCTCCATGCAGGAATCCGCTGACCAGCACTGCCACCACAGCGGCAATTCCGGCCATCAGTACGCCACGGAGAATGCGCCAGGCCGTACCGGCACGCCGGTGCTTGGGCGCACGCGTTTCCCGCTCCGAGTCCACGGTTCTCCATTCCTCACGCCCTGGTCACGCGGGGCAGCGCGGAGGACGAACCAACATTACGGGCTGCGGGGGGAGCCGTCCAAACTAGATGATGGTTGCCCCGAACACCAGGCCCAGCCCGTAGGTGGCGGCCGCTGCTCCCAGGCCGATCGCGAGCTGGCGCAGCCCGCGGCTCAGTGGCGACGTTCCGGACAACAAGCCCACGACGGCGCCGGTCGCCAGAAGCGCGATGCCCACCAGGACACCGGCCACCATCAAGGCGGCAAAGCCCGTCATGCCGAAGATAAAGGGCAGGATGGGAACGACCGCACCGGAAGCGAAGAAGCAGAAGCTGGACACCGCGGCGCCCCACGCGGAGCCGACGGATTCGTGCTCGTCGGTGGCAGGTTTCTCAGGCTGCAAGGAGAGGCTGGGATCGCAGTCGCAGCTGAACACGCCCATGCGCTCTGCGGCGCGGTGCTCGGCGGCTTCGCGGGTCATACCGCGGGCGAGGTACACCAGCACCAATTCGTTGTGCTCGATGTCCAAGGACGGGGCAGCCGTGAGGGTGGCTTGCGTTGGCAGGGTCGCATTGAGCAGTTCCCGCTGGGAGCGGACCGAGACGTACTCGCCGGCGCCCATGGACAGTGCGCCGGCCAAAAGACCTGCCACACCGCTCATCAGCACCACCGGACTGGGTACGCCGGTGGCGGCCATGCCCATGACCAGCGAGAGGTTACTCACCAAACCGTCGTTGGCGCCAAAGACCGCGGCACGGAAAGTACCGGAAAGCCGGTTCCGGCCGCGGGTGGCCAGTCCCCTGACCACCTCTTCGTGGATCTGTTCGTCGGCCACCATGGCAGCTGTTGCCGCGGGTTCGGTGCCGTAGGGGGAGCGGCCCTCTGCTCGTTGGGCCAGGGCCAGCACAAAGACGGACCCGAAGTTGCGGGCCAGGAAGCCCAGGAACTGGCCGCGGGTTGATGCGGCCTTGGGCATTCCGGCGT
Source organism: Arthrobacter sp. WCS2018Hpa-7 (assembly GCF_031843805.1). Lineage (NCBI taxonomy): Bacteria > Bacillati > Actinomycetota > Actinomycetes > Micrococcales > Micrococcaceae > Arthrobacter > Arthrobacter sp. WCS2018Hpa-7. Next base: position 16,273 of record NZ_JAVTJB010000002.1, read on the forward strand.
GCTCACCGAGGAGCTTGAGCCAGTGGGCCTCGTGACGGCCTTCGGCTTCGGCAAGGGCCAGCAGGATTTGGCGTTCTTCGCCGTCGCGCCTCTGGGCGAGTTCGCGGTAGACGGCGGCCTCGGCACGTTCATCGGCGAGGTACTGACGCCACCGGCGGATGTCGGCGTGCGAGGGCGGCGGCGGTTGCGTTACGTCGTTTTCGGGGGCTGCCGATTCCGGGGTGGGGTCCGGAGCGGGGCTCGACGAACCGGGGGATTCCTGGTGCTGTTGCACTTTCTCTCCTGTGCTGGGTGGGGTAGTTGCGGCCCCATTGCACGCCCCACACTACCGCTTATCCGCGCGGATTTTTGGCTGGTATTCCTTAGCTGGAATGTTCGGTGCACCGTAATTTCCGGCCGTCCTTGACCCTCGACTGAGCCGGTGCTCAGATGGAAGGACAGGGGCGGGGGCCCTCCCCGCACACGTTCAACTGGGCTTTGAGCCGCCCACGAGACGGAGGTTGCAGCATGGACACCACCGAATCACACGCCAAGCACCCGGACCGGGCAACCATCGAGTCGGATCCCGCCTACGACTACGCAGAGGACCAGGAAGTGGACGAGGCCTGGGTGGAAGAAGTGGACGCCCCGGAGGACGACGAACGCGTGGTCCCGATCGATGAAACCGAAGAGTTCCGCGACGAGGACGAGGAAATCCAGGCTTAGTCCTCCCGGGAGAGGGTGTAGTGCTGCCGCACACCCTCGCGTTTGCCGACGGCGGCAACAGTTACCGTGAGTGTCCTGGACGACTCACACCAGAGCGTCGGACGGACGGCCCGGGCCAACGCTTGCGCGATCAGGTGCGGCTGGGGATGTCCAAACCGCCGGGTTCCGGCCTTCGCGGTGATGGTGACCGTGCCCATGAAAAGGTCGACGGCGGGAATCACCGCAACTGTGGGCGTGGCTGTTGGTGCCGGGGTGCTTGGTGCCGGACTGCTTGGTGCCGGGGTGGTATCGCCTTGGTATGGCAAGGGACTGCTCCTTGGGGGAGTGCTCTTGCCCGCTCGGTTGTCTCTGGTCCGGGACGGGCCGCTTCCTCATCCGAACCACCCGTGAACATGGGGTTGGTGTGTGGCCAGTCGGAGCTTGGCACCACATCTCTTGAAGCTGGGACCACCCTACAGCACAGCACCCCAACCCCCTCCCGTTGTGAGGCCTGCTCTGCGTGCTTTGGCGGGGTTTTAGGGAGCACAGCGGGCCACGCAACGCCCAGTTCCCGGAGGCAAAACAACGGCGGGGACAAAACAACGGCGGCGCCACCCCGGAAAGGGGAGGCGCCGCCGTCGAACGTTGCTCTGTTGCTTGTTGCGTTACTTGTGGCTGCTGACCGGGTGGGCCTCAGGCGGGAGTTCCTCAGAGACGGCACCTGCAACGCGCTTATCCCAGGCCGCGCGGACGGCGGGATCCGTTGGCGGGGTGAGCAGTGAAATCACGACGTAGGCGATGAACGAGGCAGCGAGGCCGAAGTAGATCGGTTCGTTGGCGTAGACGCCGTCCGCACTCGGAATGACACCCACGGCGAAGAGGATCAGCAGCGTCAGAGTCAACACCGATCCCACTGCCATGGACCACGCAGCGGCGATGCCCGTGCCGCGCTTCCACACCAAGCCGCCCAGAATTGCTACCAGGAGGCCGCCTACCAGGATGTCGTAGGCGATGGTGAGGGCTACCACCACGTCCTGTGCTGCCATGGAAATCAGTACTGCCACGATGCCGAGTCCAAGAACCCAGTAGCGGTTTGCCTTGACGTCGTGCTCGGGATTTTCGCTGTCATCGGTGTTGATGGTCTTTCCGAACCAGCTGGCCACGAACGGGACAACGTCCGCACGTGCCACCGTTGCTGCGGCAATCAGGGCGCCGGAAGCGGTGGACATCATGGCTGCGACAGCCGCGGCCATGACCAGGCCGCCGATGCCGACGGGCAGGATGTGGGTGGCTACCTCTGCGTAGACAACGTCCTTGCCGAGGTTGGCGACGTCGATATCCGGCAAGGCCACGCGGGCAGCCAGGCCGATCAGGGCGCCGGCGATGCCGTAGAGAATGCAGTAGACACCGGCCGTGGCGCCACCCCAACGGGCAACCGTGGGGGTCTTGGCGGTGAAGACGCGCTGCCAGATGTCCTGGCCGATCAGCAGGCCCAGCGTGTAGACCACGAAGTAGGTGATGATGGTCTGGGCGCCGATGCCATCGATCTGGAAGAAGGTGTCGTCGAGGCGCTCACGGATGCCGTCCATGCCGCCGGCAGCGTTCAGGACGAACGGGAGCATCAGGAAGAAGATGCCGACGGTCTTGATGATGAACTGGACCTGGTCGGCCAAGGTGATGGACCACATGCCGCCAATGGTGGAGTAGACCAGGACGATCGCGCCGCCAACGGCGATGGCCAGCCAGCGTTCCCAGTCGAAGAGCACCACGAAGATGGTGGCGTAGGCGCCGGTGGACGTAGCGCAGAGCATGAGCGTGTACGCCAGCATGACGATGCCTGAGGTCTGTGTGGCCCTGCTGCCGTAGCGAAGGCTCAGCATCTGGGAGACGGTGTAGATCTTCAGGCGCTGGATGGTGCCGGCGAACAGGAGGCTGAGCAGCAGCACGCCTGAGCCGATGGCCACCACCAGCCACATGCCGGAGATGCCGAACTTGTAGCCGAGGCCGACGCCGCCCACGGTGGAAGCGCCACCGAGGACCACAGCGGCCATGGTGCCGGTGTAAAGGAACGGTCCCAGGCGGCGGCCGGCCACCAGGAAGTCGCTGTTGTTCTTGGTGCGGGACTTGCCCCACCAGCCGAATGCCAGCATGGCGAGCAGGTACACCACCACGATTGCGATGTTAATAGCCGAAGATTCCATGAACGGTCCTTGGAGCTGATGCACGGAGGTTGGGGTTTTCGACGATACTCCTGCGAAGCGTCGAAGTCTCTGTGCTGATGGTTGGAGATTGGGGAGGTGTTGTGTGCCTCACAGACAACACTTGTTGCCTATGAGGATATGTTGTGATCGGAGTAACAGTCAAGGTGCTTTGGTCATGGTTCCGCGGATTCTGGTCCTGTTGGCCTGTCTCCCGGCTACTATTGCTCCAATGACAGGGCCACATGACAGGCCTGAAAGGTTCGTGAATGAAGGCTCTCCCCGTTGAACCGAGCAATGTTCCCGTTGCCATCGGTTCCAGAATCCGCGCAGCCCGGCAGGCGCAGCGCCTCACCATCGAGCAAGTGGCTGATGCTACCGGCTTGACCAAGGGCTTCCTCAGCCGTGTGGAGCGTGACCTGACATCGCCGTCGGTCGCTTCTCTGGTCACCCTGTGCCAGGTCCTGTCGGTGTCCGTAGGCGACTTGTTCGCCGCCCCGGAAACGCACCTGACCAAACGCGACGACGGTCCGCGCATCTCCTTGGGTGGCCAGGGCATTGTGGAGCGTTTGCTGACGGCCCGCTCAGAGCGTCGACTCCAGATTTTGCAGGCCACTATAGAGCCGCGGGGCCGTGGGGAGAACGAGCTCTACGCCGTAGACTGCGACGTCGATGTCCTGCACGTGGTCAAGGGCAGGATCAAGCTCATCCTGACCAATGAAGAGTACGACCTTGAAGAAGGGGACACACTCTCCTTCCCCGGCCGCGAACCGCACACCTGGATCAACCCCACGGACGAAACCGTCGAAGTGCTCTGGGTGCTGGTGCCGGCGGCAAGCCGCTAGTTTTTCTCCCCGCGAGATGGCAGTTAATGCCCATGTTTGCGGCAAACATGGGCATTAACTGTAGTTTCGGCGGCGGGGGAGCAGGTGGTCAGCCCACGTGCACCCACGGCCGGCGGGTGATGTCCGGCTCGGCCTCCCTCAGCACTTCACGGGTTACCGGCGCGATCTCGCCTTCGCCGAAGAACAGGAACTTGCTGAGGTTGGAGATCGGGTTGCCCTCGGTCCAGCGGAAGTAGATGTGGGGCATGAATCCAGTGACGTCGCGGATGTGGAGGAGGACTGCCGCCACGGTGTTGGGGACATTGTTGCTGTGCACTTCCAGGATCTTGAAACCGTGCCGGATCTTGCCCGCAACCTGGAGTTCCTGTTCGAAGTCCGAGCTGTCGTCCACGATGACCTCGATGAAGACGGCGTCGCAGTCGACGGGCAGGTGGCTGGCCTGTTGCGCGTGCTGCAGTTTCTCGCGGTACCTGCTGGCGCTGAGGTGTTTGGGTTCATGCGCGATGATCCGGACGGGTCCCTCGGAAGCGTTGGCGGTGAACTCCAGTGCTTTCTCGTCCATTTTGATGTGGGTTGCCCGGAGTTCGAAGGCACGCCGCATGCGGGATATGAAGCTGACCACCATGATGCCCAGGATGAAGAGTGCTGCGATCTTCAGGCCGTCAGGACGCTCGATCGAGTTGACCACTGTGGTGTAGACGAAGACGAGGGAGATGATCCCGAAGCCGATGAACTGGCCGCGTTGCTTCTTTCGCCGTGCGGACAAGGTGACTGCGATGGAAGCGGAAGTGATGAGGACCAGCACGCCTGTGGCATAGGCGCCGCCCTGGGCATTGACGTCAGCCTTGAAAATGATGGTGACGATGAAGGCGATCACAGTGAACACCAGGACCAGCGGGCGCAGTGCCCGGGCCCAGGCTGGAGCCATGCCGTAGCGGGGCAGGTATCGCGGAACGAGGTTCAGCAGCCCGGCCATCGCGGACGCGCCGGCGAACCAGAGGATGGCGATCGTGCTGACGTCGTAAACGGTACCGAATCCGTCGCCGAGGAATTTGTGCGCGAGGTAGGCGAGTGCGCGGCCTTCGGCTTTGCCGCCGTCCTGGAATTCGGCGGCGGGGATCAGCATGACGGTGGTGAAGCTGGACGTGATGAGGAATGAGCTCATGATGATGGCCGCAGTGGTCAGCAGTTTGTGGGCGCCCTTGATCCGGCCGGCCGGGTTGGCTTCGGTGTCTGTGGCGTGTCCCTTGATCTGGGGCATAACGGCCACGCCGGTTTCGAATCCGGAGAGTCCCAGTGCCAGGCGGGGGAAGACCAGGAGGGCCAAGGCAACCATCATGATCGGATCGCCGTGGGAGGTGGTGAGTGCGGTCCACCAGTCGGTAATGACTCCGGCTTCGGTGAACAGGTGGGTCATGGATACGGCGATGACCACGAGGTTCAGTGCCAGGAACGCTGCCACCAGCACTACTGCCACGTTGATGGCTTCCTTGAATCCGCGAAGGAAGACCACGCCCAGTCCGGCGATCAAAGCCAGTGTGATGACAACTTGCTGGCCTTCCAGGAAGTGCGGCGCGAAGGGGTTCTCGATCAGGTGGGCTGTGGCGTCGGCAGCTGAGAGCGTGATGGTGATCATGAAGTCCGTGGCTGCGAACCCCAGGAGGGCCAGGACGAAGAGCTTGCCGCCCCAGCGGGGGAGGAGCCGCTCCAGCATGGCGATGGAGCCTTCGCCCCGAGGGCTCTCGCGGGCCACGCGCCGGTAGACGGGCAGTGCGCCGGCCAGGGTTGCCAGCACCAGGAGCAGGGTGGCCAAAGGGGACAGCAAGCCCGCTGCCAGGGCGGCGATGGCGGGCTGGTAGCCGAGCGTGGAGAAGTAGTCCAGGCCGGTGAGGCACATGACCTTCCACCAGGCTTGCGGCTTGTGAGCGTCCGACGGGCGGCCGTGGGGGCCTTGCCTCTTGCCTGAGGTGTCCGGCATTCCTTCCAGCAGCCAGGGCTTGAGCTTGAAGGAGTTCTTTGGCCGGTTGGCCGGATCGGCCGGAGGCCTCGACAAGGTGGTCACTGTGTCCTTTCGTGCAGCACGATGCTGCTTCCGCAAGGAGCGTATGGCCGCGTTCGACGCCGGGACCCCGGTTTTTATGGAATCTTTACGCCCACTGTGACCGGCATCTCAGGACGCACGCCTTCAAATCTGACTTGTAAACAGGTGATGCATATTAGGAAACTTTGAGTGTATGATGGGTGTCACAGTCATCCCAGCTATCCACTAAGGAGTGGCGCATTTTGGAAGAGCTCCGTATTGAGGCCAACGGCAACCTTGGTCCCATCGATTCGTCCCGCATCCCGCGCTATGCCGGTGCCGCCACCTATGCCCGCCTGCCCCGCCTGGACCAGGTGGCCAAGGCTGACGTCACTGTTGTAGGCGTCCCCTTCGACTCCGGCGTTTCCTATCGCCCCGGCGCGCGCTTCGGCGCCAACCACGTACGTGAGGCCAGCCGTCTGCTGCGCCCGTACAACCCCGCCTGGGACGTGAGCCCGTTCGAGAACATCCAGGTTGCCGACGCCGGCGACATGGCTGTGAACCCGTTCAACATCAACGAGGCCATCGAAACCATCCAGCAGAATGCCATGGACCTCACGGCCAACGGCAGCAAGCTGGTCACTCTGGGCGGCGACCACACCATTGCCCTGCCCCTCCTCCGCGCAGCAGCAGAGCGCGCCGGTGAGCCGATCGCCATGCTTCACTTCGACGCGCACCTGGACACCTGGGATACCTACTTCGGCGCCGAATACACGCACGGCACCCCGTTCCGTCGCGCCGTCGAGGAAGGGATCCTGGATACCGAAGCCATCAGCCACGTGGGTACCCGCGGCCCGCTGTACGGCAAGAAGGACCTCGACGACGACCACCGCTTCGGCTTCGGAATCGTCACCTCCGCAGACGTCTACTACCAGGGCGTCCTGGAGACGGTCGCCAAGATCCGTGACCGCATCGGCAACCGTCCGCTGTACATCTCCGTGGACATCGACGTCCTGGACCCGGCCCATGCCCCGGGTACCGGCACTCCTGAAGCTGGCGGCATCAGCAGCCGCGAACTCTTGGAAATCATCCGTGGCTTCCGCGGCATGAACCTCGTCGGTGCGGACATCGTTGAAGTTGCCCCGGCCTACGACCACGCAGAAATCACTGGTGTCGCAGGCAGCCACGTCGCGTACGAGCTCGTGACCCTCATGGCCGACAACGCAGTGGAAGGTGACCGCCTCGGCGCTCCGAACGGCTACGCGCAGCAGGCCCTCGGCGCTCGAATCGCAGAGCTCGCCAAGGCAACAGGGGATCAGCGATGATCGACTTCGACCCCGGCACAGCAGCTCCTACGAAGGGCACCAACCAGCGCAACGGCGGGGACCTCGTCGTCGAGACCCTTGAAGCGCTTGGCGCGAAAACGGTCTTCGGTATCCCGGGCCAGCACGCGCTGGGCCTGTTTGACGCCATGGGCCGCGGCAACCTCCACTTCGTGTCCTCCCGCGTGGAGAACAACTCGGCCTTCGCAGCGGACGGCTACTCCCGCGCCACCGGCGAGGTAGGTGTGTTGTTCCTGTCCACCGGTCCCGGCGCGCTGACGTCCTTGGCCGGTCTCCAGGAGGCCTACGCTACGGGTGTTCCCATGGTGGTTGTGGCCAGCCAGATCCCGCTTGACGGCCTGGGCGCACGCCGCAAGGGCATGCTTCACCAGCTCGATGACCAGAAGGCTTCGGCCGCGAACGTCACCAAGAGCCAGCGACTGATCCAGCACGCCTCGGGCATCCCGTCGGCCATCCAGGACGCCTGGACCGAAGCGATCTCCTCGCCGCAGGGCCCTGTCTGGATCGAAATCCCGCAGAACGTCCTCCTGGACCCCATCATGGTTCCCCCGGTGGAAGACGCCCTCGCAGAGGCATTCGACAACCCGCCGCGCGTCGAACTGATCCGCGAGGCCGTGAAGTGGCTTTCGACGGCGGAACGTCCGGCGATCATCGCAGGCGGCGGTACCCGCCGTGGCCGGGCCGAGAAGTCGCTGCTCTCGATCGCGGAGCAACTGCGCGCCCCGGTCATCTGCACCCCCGGCGGCAATGGTGCGTTCCCGTGGACGCACGAGCTGTCACTGCAGTCGTGGATCGAGGACCGGCACATGACCGATGTCCTCGAAGACGCCGATGTGCTCATCGTGATCGGCTCGTCCCTGGGTGAAGTGACGTCCAACTACTTCACGTTCGAACCCCGCGGCCGCATCATCCAGATCGACGCCGAACCCCGCGTCCTGGAGTCCAACCGGCCGGGGCTGGGCATCCGTGCCGACGCCGGGCAGGCCCTTGCGGCCCTGGACGAAGCTCTTGCCGCAGCAGGGGCGGCGGACGCAACCAAGCGTGATTGGCACGGGACCAGCCCGGAAGACGTGGTCAAGGAATCCTTGGCCAAAGTCACCGCCCGCCTGGAATCACAGGACCTGGCCAAGGAACTGAAGTTCATGGCCGACATCCGCGAGGCCGTCCCGGCCGACATGCAGACGTTCTGGGACATGACCATCTCCGCCTACTGGGGCTGGAGCTGCTGGGACGCCCGTCAGGGCCAGTTCCACTCCGCCCAGGGCGCCGGCGGCCTCGGCTACGGCTTCCCTGCGGCAATCGGCGGGGCTGTGGGACTGGAAACCACGGGCAAGCCAAGCCGTGTGCTGGCAGTATCGGGTGATGGTTCCTCCATGTACTCCATTTCCGAACTTGCCACTGCCAAGCAGCACAACGTCCCGGTGACCTGGCTGATCGTGGACGACGGCGGCTACGGCATCCTGCGCGAATACATGGTGGGCGCCTTCGCCCAAGCCACCGCAACCGAGCTTGCCCGCCCGGACTTCGTCAAGCTTGCCGAGTCCTTCGGCGTCCCGGCCCGCCGGGTCGCCCCGGAGGAAGTGGGGGACGCGCTCAAGGCGTCCTTCCAAGCGGACGGACCCAACGTCGTCGTGGTCGAAACGCTGCTGAAGATGTTCGGCCCCACCCATTTGGATTAAACAGACGCGACTAAAAGCCCCAAAACAGCCAGCCCCCGCACGGAACATCGTGCGGGGGCTGGCTGCGTTGTGAGGCCTGCTCTGCGCCCCAAACCGGGGAAATAGGGCGTGGAGCGGGCCCCGCAACACGAACCGAAGCCATCTTTAGTTTCCCAAAGCAATCAATCTGAGTTATAGTTGCTTTAGGCAAACAAAAAGAGGGGTGTTTTCCATGTCCGTCGGTTCTGCCACAGCGACCGATCTTGTGCATCAAATATTCGATCTCCAGCGCACGCTGCGCTGCGTGGTGACCGCCCACATGGCCCGCGTTCCCGACGTCGGAATGGCCGTCCAGGGAGTCATGCGGTTCATTGGCGAGGGGGAGACGCGGGCTACCCAACTGGCCACGCGCCTGGGCGTCAGCGCCCCGGTCCTGAGCAGGCACATCACCGAGCTTGAGGATCTTGGCTTTGTGGTGCGGCGACCGGATCCTGCGGATGGCAGGGCCCAACTCCTTGCCTTGACCGAAAGCGGCGCGGCCAAGCTGCGCGAATTTGAAGAACAACGCAGCGTGAGACTGCGGGATTACCTGGCGGATTGGAGCGAGGCAGACGCCCTCGAGGCCTCCCAGGTGATCAACAAACTCACGGGGTCCCTCAAGGACTCAATCCGGGCAACGGCGGCCGGCTCCATCACAACACACCAAACAGCTTAGGAGCCACCATGGCCACACCAGCAGTTCAGAACACCAAGGCGGTGGACGCCTCAGTGAGCCCCGCGGCCAGCAAAGCCGCCGCGCCCATGACCCACCGGCAGATCATGGAAGCCCTGACCGGGCTCTTGGCAGCCTTCTTCACGGCAATCCTCAGCAGCACGATTGTTGCCAACGCCCTGCCCACCATCATGTCCGAGCTCAAGGGCACCCAAACCGACTTCGCCTGGGTCATCACGGCCGCGCTACTCGCGAACGCGGCCACCACGCCCATCTGGGGCAAGCTCGCGGACCTCTTCGACAAGAAGCTCCTGGTCCAGCTGAGCATCATTATCTTCGTGGCCGGCTCGGTGATGGCAGGCCTGTCCGAAACCATCCCGCTGCTGCTGACCGCACGCGTCATCCAAGGTGTGGCGATGGGTGGCCTCACCGCCTTGGCGCAGGCCATCATCGGTTCCATGATCCCGCCGCGTGATCGCGGCAAGTACTCCGGCTACATGGGCGCAGTCATGGCTGTGGGCACTGCCGGTGGCCCGCTGCTTGGCGGCTTCATCGTGGACAGCCCGCTCGGCTGGCGCTGGACGTTCTTCGTCTGCGTGCCGCTGGCCGTCGTCGCGCTCATCCTGCTTCAGGTGACCCTGAAGATCCAGCACATCAAGCGCCCCGCCAAGATCGACTGGCTCGGTTCCATCCTGCTGACCTCCGGCGTGAGCCTGCTCCTGATCTGGGTTTCCTTCGCCGGCAACCCGGACTACTACGACTGGTTCTCCTGGCAGTCAGCCCTCATGGTGGGTGGCGGCGTAGCGTTGCTGGCCGTGCTGGTGTTCGTGGAAACCAAGGTTGAACAGCCGATCATCCCGCTGAAGATCATCTCCGAGCGCACCACGGCGTTGGCAATCGTTGCTTCGGTTGCCGTCGGCATCGCCATGTTCGGTTCCTCCACGTTCCTGGGTCAGTACTTCCAAGTTGCCCGCGGCGCCACGCCCACCGAGGCCGGCCTGCTGACGCTGCCGATGATCGCCGGCAACCTGATTGGGTCCGTCGCGTCCGGCATCCTGATCAGCCGCTTCGGTAAGTGGAAGAGGTTCCTGATCGCCGGATCCGTCCTGCTGATCGGCGGCCTGGCGTTTGCTGGAACCATGGACCACACCACGGAACTGTGGATCGTAGCCATCTACACGGGCGTCTTCGGCCTGGGCCTTGGCATGCTGATGCAGAACCTGGTCCTCGCCGTGCAGAACACGGTCCAGGCAAAGGACATCGGAACGGCCAGTGCTTCCGTGGCGTTCTTCCGCTCGGTTGGTGGCGCGATCGGTGTCTCCGTCCTGGGTGCCATCATGTCCACCCACGTGAAGGACCTGGCCGTTGAAGGCATGGCCGCCGCTGGTATTCCTGTCCAGGGCGGCGCGTCCGGGGCCAGCATGGACCTCGCTGATATGCCAGCCCCCGTCGCCGAAATCATGAGGACTGCCTATGGTGACGCGACCGCACAGATCTTCCTGATCTCCGCGATCATCAGCGTCGTGGCACTCCTGGCGGTGCTCTTCATCAAGGAACGGCCGCTGCGCCGGACCGTGGATGCGGCTCCGGAGAAGGAACTGATTGCCACGGCCTCCTCGGACGCTGGGATGTCCCTGGACACGGCATCGATGGACGCGCTGAAGGCGGACGATTTGAGGGCGGACGGACTGAAAGCGGACGACGACGGCGCTGGCACCTTGGGTGCCGGGCGTCAGGTTCCGGTGGGCGAACGTCAGGTTCCGCGCACCGAACGCCCTACCTCCGGCCCGGACTCCGGTTCCGACCTGGATCTGGAGTTCGCCAGGATCCTCACGCAGGAACGCCCGCACGCGGCAAGTGACGTGAGGGAAGTGCAGGAGCAGTTGTCTCGCACCCAGTACGTCCTGGCCGAACAGCAGTTGCAACTCAGCCGCGCCAACGTGGAACTGCAGGCAAGGCTGCGGGAACAGCAGGCCATCGCAGAGCAGCAGGCCCACACTGCCGAGGACCTCGCAGCGATCCGGAAAGAACTCAAGCGCGAACGCAGGCAGCAGGAGCGTATGGCGTTGCTGCTCCTCCAAGGCGTGGAAGCACGTCCGGACCACGGCAAGCACGCAGGCTGACTCCGCTACGGATCCCGCCTCTGTCCGAAACTCCTGACGTACTACGGGGAGCATGGCCAACAAGGGCGGGATTGAAAAGCGCCGGCTGGGATTCCAGCCGGCGCTTTGCCGTCCCCGGGGCTCTGGCGTCCGTTGCTGCTTCGGAGTACCCGCGACACGGCGGATACTCCGCTGGGATGATCTTTTCCGTAAGTTGTTTCGCCGGGGCAACGGATTTCGTAGAGTAGGGAGGCTAATACTGTCAGCCCCGGCTGCGACACTTCTCTTATCTCATTCACGCACTCTTTCTAAGGACCCGTGGGCATGCTTGTCACCCTTATACGGCGCTACTCCAAGCCGTATTTGCCGCAGATTGTGGCCGTGCTGATTTTTCAGTTGGCATCCACCATCGCCACGCTCTATCTCCCCAGCCTCAACGCCAAAATCATTGATGAGGGAGTTTCCCGCGGCGACACCGATTTCATCTGGCAGACGGGTGCGCTCATGCTCGCCGTCGCCCTTGGGCAGGTACTCACTGCCATAGTCGCTGTGTACTTCGGCTCCCGCGTTGCCATGGCGATCGGCCGCGACCTGCGCCGCAGTGTCTTCCGCCAGGTCAGCAGCTTCTCTGCCCAGGATGTCAACAAGTTTGGTGCCCCCACACTGATTACCCGTGGAACCAATGATGTCCAGCAGGTTCAGATGCTGGTGCTCATGGGCCTGAACTTCATGGTGTCCACGCCCATCATGTGCGTTGGCGGCATCATCATGGCGCTCCGCGAGGACCTCAACCTTTCCTGGCTCGTGTGGGTTTCCGTTCCTGTCCTGGTAGCGGTTGTGGGCTACCTCGTGGTCCGGCTCATGCCGCTTTTCCGCTCCATGCAGACCAAGATCGACGCCATCAACGGCGTGCTGCGCGAGCAGATCATCGGCATCCGCGTGGTCCGTGCGTTTGTGCGTGAACCCCACGAAGCCAAGCGCTTCGGCGATGCCAATGAGGATCTCACCGCAGTCTCCGTGAAAATCGGCAACCTGTTTGTCCTGATGTTCCCGGCCATCGGCATGATCCTCCACCTCTCCACTGCTGCCGTTCTCTGGTTCGGCGGACAGCGCGTGGACTCCGGCGAGATGCAGGTGGGCGCGCTCACGGCATTCCTCCAATACCTGCTGCAGATCCTGATGGCCGTCATGATGGGCACCTTCATGGCCATGATGATTCCCCGCGCTTCGGTTTGTGCAGACCGCATCGGCGAGGTTCTCGACGTCGAGCCTTCCATCCACAACCCCAGCTCGCCGGTGGTTCCCGCTGAGAAGAAGGGACGCGTCGAATTCCGGGACGTCACCTTCAAGTACCCCGGTGCCGAGGCCCCGGTGCTGAGCAACATTTCCTTCACTGCTGAGCCGGGCAAGACCCTCGCCATCATTGGCTCCACGGGTGCGGGCAAGACCACCTTGGTTTCGCTGCTGCCGCGACTCTACGATGTCGCTTCCGGAGATGTATTGCTCGACGGCGTCCCCGTCACCGACATGGATGCCTCGGAAATCACCAGCCGGGTATCGGCCGTTCCGCAGAAGCCGTATCTGTTCTCCGGAACCATCGAGCACAACCTGCGCTTCGGCAAACCGGATGCCACTGACGAGGAACTGTGGGAAGCGCTGGAAACGGCGCAGGCCAAGGGCTTCGTGGAGGAAAAGTCTTCGGGCCTGAACCGGCGCATCGCCCAGGGCGGAACCAACGTCTCCGGTGGGCAACGCCAGAGGCTTTCCATTGCCCGTGCCTTGGTGACGAAACCCAACGTCTACCTGTTCGATGATTCATTCTCGGCCTTGGACGTCGCTACGGACGCCCGGCTCCGAAAGGCCCTGAAGGCCAAAACCCGGGACGCGACAGTCATCATAGTGGCTCAACGTGTCTCCACCATCGCGGATGCGGACGAGATCCTTGTGCTGGATAACGGCAGGATCGTTGACCGCGGAACGCACGACGAACTGCTGGAGACGTCACCCACGTACCAGGAAATCGTTGAATCCCAGCTGAGCGTGGAGGAAGTGGCATGAGCGAGCAGAACCAGCAGAAGAAGCGTGGTTGGGCTGCCAAGTCTCAAGCCGCAAAGGATGCCCAGGCAACAGCCGAGGCTGAGATAGCAACCGAAGCCCTTGACGACGACGACTTTGTCGAAGAGGAATACGTCCCATCAGAGGCTGATGGCGGCATGTTCGGCGACGTCCCGGCAAAGAAGGCCAAGGAGTTCTGGCCGTCCGCCAAGCGACTCATGGGCCTGCTGAAGCCAGAGGCCGTTGGCGTGTACATCGTGATCGGGCTCGTTATCGTCTCGGTGGTCCTCAACGTGATCGCCCCCAAGGTCCTGGGTAACGCCATGGACGTCATCTTTGGTGGCGTCATGGGCAAGCAGATCCCCGAGGGCGTCTCCCAAGAGCAGTTCGTGGAACTCATGCGTCAGCAGGGCCAGGGCAACTTTGCGGACATGGTCTCCAAGATGGAGCTCACCAACGGGATCGACTTCCCCAAGCTGACGTTCCTGATTTCGATCGTGCTCCTCATGTACTTTGTGGCCAACATCTTCCTGTGGGCCCAGGGTTGGTTGCTCAACAGGATCGTCATGCGGGTCATCAAGAAGCTCCGCAACGACGTCCAGGCCAAGCTCAACCGGCTTCCGTTGAACTACTTCGACACCCGCCAGCGCGGCGACATCCTGTCCCGCGTGACCAACGACGTCGACAACGTCCAGCAAGGCCTCCAGCAGGCGTTCTCCCAGTTGGTCAGCTCAGTGCTTACGGTCCTTGGCATCACGGTCATGATGTTCATCGTGTCCTGGGAGTTGGCGCTGATCGCGTTGATCGCTCTGCCGTTGTCCGGCATCGTGGCGGGTGTTATCGGTGCCCGCAGCCAGAAGCTCTTCGCAGCACAGTGGAAGAACACCGGCGCCTTGAACGGCCAGATCGAAGAATCGTTCTCCGGCCACGACCTCGTCAAGGTCTTCGGTCGCGATGCCGACATGCTGGAGCGTTTCGACGAGAAGAACGAGGAACTCTACAAGGCCTCCTTCGGTGCGCAGTTCGTGTCCGGCGTCATCTTCCCGGCCATGAACTTTGTGTCGTACCTGTCCTACGTCGGCATCGCCGTCGTGGGTGGCCTCCGGGTTGCGTCGGGCTCCATGAGCCTGGGCGACGCCACGGCGTTCATCCAGTACTCGCGTGAGTTCACCCAGCCGCTGGGCCAGATCGCCGGTATGGCGAACATGCTCCAGTCCGGCGTGGCCTCTGCCGAGCGCGTCTTCGAGTTCCTTGATGCTGATGAAGAAGTCGAAGAGAACGGCACACGCCACCTGCCTTCCAAGACCGACGGTCACGTTGAGTTCGAACACGTCTCGTTCAGCTATGTGGAGGACAAGCCTCTCATTGAGGACCTGTCGTTCGCGGCCGAACCTGGCCACACCGTTGCGATTGTAGGTCCCACTGGTGCCGGCAAGACCACCTTGGTTAACCTCGTGATGCGCTTCTACGAGCTCAACGCCGGCCGGATCACCTTGGATGGCGTGGACATCAAGGACCTCACCCGTTCCGAGCTTCGGTCCAAGGTGGGCATGGTGTTGCAGGATGCCTGGCTCTTCGGCGGAACCATCTACGACAACATCAAGTACGGCAACCTGGACGCTACCGAGGAGCAGATCATGGAGGCGGCCAAGGCCACCTACGTGGACCGCTTCGTCCGTGCGCTGCCTGACGGCTACCAGACGATCATTGACGAAGAAGGAAACAATGTCAGTGCCGGTGAGAAGCAGTTGATCACCATCGCGCGGGCCTTCGTCTCCGACCCCTCGTTGCTGATCCTGGACGAAGCCACCAGCTCCGTGGATACCCGCACCGAACTGCTGCTGCAGAAGGCCATGGCCGCCCTCCGCACGGACCGGACGAGCTTCGTGATCGCACACCGACTCTCCACTATCCGGGACGCAGACACCATTTTGGTGATGGAGAACGGCAAGATCGTGGAGCAGGGCAACCACACCCAACTGCTCGCCCTCCAAGGCGCGTACTACCGGTTGTACATGTCCCAGTTCGCCGGTGAGGAAGAGACCGCTGTGGATGATTCGACGGCGGTGCACAGCTGAGTACCGATTCCCTGAAGACCGGGCAACCCGCCCGGGATTCCGTTGCACCCCAGCGCATTGAGGTCCTTGTACCCATGCGCTGGGGTGACATGGACGCTTACGGGCACATCAACAACGTGCAGATCGTTCGTATGTTGGAGGAGGCCCGCATCGCAGCCTTCGGGCCTCCCCGCGGCGCCGGCCTTCCTGGCGTAGAGCCTCCGGCTGCCCTGTTCAGCGACGTTGAAGAGGGCATCATGACCCTCGTGGTGGAGCACAAGGTCCGGTATGTCCGGACCTTGGAGTACCGCAACGTTCCTGCTGTTGTGGAGATCTGGGTGGGTGCCGTCAAAGGCGCCAGCTTCGATCTTCACTACGTCATCAAGGACCCTGTTACGCGGGAGGATTGCGTCAAAGCCACCACGCATTTGGCGTTCGTCGCCGAGGACACCGGCCGGGTCCTCAGGCTCACCCCCGGGCAGAAGGAAAAGCTCGGGCGCTACCAAGCCTGACGAGTTTTTGTACAGGTGATGCCCTTAAGGAGCCTTCTTAGGGGCATTACCTGTACAAAAACTCCGCGTAGAGTTTCAGCATGAAACTTGAAATTGCCGTGGTCAGCGCGGCCGGTGCGGGTACCGCTGCCGCTGAGGGAGCCCACCGCGTGGAGCTGTGCAGCAGCCTGGAGCTGGGTGGCATCACGCCCAGCCAGGGACTCATGGAAGCCAGCATGGAGCACGTTGACGGCCGTCTGGAGATCCATCCGCTGATTCGCTCCAGGCCCGGCGACTTCCGGTACTCAGCCTCGGACGTGGACACGATGGTCCACGAGATCCGCCACCTTCTGGCGCAGGGCGCCCACGGGGTGGTGGTGGGAGCGCTGACTCCGTCCGGAGACGTGGACGTTCACGCGATCCAGCGTCTGGTGGAGGCCGCCAAGGCGGCCAACCCCGCAGCCCAGTTGACCTTTCACCGGGCCATCGATCAGTCCAAGGAACCGTTGGCCGCGCTGGAGCAGCTTCTGGAGCTGGGCTTCACCAGGATCCTGACCTCCGGACACGAAGCCACCGCTGGTGCGGGTCTGAAGACCTTGGCTGCCATGGCGGAACGTTCCGGGGATGCCCTGGAAATCATGGCCGGCGGGGGACTGACCCTTGAGGACATCCCGGCGATGCACGCCGCGGGCTTGTCCGCCGTTCACTTGTCGGCCAAGAAGACCGTGTCCACACTCGGGGACGGCGCCATCTCCCTTGGCGCGCAGGATGGCGCAGATCCCACCGCCTACACCGTCACCGATCGTGAAATGGTGCGTGCAGCAAAGGCGATGGTGAACGCGCTCAACCTGGCCGCCGCAAAATAGCCCGGGCGTCCACTGTCCTGGGGCAGAAATCCCAGTAAGTACGCATCGCAATAATCTTTTACGACCCCCCTGAAGGTCGGCATGATGTAAGGATTCACCAACTCGGTGACAAGCCCCGGAAGCTACCTTCAGGAGTCCCAGCGATGCCGCTGCCCACGCCGGTTTCACCGGCCGTCATGTCCCCGCCCACCATCACCCCCTATATCAAGACAACAGGCCACCCGGAGGTGGAATGTGGCGTTGGAAACTGGGACAAGCTGCTCTACGGAAACCACCGATTCGTCGTGGAAGTCGTGGAAGTCGTGGAAGCAGCGGAAGCGGTGGGCCACGCCCACAGAGTGGTCCTCCCGTGGCGTCGGCAGGACCAGGACCCGGGAGCGGTGGACGTCATCGTCGTCTCGGAAAAGAACGGTTCCAGGGTCCGGAACGTGATCCTGGAAACGGCCACCCGGGAGTCCGGAAGCATCGTTTTCGAAGCAACCGACGGCCCGGGGATCTACTTCGTCTACTACTTGCCCTACGCCATGCTGGGGAAACCCCACTATCCCCAAGCGGAGTACCTCCCGCATCGTCCATCAGCAGAGCCCGGGTGGGCCGCCGGCGTCGTGCCTTCACCGTGGTGGCAGGCGGCGGAGGCCGAACGTCCGGACAATGAACTACCACTGGCAACCGTCCTCCGCTATGAAGCCGCCAGCGAGCGCGACTCGTTCGCTCCGATGAACTTCACGGCCCGTGCGGACGAGGTGGAGGGGCTCAACACCAGGTACACGGGCGAGGCTTTCCTGCTCTTCCCCGAGGACCGGCTGAATCCCGTCTCCATGCAACGGGATCTGCCGCCGCATTGGGTCATCAACGGACCGCAGCGGAGCTTCCATGCGAGTGCAGAACCGGGGGAGGACTACGTGGTCCAGGTGGGCCTCTACGCCCTGGAGGATCTGCACGGCGTGAGAGTCGACGTGATCTCGCCGGCCGGCGGACATTGCCTTAACACTGATGGAGTAGACCGTTTCGGGAAGCCGTGGCGCACAAGCCTGGCTGTTCCGGCCGGGCGGGTGCAGGCGCTGTACGTAATACTGCCAGTACCTCCGGAAAGAGCCGGAACCACTCTGGAAGCGTTGCTCAGGGTCACTGCCATTGGCCAGGCTGCACAAGAGGTTGAGGTCAGGCTGGACGTGGCCGCCGAAAGCGACGCGGACCCGGCGATTGCCGAGGGCAGCTTCGGCGATCCCCGTTTCCTGCGCCGCTTGGCGTGGCTGGATTCGCCGGTGGCCCAGGACGCGGAGCTCGTCAGCCCCTTCACGGCCATCACCGTGGACCAGTCCAGCAGGACGTTGGGGATTCTGGGCAGGTCCCTGCGGTTGGCGGAGTCGGGGCTGCCTGCGCAGGTGACGTCCACCTTCACCGCCGCCGTGACCGCAACGGACGGTCCCGCCGTCGAGCTCTTCAGCGGCCCGATGCGTCTGGACATCGACGATATTCACTGGAGCTATTCGCCGCTTACTTTCACGGTGGAAGGCCCGGCCCGGATCTCGTGGCGGTCCACGTGGACGGGTTTGAAGGACGCCAAGGCCGTCCTGGCTATGGAGTTGAACGGCGTGCTCGACGCCGACGGAACGGTAACGTACTCGCTGCAGCTCAGTTCCGGGGAAACTGTGGACGTGAACGACGTCGGTCTGCAGCTTGAGTTCCATGAGGCTGCGGTTCCGCTGGCGATGGGTATGGGAGTTCCAGGTGGACGGCGTCCGCAGTCCTTGGACTGGGCATGGGACGTAGCGGCGAAGAACCAGGACGCGCTGTGGCTTGGGAGCGTCAACGTGGGGATGCAGGTTGCCCTGCGGGATGGCAGCTACGAGCGTCCCCTGAATACCAACTTCTACAGGGAAAAGCCGTTGGTGGAACCGGTGTCCTGGGCCAATCGCCGGGAGGCCGACGGCGTAAGCGGAGTCCGCGGCGGGGTCACCCTCCGGACCAGCGAGGGCAGAGTGACACTGAATGCCTTCAGCGGCGCCCGGACGCTCGCGGCGAACGAGCCGCTGGACTTCAACTTCCGTCTCCTCCTGACACCGTTCAAACCACTCCAACCCGGCCGGCACTTGGCCAAACGCTACTTCCACCAGCCAGCGGACCCAGCAGACATTTCAGCGGCCGGAGCCACGGTGGTCAACATCCACCACGCCACGGCACCGGCGCCCTATATCAACGACCCCCTGCTGAGCGGCGACTCATTGAGGAAGTACATCGGCGAATGCCACCGGCACGGACTGACAGCCAAGGTGTACAACACGGTCCGCGAGCTCACGTTCCACAGCCCGGAGTTACTGCCGCTGCTGCAGCTGGACCACGAGATCTTCAGCGACGGCCCGGGCAAGGGACACATCTGGCTCCAGGAGCATGCCGGGAACGGCTACGTGTCCGCCTGGTTCGCTCCCAACGTGGAGGACATCGCTGTGGTGACCACGGGAGAGTCCCGGTGGGAGAACTTCTACGTTCGCAGCTTGCAGGAGCTGGCCAGCGGCGAAGATGGGATCGACGGCATCTATCTTGACGACATTGCCTATGACCGCCACGCGATGCTTCGTGTCCGCAAGGTCCTGGAGAGGGCCTGCCAAGCCAGGGGCGTCGAAGGTCCGGAGATAGACCTTCACTCGGCCAACCAGTTCACGGCGCACGACGGGTACGCGTCCTCGGCCAATCTGTACATGGAGCAGCTGCCCTATGTGGACAGGCTCTGGCTTGGGGAGTATTTCGACTACGACACCACCGATCCCGAGTATTGGTTGGTGGAACTGTCCGGCATTCCGTTCGGGCTCATGGGCGAAATGCTGGAAGGCGGCGGCAATCCGTGGCGGGGAATGGTGTTCGGCATGACCGGCCGGGCACCCGCCGTCGACAACCGGCCGCTCTGGGAATTCTGGGCCGAAACCGGGCTGGAGCACGCCCCCATGCAGGGGTTCTGGGACCCGCAGTCGCCCGTGCGGTCCAGCCATCCGGACGTCCTGGCCACCATGTGGCTCACGGAACGCGGAATGGTGGTGGCGCTGGCTTCCTGGGCCGAGCACACTGAGCACGTGAGGTTGATATTCGACGACGTCGCTGCCGCCACCAGCCGCATGAACGCCCCGGCAATCCCCGGTTTCCAAACCGCCGCGAGCTACGCTCCCGGCGATCCCATCACCCTTGATCCGCAGCGCGGCCTCCTCCTCACGATCGGATACTGACGTGGCCACCACCACCAGCTCCAACCTCACCGTCACCACCATTTCCCTGACCATGGCCGAGCTCGGGCCGCTCAACCCGTTGCCCGTGGTCGCCGCCGAACTCGACCAGCCCTACACCGTGGGCGAAGGCGTGTCGGAGGAACTCCAAGCGTCGGCACGCTACGGTGTGGTGCCCAACATCTATCCGTATCTCATGCAGGACGGCTACAGCCGAGAGGCGGCACCCCGGGAGGTCCCCGCCGTCGTGCTGGAAAACAGCAAACTGAAGGTGACCGTCCTCCCGTCCCTGGGTGGCCGCATCTGGGAGTTGCTGGACAAAGCGACCGGCAAGCAACTCCTCCACACCCACGATGCGCCGCAGCTGGCCAACATCGCGCTGCGCAAGGCCTGGTTCGCGGGCGGACTGGAATGGAACATCGGTACCCGCGGCCATTCGCCCACCAGTTGCGATCCGCTGCATACGGCGATCGTGCACACCCCGGACGGTAAGCACATCCTGCGCATGTGGGAGTTCGAACGGCTGCGGGAAGTGGTGTTCCAAGTGGACATGTGGTTGCCGGAAGACTCAGCCGTTCTGTTCGCCGCCGTCCGGCTGCGGAACCCCAATGACCACGACGTCCCCATGTATTGGTGGAGCAACGCAGCCATCCCGGAGACAGCCCGCACCCGTGTCATCGCCCCGGCGGACGAAGCTTACGGCAGCGACTACACCACGGACATCACCCGCGTCCGGCCCACCAAACACGAAGGCTATGACGGCACGTGGCTGGTCAACAGCCCGCACGCGGCCGACTT
Source organism: Arthrobacter sp. WCS2018Hpa-7 (assembly GCF_031843805.1). Classification (NCBI taxonomy): domain Bacteria; kingdom Bacillati; phylum Actinomycetota; class Actinomycetes; order Micrococcales; family Micrococcaceae; genus Arthrobacter; species Arthrobacter sp. WCS2018Hpa-7. Next base: position 37,317 of record NZ_JAVTJB010000002.1, read on the forward strand.
CTTCTTCGACATCGACCCCTCCGAGCGGCGTTGGGTTGTGGCCGCAGACGACGACGGCGACGGGCTGGCGATGCTGTCCACGGACCTCCTGCGGGGAAAGAAGCTCTTCGTGTGGGGCCAAGGCCAGGGCGGGAAACGGTGGCAGGAGTGGTTAAGCCCCGGAGCCGGCCCCTATGCAGAGATCCAGGCGGGTTTGGCGCAGACGCAGTTTGAACACCTGGTGATGCCAGCCGGCGCCCAGTGGGCTTGGGTAGAGGCGTACGGGAACGGGCATCTGGATCCGGAGACCTCGCACGGTGATGATTGGGACGCCGCGGTGGCCCACGCCGGCGAACGCTTGGAAGGGCTTCTGCCGCACGAAGAACTCGAGGCGATGCTTCCCGCAGCCATCGCCGACGCCGACGTCCCGCCGTCGACAATTCTGCTGCACGGCAGCGGCTGGGGCGTGGTAGAGCGTGCACGCCGCCTGAAAACAGGCAGGACGTGGATCGATGAGAGCGGAACCCCGTTCGTGGACGAGAGCGTCACCGGGGAGCAGGAGCCTTGGCTTGGGCTGCTGCAGGGAAAAGTGTTCGACGGCGCGCCCAGCTTCGTCGCCGGGGCGGACTGGGAGGAGTTGCTGGCAGGGCAGAACAGTCCTGACGCGAAGCTGCATCTGGCCACCATGAAGCACGGCCGGCAGGACCTGGAGGGCGCCAAGATTGCCTACGGCGAGGTACTGGCCACCAACGCCAGGCCGGGGACTACGGCGCTCGCACATCGCGGGCTCGGATTGGCGCTGCTCGCCGGCGGACAGGACGCGGAAGGGCTCGCCGAGCTCAGGAATGGCGTAGACAGCGACCCTTCAAACGCAGCCTCGCTCACCGAAGCCGTCACCCTCAGCATCCGGCACGGGGACCCGGCGATGGCGCTGGAACTGAACGACTCGGTACCAAGGGAGGGTTCCGCCGTCGGACGCTTGCGGTTCCTTAGGGCGCTGGCGCTGGCAAGGACCGGGAACCCCGGGGCGGCTGCAGCGATCCTGCGTGAGGGCATGGAAGTTCCGGACCTCCGTGAGGGCGAGGACGCGATATCTGTGCTGTGGCAGGAAGTCTGCCCCGGAGAGCCGGTGCCGGAGGCGTACCAATTCGGGATGCATTAGTCCCTTCGAAGGATAAAAAGCCCCGGGGATAGCGCGTTTCTACGGGAATGCGCTATCCCGGGGAGCCGGTTGGCGGGGCTTGGGCGCCCACCAAAAATCAACCCTTGACGGGTGACGTGGGTCACTGTATGTTTACGTAAACCTCTTCTATGTTCACGTAAACATGAACGGATTGGATTTAAGACAATGTTGTCGAGTACGAACGCATCGTCGCGTCATCGCATCGCAGCGGCAATCGCCGCATCTACCCTCGCTTTAGCAGCACTTCCCCTACTACCCTCAGCGGCATCAGCTGCGGAGGAACCGCTTGTCCTCACCCCCAACCCGGCCCAAGCCGGGCCGTCCTTCAAAGGGTGGGGCACCAGCCTCGTCTGGATGGCCAACGCCACGGGCCAGTACCCGGAAGCCATCCGGAGCGATCTGATTGACAAGGTCTTCGGCGACGACGGCCTGAACCTCAACATCGCTCGCTACAACGTGGGCGGCGGCAACGCCACAGACATTCCCGACTACCTTCGTCCCGGTGGGGCAGTTCCCGGCTGGTGGAACCCGAATGCCGGCCTCTCCGACCAGAACGGCCCCATCACCACCAACTACGCTGATCGGGACCGTTTCCTGGCTGCATGGACCGGCGATAACGCCTCGGACTACAACCTCGACGCCGATGCTTCCCAGCGAGCCTGGATCGCGGCCATCAAGGACAAAGTCACAACCTGGGAGGCCTTCAGCAATTCGCCGCCCTACTTCATGACCGAAAGCGGCTACGTCAGTGGCGGCACAGACCCCAACGCCGACCAGATCAAGCCCGCGGCTATCGGTAAGTTCGTCAACTACGTCAAAAAGGTGGCTGAGCACGTCGAAGAAACCGAAGGCATCAGCTTCGACACGATCAACCCCCTCAACGAGCCCAACACGAACTACTGGAAGACCACCTTCGGTGGAAACGGTCTGCCAAATGGAGGAGGCCAGGAAGGCGCCCATGCCGGCCCGGCCCTGCAGTCCCAGGTGCTGACCGCCATGGCTGCCGAGCTCGCCGAGCCCGGCACCACCACGGAGGCCAAGGTCTCCGGTCCGGATGAGACGTCGCCGAGCCGTTTCCTGGAAGACTGGAACGGCTGGACTCCGGAAACCAAAGAGGCCGTCAGTCAGCTGAACGTCCACACCTACTCCACCGGCGACCGTCTCGCGGTTCGCGACATCGCCAAAGCAACAGACAAGCCGTTGTCCATGAGTGAAGTCGAAGGCAACTGGGGCGGTGACTCCTGGAATCCGGACAGCATCGAAAACGGGTTGGGTATGGCCACGCGCATCACCGACGACCTCCGCGAGCTCGATCCTGAGTCCTGGGTGCTGTGGCAGCCGGTCGAAGACCTCTACAACATGGAACTCGGCGAGAAGAAGAACTGGGGATCCGTCTTCATCGACTTCGACTGCAACGCCGATGGCGACTCCGTGCGGCGTTTGGCTGCAGGCGCCGCTGATCCTTCGTGCCGCACCGCAGTGAACTCGAAGTACAACACCATCCGCAACTTCACCCACTACATCGCACCGGGTGACCGGATCATTCCCACCAGCGACGGCAAGACGACATCTGCGTTGAAGGCCGATGGTTCTGGCCTGTCCATGGTGCACACCAACGATTCCGATCAGGCCAAGACCGTCAAGGTGGACTTGTCCAAGTTCGCAACGATCGCTGCCGGTGCCACGGTTACCCCGGTGGTTACCACCCAGTCTCCGTCCGGCGACCCGACGGCCAACGCACTTGTCAGTGGCGCCGCCGTGGCAGTCGACGCCGGAACGCGCTCGGCGACGCTGACTGTTCCCGCCAAGTCCGTCACCACCTTCGTGGTGAACGGGGCATCCGGTGTCGCAGCCGATGCGCCGGCGGTACAGGATGGACAGTCCTACAGCTTCGTCGGAGTTCAGAGTGGCCGCGCAGTTACGGCTTCGGACGGATCTCCCAAGACGGTGCTCTCTGATTCGGTGGCTGGCGGGAACCAAGTGTGGAAGGCAGCCCTCATCGCTGATGAAGACGGCACCACCCGTGACCGTTTTGTCCTGAGGCTCGCCGATGGCCGTGCTTTGGCCGCAGACGCCAATGGCACCACGCTGCGCACCATCACCGACGAAGAAGCCCGCACGGATAGCTCGGCGCAGTGGCTGTTCAGCACCACGGACGGTACCTCGTTCAGCCTCCTGAATGCTGGCGTTCACCAGGTCCTGGACGTCTCGAACCAGTCCACGCATGAAGGTGCTTGGATCGGGCTTTGGACCTCCAACGGTGGGGCAAACCAGGCCTTCACCCTCCGGAATGCCAGCGAGGGCACGGGCTACAACAGCTTCCGGCCCGGCCAGGACTGGCGGGACAACAACGGCAACCTGATCCAGGCCCATGGTGGTCAGGTGGTGACGTCCAAGGATTCCGAGGGCAAGACCATTTACTACCTTTACGGGGAGGACCGGACCAACGGCTACCACTCAGCACCGGGTGTGCATGGTTACAGCTCCTATGATCTATACAACTGGAAGGACGAGGGAGTTGCGCTGAAGACGTTGTCCTCGCGCGAGCAGATCGACACGGACCCTTACTTCCAGAACCTGTACTCGGGCTACACCACCGAACAGAAGAACGCGGTCTACCGCGACCTCGGAACTGTCCCTGTGAATGGCCAGACCCCGCCGATCCTTGAGCGGCCCAAGGTCATCTACAACGCAGCCACCAACAAGTGGGTCATGTGGGTCCACGCTGACGGACCGTCGTCGTGGTCAACCGCTCAGTACGCCAAGGCCAACGCAGGCGTAGCGATCTCCGATTCGCCCTTCGGGCCGTTCCGCTACATCGACAGCTACCGCCTCCACAAAGCCACGGCCGGCGATCCCACCAACAAGGCTCCGAACAACCCGGGCATGGCCAGGGACATGAACCTCTTTGTGGATGACGATGGCAACGGCTACATCATCTACTCCAGCGAAGAGAACGCCACCATGTTCATCTCCAAGCTCAACGCTGACTACACCTACCTGTCCGCTTCGCCGGATACCGCGGTGGAGGGCGTCGACTTCCGGCGGGCCTTCGTCAACCAGTCCCGTGAATCACCGGCCATCATGAAATACCAGGGCCGCTACTTCATCATCTCTTCGGGAACCACTGGCTGGTCGCCGAACCCGTCCCGGTACGGCACAGCCACCAGCATCCTGGGGGAGTGGACTGACATGGGAGATCCGTTCAGCAGCGATGTTTCCTGGAACTCCAACAACTCCCAGCCCACGTCGGTGATCCCCGTTGATCCCGCCAATGGCAAGTTCATCTACATGGGTGACCGATGGAACGGCGGATCGGACCAGGCTCTGGCCACCGCGCCCATGGTGTGGTTGCCCATCCAGATGGGTGAGGGCGGCAAGACCCTGGCCGTGAAGTCCCCGTCCGAGTGGAAACTTGAGGACCTCGACGCGAACGCTGCTTGGAACGTCACTGGTGTTCCGGCCAGCTTGGCCGTGGGCTCGACCTTCAGAGCCAACTCTGTGACGGTCACTCAGAACGGGCAGAGCTCCACCCAACCGGTGACCTGGCAGGTCAGTGGCAGCACAAACACTGTGGGCGTCATTACTGCCACGGGTACGCTGCCCGGTTTCGGTAACCGGACGTTCACCCGGACCATCCCGGTGGTCCCGGACGGTGTCCAGTACGCAGTGAACGCCGGTGGGCAGCAAACCGCTGACTGGACCGCCTTGATGGCAGCGGCAGCCCAGGACGGTCCTGTCCTGAATAGTGCGGCAGACCAGCCGTTCGGGGCCGACCCCGTCACTGGGAAGACCTGGGGTTATGAGAGCGAGGGCAGCGGAGTTTCCGGAACCGCGGATGGCAACATCTTCACCACCCTCCGCTACGCAGCCGCTGGCCGTGACCTGAGTTACAAGTTCAACAATCTGGCTCCGGGAACTTACACGGTTTACGCCGGGTACTACGATCCGTGGGCCCAGTGGGATGACCGCGGAGCGAAGGTCACGGTCAACGGTGCTGTTGTTGAGGCTGATCACGACTACAGCGGCGAGTACCAGTCCGCTGCCTACCAGAACGTCACGGTCGGCACGGACGGGAAACTGACCTTCTCGCTGACCCCCACCCGGGGCCCGGATGTTCAGTTGAGCTGGCTGATGATTGCCAACCCGGTGCTCACCGAGACCGCACCACAGCTGAACGTCACCGCAGTGGCCAGCACCAAGTGTGTTGCCGGTAAGGTCACCGTGACCGCGCAGCTGACGAACCACGACACCAAGTCGGTTCAGGCCACCTTCACCTCGGCCTACGGAGCCAAGACCTTCGCTGAGGTCAAGCCGGGCAAGAACGCGGTCCACGCCTTCACCACCCGCGCCGCTTCGGTACCGGCAGGAACCGTGGCCGTCGAAGCCAAGGCCACAGTGAACGGCCAACCCGTGACAGTGGCAGCGAACGCTGCCTACAACGCAGCATCGTGCAACTAACCTGACGCTGGTGGCCCGCCTGAACGGCGGGTCACCAGCTTCCTCGTCCCTCATCCTCGCCGGCCTGATTGCCGGTCCTTGAGTAAGGAACCAAGAAGTGAACCGACATAAGTACGCGGCCCGCTGTGCCGCCATCACAACCGCAACGGCGTTGTTGTTGGGGGTCGCCGGCATGGCGATGGCTGACCAAAACCACGGCGACCAAGACGTCGATGTCAACGTCGGCATTACCGAAATCGTCGACGGCGGTGTCCTGGCCATGAGCGTGGCAGGCACCTCCACCGCACTGACCGAAGACGGCTCCACACCCACGGTGCGGCAGTTCAAGGGCACGCTGCCTACCGTGACGGTGACCGATACCCGGTCCCCGGACGAGATCCCTGCCGGCGCAGGCTGGTACGTGCTGGGCACGTCCAGTGATTTCGTCGGTAGCGCAGGACAACCGGCCATCAACGCCTCCCATCTTGGATGGGCGCCGAGGGTCATCGACGGCGGCGCGTCCGGTCAGGTAGCCGAAGGCGACCAAGTGAACACCTCAATGGATTCCGGTGCCAACGCCGCAGGCCTGGTGGACCAGGAACTACTCGCGCTGGCCCTGGACTCAGGAGCGATTGCTTCGGAAGGGCAGTGGACAGCCAACGCGGACCTCTTTATGAAGACCCCCGCAACCGTAGCCTCCGGCAACTACACCGCCAAGCTCACACTGTCCCTGTTCGAATAGATGCGCCGGAGGTATCTTCATCCCATGAGGCTTCCCTTGCTCGGGCAGGCAGGCTTTGGTCCCCTACGCCGAGTTGTTGTTGCCGTGTACCTTATGGCGTCAATGATCTTTGCCAGCGTCGCTTTTGCGCAGGCCGGCTTTGCTACCACCGCTGATGCCACGGAGAGTCCCGTCACGTGGGCCGTGACTCCCGCAGACACGGCGGGCCCCGACGGTCGCTCGTGGGTGGAACTGGAACTCGATTCCGGGGTGAGCGTGGATGAACATTTGGCAGTCAGAAACCTCAGCGGCAGGGAAGTCACGTTCTCCCTCACTGCGGCCGATGGGTATTTCACTCCTACCGGGCGTTTCAATATGCTCCCTGGTGACAAACAGTCGGTTGCTGCAGGGACATGGATCTCAGTGGACAAGACGGTCACCGTAGCGGCGGGAGGTACCGCCGTCGTGCCGTTCAAGGTGACGGTCCCGGACAACGCGACACCAGGCGATCATGCAGTGGGGATAGCTGCCTCGATCTATTCACAGGGCGGCTCGGACGGGACGCAACTGGGCGTGGAAAGCCGCGTTGGGTTCCGTGTCATGACCCGGGTGAAAGGAGAGGTCAAACCTGCGCTCAGCATGAAGGCAACCGCGAGCTACGATACGTCGTGGAATCCCCTGGAACCAGGATCCGCTGACCTTACCGTTGACCTGGAGAATACGGGCAACGTCCGCCTGTCGGTGGATCCCTCCACCATGGTCAATGACGCCCGGTGGCCGGCTGCCGGGACCGAAGAAGCCAGAACTCTCGAATTGCTGCCCGGGGACCGTCGAACCGTCAGTATCCACGTACCTCACGTGTGGCCGCTGGGCATCATGACTTTGCCGGTGACGGTTTCGCAAGGGGTGATTGCCCCTGACGGGGCCACCCAATCGCTGGAACCCGTGCAGGAAAGCGTGACGCTATGGGCGGTTCCCTGGCCGCAGCTCGCCATCCTCGTTGCATTGTTGCTTCTGTTTGCGGGCCTTTTCCGGGGGCGCAAGCGGCGGAAGAAGGAGCTGGCCCGGCTGGTCGAAGAGGCCCGCGAGGCCGGGCGCCGGGAAATGGAAACGCACTGATATCCGGGTGCTTGCCGTGCTCCCGAAAAAGTGCCGGAATGCAGCAAAATACCCTTGTCAAACTCCTCATGTTTACGTAAACTTCTTGCAACTCAATGTTTACGTGAACATTCACAAAAATGTTGTTGAGAACCGGCGATATTCTGCTTTCACAGGCCCACACTTGAGCTATCTCACAGTGCGCATGCGGATGTTGGACAGCCTCACGAAGAACCACGATCCAAAGGAGTAATCATGGCTGTAAATCTTGGCCCGTTCCAGGCGGCGGAAGGCGCCGGTCCAGGACGGCGAACCTTCCTCAAAACACTCGGAATCGGCGCCGTCGCCGCCTCCGGCATCCCCTTGCTGTCAGCATGCACGGGTGGTTCAGGTCCTGCCCCTGGTGCTTCATCAAAAAGCCTCACCTTCGGCTCTGGTTCATCGGACGAAGTTCCCCGCGCTGCCTACAAGGCGGTAACGGACGCCTTCACCAAGAAGTCGGGCTTCGACGTAGTGACCAATGTGGTTCCCCACAACGACTTCCAGAACAAGATCAACTCCTACCTGCAGGGCAGCCCGGATGAGTCCTTCACCTGGTTCGCCGGTTACCGCATGCAGTACTACGCAGAGAAGGGCCTCCTGGCTCCTGTCGATGACGTCTGGGAGAAGATCGGTGGCAATTTCTCCGACGCCATCAAGAAGGCTTCCACCGGTCCTGACGGAAAAATGTACTTGGTTCCCAACTACAACTACCCGTGGGGTTTCTTCTACCGGAAGAGCTTTTGGGCCGAAAAGGGCTACGCAGTTCCGGCCACTTTCGACGAGCTGACAACCCTGGCTGCCAAGATGAAGGCCGATGGCATCATTCCGATCGGCTTCGCCGACAAGGACGGCTGGCCGGCCATGGGCACCTTCGACTACATCAACATGCGGCTCAACGGGTACCAGTTCCACGTAGACCTTACTGCGCACAAGGAGAGCTGGGACCAGAAGAAGGTCAGCGACGTCTTCGATACCTGGAAAGCACTCCTGCCGTTCCAGGACCCCGCAGCACTGGGGCAGACCTGGCAGGACGCAGCCAAAGCCCTTGAGGCCAAGAAGACCGGCATGTATCTCCTGGGCTCATTCGTGACACAGCAGTTCACGGATCCCGCAGTACTGGCGGACATCGACTTCTTCCCGTTCCCGGAGATCGCCATGGAGGGAACTGACGCTGTTGAAGCTCCGATCGATGGCCTGCTGCTGTCGAAGAAGGGTGGAGAGAACCAGGCTGCCCGCGACTACCTTGCCTTCATGGGAACCCCGGAGGGCCAGGACGCTTACGCGGCCGTAGATACTTCCAACATCGCGACGGCCAAGGGCGCTGACACCTCCAAGTACTCTGCCCTGAACAAGAAGTGTGCGGACACCATCGCGAACGCGAAGTACATCAGCCAGTTCCTGGACCGCGATGCGTTGCCGGCCATGGCCAACAACGTCATGATTCCGGCTCTTCAGTCCTTCATTAAGGATGGAAGCGTCGACGTGAAGAACCTGGAAGCGCAGGCAAAGTCGCTCTACGCGGCCCAATAGCGCAGGACTGCCTTGGCCATACGGTTGCTGGTCAACCGGCCAGGCTTCCCGAGCAAGGGTCGGGCGCGGGTCACACCGCGGCCGGCCCCTGTGCGACGAATACCAAAGGAATTCCCATGAGTACCACAGCCGAAAAACCGGCCTCCCCGAACAGTGGGCCCCCTGCAGGCGGCGCCCAACGCGGGGCAGCACACGCCTCGCCGGCAACAGCCGGAAGAACGCGCAAGAAGTCCAGGAAGGTTCGCCGCCTGAGTCGCAGGGACAAAATCGTCCTTGGCATCATGGTGGGCCTTCCAACGCTCATTCAGCTGCTGTTCGTTTGGTTGCCCACCCTGGCCTCTATTGGTCTGAGCTTCACCCGATGGAACGGGCTGGACTTGGCCGACATCAAGTCTGCCGGGACGGAAAACTATGAGTTCATCAGCCAGAATTACCCACCGTTCTGGCCGGCCATGCAGCACAACGTACTGTGGCTGGCTTTCCTGGCCCTGATTGCAACGCCGCTGGGCCTTCTGCTCGCTGTGCTCCTGGACCAAAAGATCCGGGGAAGCAAGATCTACCAGAGTATCTTCTTCACGCCCGTCATGCTCTCACTGGCATTGATCGGTATTATCTGGCAGCTCTTCTACAACCGCGACAGCGGTCTGCTGAACTTCCTGCTCGGTACGGCCGGCACGCCCCAGGCCGTGGACTGGTTCGGTGACTCGAACGTCAACATCTGGGCCGCCATGATCGCAGCTACGTGGCGCCACGCAGGCTACGTCATGATCCTCTACTTGGCAGGCTTGAAGGGTGTGGACCCCGCCCTCAGGGAAGCAGCGTCGATTGACGGAGCCAATTCGGTTCAGACCTTCTTCAGAGTAGTCTTCCCCGCCATGCGCCCGGTCAACATCGTGATCGTGGTCATCACCATCATTGAGTCCCTCCGCGCCTTTGACATTGTCTACGTCATCAACCGCGGCACCAATGGGCTTGAACTGCTCAGCGCCTTGGTGATCCAAAATCTCATCGGTGAAGGACAGGTGATCGGCGTCGGTTCGGCCCTGGCCGTCGTGCTGCTGGTGATCTCCCTGGTGCCGATTGTCTTCTACCTCATCCGCACCTTCGGCAAGGAGAAAGAGGCATGAGCACCATCGCCCGCCCCCTTCCTGTCCAGACCGGCAGGTCCGGCAAGTCCGGCAAACGCCACTATGGCACGCACATCTTCCTCATCGTTATGGCCGCCATCTGGCTGATACCGCTGGTCTGGTCGCTCTATACGGCGCTCCGTCCCAAAGCTGACACCGACAAATACGGCTACTTCAGCTTCGGGGGCAGCTTCGGCTTCGAAAACTTCGTTCAGGCTTGGAACCAGGGAGGATTCTCGAAATACTTCCTGAACTCGGTCCTGATCACGGTTCCCACGGTCTTGCTGACGCTTCTCTTCGCATCCATGATGGCTTTTGCAGTATCGCGGGTGAACTGGAAGTTCAACATCACGCTGCTGATCATGTTCACTGCAGGAAACCTCCTGCCACCGCAGGTCCTTGCAGCACCGCTGTTTGAGATGTTCAAGCACGTTTCCTTGCCGTACTCCATCAGCGACTCCGGCAACCTGCTCAATACCTACATCGCCGTCATTATCGTGGACACTGCATTCCAGATCGGCTTTTGCACCTTTGTGCTCTCCAATTACATGAAGGCCCTGCCTCAAGACCTGACGGAAGCTGCTTTGGTGGATGGCGCTGGTATCTGGAGGCAGTACTGGAACATCATCATGCCGCTCTGCCGTCCGGCACTCGCAGCTTTGGGCACACTTCAAGTCATCTTCATCTACAACGACTTCTTCTGGCCGTTGCTGTTCATCCAGAGCGGTGACAGGCTCCCGATCACCACCGCCATCAACAACCTTCAGGGGCAGTTCCTGAGCAACTACAACCTGATCGCGGCCGGTGCCATGATCACCTTGATTCCCACCATGATCATCTATCTGGTCCTGCAACGACAGTTCGTGGCAGGGCTTACCTTGGGCGCAAGCAAGGGGTAGCAGTCCTGAACGTCGTAGCTGCGGAGGAGGGTCAGCCCTTGTCCGCAGCTACGCGCTTTTTCCGGGCCGCCGGACGCGCACTGACTGCGGGAGCGGCGGTGCTCTTGCGCACTACCATGCTGGTAGGCACGGTGGTGAAGTCATCCACCGACCCGGTGCCGGCGATCTGCTGAAGCAGGTTCTCGATACTCAGGCGACCCACGGCGTAGAAATCCTGGTGGATGGTCGTCAAAGGCGGCCAGAAGGACGTGGACTCGTCCAGGTCGTCGAATCCAACAATGCTGACATCTTCCGGAATGCGGCGACCCTGTTCATGCAGGGCACGCATTGCTCCCAGGGCCATTTGGTCGTTGGCGGCAAAAATGGCCGTGACATCCGGGTTGCCCGCGAGCTCCAGGCCGATTTGGTAGCCGGATTCTGTGGACCAGTCGCCATGGAGGACCGGAGGGGCCTCAACCCCGGCTTCTTCCAATGTCCGCTGCCACGACTCTTCCCGGTGCGTCGCCGAGAAAGACGTGGTGGGCCCACCGATATGCCACACCTGTTGGTGGCCAAGGTCCAGAAGGTGCTGGGTAGCGAATCTTGCACCTTGAGCCTGGTCGGTATCGACCATCGGATAGCCAAAACCGGCGTTGGAATCGATCACCACTGCCGGGAGATCCTCGGGTAGCTCGATGTCAGCGTCATCCAGCAGGTGGGCCTCGAAGATGACCACCACACCGTCGACCTGCTGTTCCCGCAGCCTTTGGTAGGCCCCGGATACCGTTCCTGTGGTGGGGTCCTGCACAGGGATGAGCGTCACTGAATAGCCAGCACGTGAGGCAGCCGTTGCGATGGCATCCAGGGTGCGCATGTTGCCGAAGCTGGAGAGGGTGAACATGATGACGCCGATGGACTTGAACTGACCGCTTTTGAGCGCACGCGCTGCCCGGTTGGGCCGGTAGCCGAGCTGCTTCATCGCGTCGAGAACCCGGTTCTTGGTGGTCTCTTCGACATTGGTGAGTCCGTTGGAAACGCGCGACACGGTTTGTGCCGAGACTCCCGCGGCCTTGGCCACGTCCCCAATGGACGGACCCCTGGTGGCGCGCTTTCGGGCCGCTGGTTTCACGGACTCCCCGGGTGGGACCGCCGGAGTTTTGGTGTTTGCGTTCTCCTGATCCATGTTCACCTCAACAGGCTACGTGCATTCGTTGAATCTTTGCGTGAGTAACATCCCGGGCCCGGGAATACCCCACAAACTGGTGGCTGCCGGAGCAGCGGGTTAGAGAGCCGGCGCGGCCGTGCTTTTGCGCACCATGAGGCGGGTCGGCACCGTGGTGACGACGCTTGCCGGGTTGTTTCCGGCGATCTGCTGAAGCAGCTTTTCAATGCTCAGCCGGCCAACTGCGAGGAAGTCTTGACGGACGGTGGTCAGTGGAGGCCAGAAGGAGGTGGATTCCTCGAGGTCGTCAAATCCCACAACGCTGACATCCTCCGGGATGAGGCGTCCAAGTTCATGAAGGGCTCGCATTGCCCCGAGCGCCATCTGATCGTTCGCGGCGAAGATTGCGGTGACTTCCCGATTACGGCCGAGCTCCATCCCGACCTGATATCCGGATTCGGTGGACCAATCTCCATGAAGGACAGCGGGTGCTTCGATGCCTGCCTCGTCCAGCGTCCTTCTCCAGGACTCTTCCCGGTGCCTGGCTGAAAAGGAGGACACCGGGCCCCCTATGTGCCAAACCTGCTGGTGGCCTAGATCGAGGAGGTGCTTGGTAGCAAAGCGGGCACCTTCGGCTTGGTCTGTATCCACCATGGGATAGCCGTAACCGGGGCTTGAGTCGATGACCACAGCAGGGAGGTCCTCGGGCAACGTAATGTCCGCACGATCAAACAGGTGCGCTTCGAAGATGATGACCACCCCGTCCACATCTTGTTCCTTCAGCCGGTTGTAGGCGCCTGTCACGGTACCCGTGGTGGGATCGTGGAGGGGTATGAGGTTCACCGAGTAACCTGCCTGTGACGCGGCAGTGGCGATTGCATCCAAGGTGCGTCTGTTGCCGTAGGTCGAGAGGTTAAACATGATGACGCCAATGGATTTGAACTGACCGCTCTTGAGGGCGCGCGCAGCCCTATTGGGCCGATAGCCCAGTTGTTTCATGGCATCCAGCACCCGCTGCTTGGTCTTTTCTTCAACATTCGTCAGGCCGTTGGATACGCGGGAGACGGTCTGAGCGGAGACCCCGGCGGCTCGTGCAACGTCGCCGATTGAGGGGCCGCGGGCGGCTCGGGCACTCTTGACCGAGGGTGAATCGCTGTCGTGCGACGTGCTGGCCGGGCTAACGCTCTCTGCGGCATCCTCTTGTATGTTCACCTAAACATGCTAATCTTCTTTCAAGAATGTTTGCGTAAACATAGCGAGAAGAGAAGAAAATATCATGACAACGACGTCGCCCGTGGCCGACGCTCTACCCTTGGTCCAATCCCGCAAGCGCGCAGGTCGATGGATGGGGTGGGCATTTGTGGGCCCGTTCATGGCTGTCTTCCTGCTGGTATTCGTGGCGCCCGTCCTCTACGCGTTCTACCTGAGCCTTTTCCAGAACCAGATGGTGGGCGGGGACAAGTTCGTTGGGGGAGCCAACTATCTTCAGGCGCTCGCGGATCCGCAGTTCTGGGACTCCGTGATCAGGGTGGCCGTCTTCCTGGTGGTCCAAGTCCCCATCATGTTGTTCCTCGCCTTGTTCGCAGCATTGGCCCTGGACAGCGGACGTCTCCGCGCGGCGTCGTTCTTCCGTATTTCGGTGTTCCTCCCGTACGCAGTCCCGGCAGTAGTGGCGACGCTGATGTGGGGATTCATCTACGGCCCCCGGTTTGGCCTGTTCGGAAGCATTAACGATTTCTTCGGGTTGGATCTGGCCGAGCCCCTCTCTTCCAGCTGGATCCTCGCGTCGATCGGGAACATCAACACCTGGGAGTTCACCGGGTACAACATGTTGATCTTCTATTCGGCGCTGAAGGTCATCCCTGCCGAACTGTATGAAGCAGCAAACCTTGACGGAGCTGGGACGTTCCGGGTGATTCGGAGCATCAAGCTTCCGTCCATCCGCGGAGCCATTGGCATCGCGAGCATCTTCTCGGTCATTGGCAGCTTCCAGCTGTTCAACGAACCGAACATCCTCAAGGCGTTGGCGCCGAACTCCATCAGTTCCTACTTCACGCCCAACATGTACGCGTTCAACCTCTCGTTCGCAGGCCAGCAGTTCAACTACGCCGCTGCCATCTCCATCATCATGGGCGTCCTCACGGTGGTTGTTGCCTACGTCGTCCAGCTTTCCGGCTCGCGAAAGGATGCCTAGCCCATGTCCGTACGTTTGAGCCCAGCCCGTTCCGGCGATACCGCCCCCAAACCGTCACCGGCGGTGAGGCCCCGGCGGTCACCTGCACCCAGGTTGAACACCCGGCGCCACGGCGCCACCCGGAAGCGCTCGTCCGTACTGCTCACCATCCTGATGGGGGTCATGGCAGTGTACGCACTGCTTCCCTTGTTCTGGTTGCTGGTCAACTCCACCAAGACGCAGACCTCCCTTTTCAGCTCGTTCGGCCTGTGGTTCTCCGGGGACTTCGCACTGTGGGACAACATCGTGGGTACCCTGACCTACAACGACGGCGAATTCCTGCGCTGGCTTGCCAACACCGTGCTCTACGTCGTTGTGGGCGCAGGCGGGGCAACATTCCTTGCCACCCTGGCCGGCTATGGACTGGCCAAGTTCGATTTCCCCGGCAAACGCGGCGTCTTCGCAGTTGTCCTCGGCGCGGTGGCTATTCCGGGGACTGCCCTTGCCGTCCCGACCTTCCTGATGTTCAGCCAGATGGGTCTCACCAACACCCCATGGTCGGTCATCATTCCATCCCTGATCAGCCCGTTCGGGCTCTACCTGGTGTGGATCTACGCCCTCGAGTCCGTCCCCACGGAAGTCCTGGAAGCAGCGCGAATGGACGGGGCAGGGGAGTTCCGCACGTTCTTCACCATCTCGTTACGAATGCTGGCTCCCGGCTTCATCACCGTCCTGTTGTTCACGGTGGTGGCCACTTGGAACAACTACTTCCTCCCCTTGATCATGTTGAGCCAATCAACCTGGTACCCGCTCACCGTGGGGCTCAACAGTTGGAACGCCCAAGCGACCACGGCCGGAGGGGAGGCCATCTACAACCTCGTCATCACCGGATCATTCCTCACCATCGTGCCCATCGTGGGGGCGTTCCTCTTCCTCCAGCGCTTCTGGCAGTCAGGACTGTCTGCAGGAAGCGTCAAGTAAAGAACCCGACGACGGCGACCTCCCGCCGTCGTAAATCTCCAAACCGCATCTGAAAGGCACTCATTCAATGAAGAACAACCATCGCTTCCGGCGGGTGGCCACTGCCGCCCTGGCGGCCAGCCTCCTGGTAGGCGGACTCGCGGCCTGCAGTGGCTCCGGAACAACCGCAAGTGCCGGGGCCGAAGGCGCCAGCGCCGAAGACATCGCCAAGGCACTGGACACGGAGACCACCCTCACGGTGTGGGGTTGGGCGCCGCAGCTCGAACCGATCGTGGAAGCCTTCGAGGCCAAGTACCCCAAGGTCCACGTCAACCTCGAGAATGTAGGAACGGGCAACGCCCACTACACCAAGCTGCAGAACGCCGTGAAGGCCGGAAGCGGCGCTCCGGACGTTGCCCAGATCGAATACAACGCCCTGCCCCAGTTTGCCCTCTCCGATTCCTTGGTAAATCTGAAGGACTTCGGTGCCGAGGATCTCAAGGAGAACTACACGGCGTCCACCTGGGGTTCAGTGAACCTCAACGGTGGCGTCTACGCGCTCCCACAGGACTCCGGTCCCATGGCGATGTTCTACCGGGCTGATGTCTTCGAGAAGCACGGCATCAGCATCCCGACCACCTGGGATGAGTACGTTGAGGCCGGTAAGAAACTTCACGCAGCGGACCCCAAGGCCTACATCACCAGCGATACAGGTGATGCCGGCTTCACCACGAGCATGATTTGGCAGGCCGGCGGAAAGCCTTACACGCTCGACGGCAGCACCAAGGTAGCCGTTGACCTCCAGGACGAAGGCGCCAAGAAGTGGACCGGCACCTGGAACCAGTTGCTCAAGGACGATCTCCTGTCACCCGTCACCAGCTGGAGCGACGAGTGGTACAAGGGTCTCTCGGACGGAAGCATTGCCACGCTGATCATCGGCGCATGGATGCCTGCAAACCTGGAATCCGGTGCGGCAGCGGCCAGCGGTCAATGGCGGGTAGCCCCGATGCCGACGTATGAAAAGGGCGAGGCGGCAACGGCCGAGAACGGTGGCGGCGGCGACGCCGTGCTGAAGCAGAGCAAGAACAAGGCTGCGGCCTACGGCTTCCTCCAGTTCGCCAACGGCCCTGAAGGGTCAAAGATCCATGCGGCAAACGGTGGTTTCCCCTCCACCACGGCCGATCTTGAGAGCGAATCATTCCTTAATGCTGAAAGTGCCTACTTCGGCGGCCAGAAGATCAACGAGGTCCTGGTCCAGGCTTCGAAGGACGTAGTACCGGGTTGGAGCTACCTTCCCTTCCAGACCTACGCCAACAGCATCTACAGCGACACCGTTGGCCAGGCATACGGCTCCAAGGGCGATCTGAATGACGGCCTCAAGGCCTGGCAGGACGCCACGGCAAAGTATGGCCAGCAGCAAGGCTTCACCGTTACCACCAAGTAAGACGTGGCGCGGGGTCCAAGGCTTCCCCCCGGCCTTGGACCTCCGCCCCACCATTTCAGATTGGATCTCACCCCATGCCAACCTTCACCATCGGCGAGCAGGACTTCATGCTTGACGGTCAGCCCCACCGCATCCTGTCAGGCGCACTGCACTACTTCCGCGTCCATCCGGAGCAATGGGCGGACCGGATCCGGAAGGCCCGGCAAATGGGGCTCAACACCATCGAGACCTACATTCCGTGGAACGCCCATGCTCCGTCTCCGGAGGTCTTCGACACCTCAGGTGGCTTGGATTTGGGACGCTTCCTGGACCTGGTCGCCGCTGAAGGTATGCACGCGATAGTTCGCCCTGGGCCGTACATCTGTGCGGAGTGGGACAACGGCGGGCTGCCTGCGTGGCTGTTCGACCGTGGCGCTGCGGCCATCCGTGCCGATGACCCGGTCTACATGGCAGCCCTCACCGAGTACCTTGAACAGCTCGCCCCCATTCTGGTTCCGCGTCAGATCGACGCCGGCGGTCCCATCATCCTGATCCAGATTGAGAACGAGTACGGTGCCTACGGCGCCGACCGGTTCTACCTGGAAAAGCTTGTGAAGGTGAACCGGGAAATCGGGCTGACCGTGCCGTTCACCACGGTTGACCAGCCACAGGACGACATGTTGGCCAACGGCAGCCTGCCGGAGCTGCACAAGACAGGCTCCTTCGGTAGCCGCTCTGCGGAACGGCTTGAGACGCTTCGCCGCCATCAGCCCACCGGCCCCCTCATGTGTTCTGAATTCTGGGTGGGCTGGTTCGACCACTGGGGCGCGCACCACCACACCACCACAGTGGAGCAGTCCGCCAACGATCTGGATAAGTTGCTGGAGCTCGGCGCGTCCGTGAACATCTACATGTTCCACGGCGGTACCAACTTTGGGCTCACCAACGGAGCCAATGACAAAGGTGTCTTTCAGCCAATCATCACCAGTTATGACTACGACGCCCCGTTGGACGAGGCCGGAAACCCGACGGCAAAGTACTGGGCCTTCCGCGACGTCATTGCCAAGTACACAGACCTGAACGACGACGACCTGCCGGCACCGGCGCAGCTTGGGCCGGAGCACTCCATTGCCTTGACGGAGTCAATTCCCCTGTGGGATTGCCTGGACCTTCTTGGAAAGTGGACCTCGCACGAGGGAATCCGCTCCCACGATGAGCTGGGCCACTACTCCGGCTTCACCCTCTACCGCAGAGGAATCGAAGTGTCCGGTCCCGCTGTGCTGGAGTTCGACGAAGTACGTGACCGGGCCCAGGTATTCCTGAACAGGGTGCCGGTGGGAATCCTCTCAAGGGACCACCATGAAAGGTCCCTGGCGCTGCCCCATGACGCCGCTGGCACCCTGGAGATCCTGGTGGAGGACCAGGGGCGGGTGGACTACGGTCCACGTCTGGGGGAGTCCAAGGGCCTGATCGGAAACGCCCGGATTAACGGTGACACTCTGTGGAACTGGGACATCCTTCCACTGGAGCTCGATGACATCAACCCGATTTCGTCCGCGCTGGAGGCACAACCCTCGCTTCATGGCGCTCCCGTTTCCGGACCGGTTTTTGTGCAAGGGACCTTTGACCTCCCCGGCGGTGGCGACACCTTTCTTTCCACGAAGGGTTGGACAAAGGGTGTGGTGTGGATCAACGGCTTCTGCCTGGGACGGTACTGGTCCCGAGGACCGCAAGCCACGCTCTACGTTCCCGGCCCGCTCCTGCGGAAGCACGGCAACACCATCACCGTGCTCGAACTCCAAGCGGCCGCCCATAGCTCCGTATCCTTTGTGGCCAGCCACGACCTGGGCCATACGGAGTTCTGACCATGACGATGACCCAGACACCCATGGCAGGGATTGCGGTTCCGACTGGCCAGCAGTTCCGGATCTCCGCGGAATCCGAAGAGGACGGGCGCGTGGTCTCGGCGGTCATCACGGAGATCGGCGGGACCATCCGCAGCCTCACAGTGGACGGCGAGCCGCTGATCGAGGAGTTTCCCGAGTTCGGGCTCCCCAAACACTGTGAGGGCGAGATCCTTATTCCTTGGCCCAACAGGGTCCGGGACGGGCGGTGGTCGCACCACGGAAAAGACCTACAGTTGGCCATCAGTGAGCCTGAGCGCGGCAACGCGATTCATGGCCTGGTCAAGTTCCGTCCCCACACGCTGGTTCGACGGTCCGCCAATGAGTTGACCCTTCTTGTTCGGATCTACCCGAGCGAAGGCTACCCGTTCGCCGTGGACGTCGAGACCACTTACTCGGTATCTCCGGAGGGGCTGACGGTTACCCATGCGTTGACCAACAAATCAGCCAAGCCCGCCCCTGCGGCCGTTGGTTCCCATCCGTACATGCGGGTGGGTGCCACGCCCATGCAGGACGTTTCCTTGACCATCAACGCTGCCTCGTATGTGGTGGTGGATGAGCGTCTGAATCCCGTGGGTACGTCCCCAGTATCAGGGACGCCCATGGATCTGTCCGCAGGGCCCAAGGTGGGCTGGCTGCACCTGGACACAGCATTCCTGGATCTCACTCCGGCGCCGGACGGAATGTACCGGCACCTCCTGGAGGCGCCCAACGGTGACGCCGTGGAGGTCTGGGGCGATGCCAACTACCAGTACGCGCAGGTGTACACCACCACGAGCTATCCAGCGGGAGGCCACCGGACCGCCGTAGCGGTGGAACCCATGACGGCGCTCCCCAACGCCTTCAACTCCGGAGCCGGCCTGCGCTGGCTTGAACCGGGGGAGGAATGGATCTCGACCTGGGGGATTTCACACCGGCTCGGCCCCGCACAGGGCAACCACCATAGAGGAGAGAACTGACCATGGCATGGCTAGTAACTGGAGGAGCCGGCTACATCGGCTCCCACGTAGCCCAAGCACTCATGGATGACGGCCACGACGTGGTGGTCATCGATGACCTGTCCAGCGGCAAGCGCGGATTTGTGCAGGAAGGCGCAGCCTTCGAACAGGGATCACTGCTGGATACTGGTTTCCTTAAGGACGTCTTCGCACGCCACGACGTGGCCGGCGTGATCCACTTAGCGGGTTTCAAGTACGCCGGTTTATCGGTTGAATGGCCGCTTCACACCTATTTCCAGAACGTCACCGGTACGGGAAACCTGCTCGCCGCCATGGAAGCAGCCTCTGTACGGGCGATCGTTTTTTCCTCGAGCGCCGCCGTGTATGGGAACACTGACGTGGATCTCGTGACCGAATCGACGCCCACGAGGCCGGAATCTCCCTATGGCGAATCCAAGCTCATTGGTGAGTGGCTCATCGCAGACCAATCACGGGCAACCGGGCTTCGCCATACATCCCTCCGGTATTTCAACGTTGTTGGCTCCGGGATTCCGGACGTGGTGGATGTCAGTCCGCACAACCTGTTCCCCTTGGTCTTCCAAGCGCTGAAGGATGGCGCAACGCCGAAGATCTTTGGTACCGCCTATGCCACGCCGGACGGCAGCTGCGTCAGGGATTACGTCCACGTTGCCGACGTTGCCGCGGCCCACGTGGAAGCTGCCCGGAAACTCCAGGAGGGCGTTGATCTTGAACCCGTCTACAACCTTGGCAGCGGTACCGGGGTATCTGTCCGTCAGATCATGACCGAAATGGCCTCTGTGACGGAGATTCAGTTCGCTCCACAGATTTGCGCAGCCCGGCCCGGCGATCCTGCCCGGATCGTCGCTTCCGGCGAACTGGCACGCCGGGACATCGCCTGGGAACCGAGGCATACGCTCCGAGACATGATCTCCAGCGCCTGGGCGGCAGCCGGGAACCAGAAGTTATCCACCCACTAGCACTGCAACGCACTATCCCAAAGGAACATCATGATCGACGCCCCGGAACTGCTGGCTACCGTCACGGCTACCAGCAAGACCACCATGGAAATCAACCTCAACGCCGCCATCCAGGCTGCGGAGCAGCGTGCGCGCAATGAAGGCCGCTGCGGAATCCTGGTCACGCGGCTGGACTATGCGTCCTACACGGTGGAACTCTCACCGGACGTGCCCTACGGCTACACGTATGAAAGGCAGTACGCCTGAGGTGAAGGGATCGCTGGTCAGACCCGACGCCGCTCGCTCGTCCCGCCGGCGCATCACTGTCCGCCTTCGTGCCGCGGACTCGGCCAGGATCCTGTTGTCTTGCGTTCTGGTCGCCTTCAGCTTGGTGCTGGGGCTCACGCCGAGCTGGGCTTCGGAGATCAACGGCTCCGACATCCAACTGAGCGTTGAGATTACGCCACGTGCTCACTGCAGCGGCCAGTGCAGTCCGAATGGGCTCTCCGCGACGGGCCTCGACCCCTTGGGAGCCCTCATGGCTGCCGGGCTCTGCGGCGGGACCGGGGTGCTCCTCCTGTTCGTCGGGCGCGGGCAAGCCGCTACGCGACGCCTTCCCACGGGCGGCTAGGCCAAGGATGCGACATCATGGATGCACGCCCCGCCAAAAGGTACAAAAACCCCTTGCTGGGTGCCAATATTCCGTGTAAGTTTACGTAAACATTCTTAAGAATCCTTGCACCTGGTTACCTGAATCACCTGCTTCGGTGCGCACAGCCGCGCATCGCCCAGCACGCCCACTCGCCCTGAAGGCAACCGTTTTTCACGGGCGAGGGAGGGTGGAATCTCGCCGAACCGGATTCCGTATACGAGCACGGAGTCCGCCCCGTTCGATTCCCTCAACCGACACATGGATATGTATCTCCCCGCATTGCAACGAAGGAGCAAGACGATGAGCAAAGCAAGCTTGATCGTAAGAATCTCAGCAGTTGCCGCTGGCACTGCCGTACTGGCCGGCGTGGCCGGAGCCGCACTGGCTGAAGAAAACCATGGCGACCAGGACGTCGACGTGAATGTGGCGATCACGCAGATCGATGAGCCTGGAATTTTGGCCATGAGCGTGGCAGGAACCACGGCCACCCTGACCGAAGCCGGCTCGTCTCCCACCGTCCGCCAGTTCACGGGTTCGCTGCCCACGGTAACGGTGACTGATACGCGCCAGCCGGACCAGATCCCGGCCGGCGCCGGCTGGTATGTCATCGGTACATCAACCGACTTCACAGGCGCCACAGGCCAGCCGGCAATCGGAGCCGGACATCTGGGGTGGTCCCCATCTCTGATTGACGGTGGCGACTCGGGCCAGGTCGCGGAGGGTGACGTCGTCGAGACGGTCATGGATTCGGGCCCGGACGCGGTGGGCCTGGTGGGCCAGGAACTGCTGGCTTTGGCCTTGGACTCTGCGGCTATTGCGCCTGAAGGCCAGTGGACCGCAACGGCCGGATTGTTCCTCCGTACGCCAGCTACGGTCGCGCCCGGCGACTACACCGCGAACCTGACGTTGTCGCTGTTCGAGTAGACGCATTAGTGGTCCGGCTCCTGGGGAGCCGGACTATTTTGTGTTCAGTATGCAAGAGTTGCAGAGAAATATCCTGATTGCTGATTACAAGGAGCGTGCATTGATTCCCGAACTCGCTGGACTTCCGCCTGTTGAGTGGACGTCATCGGCCAGCCATGCGAGCTACGACGAAGCCGAGGGAACACTGACGCTTACGGCAGCGCCCGGCGTCGATTGGTCCAACGATTCACTTGGCGGCGAACAGCAGCACCGGGCTTCAGCCCTGGCTTTCACCGCTCCCACGTCCTTCTCGCTGTCAGCGAGAGTCATGGTCGCCTCACTGCGAACAACGTTCGACGCCGGCGTGCTGGCTTTGTGGGCGGACAACGACCACTGGGCCAAGGTCTGCTTCGAATACTCCCCGCAAGGGGAAGCCATGGTGGTCAGCGTGGTGACCAATACCTACTCTGACGACTCCAACGGTCCCGTGGTGACCGCTCCGTGGGTCTACTTGCGGGTCAGTCGGGTGGGTCCCGCGTGGGCGTTCCATTGGTCAGCTGACGGGCAGGAATGGTCCTTTGTCCGTCTCTTCAGGCTGTACACCGACAAACCAGTCCGCGTTGGGTTCATGTCGCAGGCACCCATGGGGGAGAGCTGCGAAGCACGATTCGACAGCATCGAGTTTATTGAGACAGCGCCGGAGAACCTCCGCGACGGCAGCTAGCTCTCCGGCTGCGCGGCCCGGGCCCTGAGGGCGCCGGGCTGCGCGGCCATTTCCATTCATCCCTGTGCGGGGCCGCCTCAGGGAATCGCAGGCACGGCAGTCGCCGTGGCGGCCGGTGCGGTAGTCGGAAAGATGGCCGGCGCCGTTGGGTCCATGGTCGGTGCGACCGGTGTGGTGGTTGGCAGGATAGCCGCCGGTGCCGGGGCCGGTGCGATCACCGGTGAGACGGGTGTTGCGGTAGGCGGTATGGCCGGTGCGGTCGGCGCCAGTGGTTCCGGGGCTGGTGTACTGGGCGGTGCGATGGGTTCGACCGGTGCCGGATCCGTGGTGGGCGGAACGATGGGTTCCGTAGTTGGCGGTGCCGTGGGCGTTACCGGTGCGGTGGTTGGCGGAGCCGTTGGTTCCGTAGTTCGTGGTGCTGTAGGCATCACCGGCGCAACCGGGGCGGTGGGAGCCGTGGTTGGCGGCGTTGTTGGCACACCCGGTGCCGTGGGCGGTGACGTCGGACCTGCCGTAGTCAGCGTGGGGCCCGGTGTCGGTGCTGGGGGAGTGGTTGGCGGCGCGAACGGTGCCGGCGCGGCTGTGGCCGGCGGTGTGGGTCCCGGTGCCGAAGGCGGAGCGGCAGGCGCCTCATGGTTCCCCAACGCGGTTCCGGGCGACCAGAGCGGCAGGTTCCATGCCGGCGTCGGACCTGTCTGTGGTGTGAAGCTGGTCAGTCGCAGGGCATTGACGGAGGTCTCGAGTGTCAGGCTTACCAAGCTCCACGCTGACGGATCGGTCAGCGTGCCGTCCACGATGGTTTCAAAATGCAGGTGGCACCCGGTGGACGAACCGGTGGAGCCAACCAGGCCCACGACGTCGGCAGCTGACACTGTTTCTCCCTTGCGGACTGCGACGGACTGCATGTGGTTGTAGGTGGTGACCAGGCCGTTGCCGTGGTCGATTTCCACCCGGTTTCCCCCACCCCAAGGATGCCAACCGACCTCGCGCACGGTTCCCTCATCGGCTGAATGCACCGGTGTGCCACAGGCCGTAGCGTAGTCCTGACCAGTATGGAATTCTCCGGCGGAACCCGTAATGGGGCTGGTGCGGGACCCGAACGCTGAACTCGGATGCAGGTTCACCAACGGTGACATTAAGGTTCCCGGGCCTGGCCGGGCCGGGCGGTGGGACGTGACACCTGTGGTTGCGCTCCATGAGCTGCCACTGGTGAAACAGGTGCCGGGTACTTCCAATCCTTGGGAGCCCAGGAAGCCCGCGATTTCCCCGGCCCACTGATGGTACTTGGTGTAGTGGTCAGGATCCTGGTTCCGCTGCACGCGGTGGATGGCAATGCTGGAAGGCAGAGTTTGCCAGTCCTTGATGTCTTTCAGGGCCAGGAAGAAGCTGGTTGCGCTGACAAAGGGATCCATGCGATCGGCGTAGGAGCCCCAGGCCCCATTGGCGCGCTGCTGGAACAGGCCCCGCGAATCCGGCCCTGCGGCGTCACCGTAGTCCTTGCTCTCGAGAGACGATTCGCCAAGTGCGGCCTGAATGCCAAGGATCCGTGCATCGGCGGGCAGGGCCAACTTTTCCGCAGCCGCCATAATGGCGGAGGCGTTCCGGAGTCGGTCGTCTGAAACGGGGCCGCGGGCAGGGAGTGCTCCTCGCACGGTGTTCGTTTGCTCGCACAGCAGCGCCCCAAAGGCGTCCGTAGGCGCGAAGGTGGGTGGGGTCGTCGCAGAAGCGCTTGAGGCCTGAAATGCGGACGCGTTCGCGGAACCAGTGGATCCTGCAGGGCTGCCGGCTGCCGCCGGAACGGGTTCAACGGCGTGCGCCTGGGCGTGCACTGTGGCGGGGTGGAGTGTCTGAACACCACCCGAAGGGAAGCTGCCGATCAAGGTTGCCGCAGAGAGTACTGCCAGGGGCAGGCGGATCCGGTGGCGGGTCCGGGTGGCGGGCGGAACGTAGAGCGGGGTCACGCGGTGATGGCCGACGTCAGAATGGCCGGTATTCACGGCGCTCACCGCCAGGGGCGGGGTCTAGCCCGGCCAGGGAGTTGGAGGTCGACGACATTGTCTTGATCCGATCCATTCATGTTTACGTGAACATAATGTCAACGTAAACATACCGCCGACCGGTGAAGTGGTCAAGGCTTGTGCTGCTGGTGGACTGCCAATTCCACGTCGATAAATGCCGCGATCATGGCCCGGTACATTCGCTCGACCACATCCGGTGCCGCGCCGGACTCCTCAGCGATGCCCCGTACCTTCACTATGACCTTCTCCACTCGGTCGGGAGCCTGGACGGCCGCCCGATCCGCCTTAAGTTTGCCGGCCTCCTCCACCCAATGCTGCCGCCGGGAAACAAGCCCCACAATCTCCCGATCCAACTCATCGATCTCCGCGCGAATACTCTCAATGTCCAGGCTTGTCATCCCACCAACCCTACTCAAGCCCTGTGGATATCCAGATGCTTAGGTAAGCCAAACAAGGTAAGTTGGCATGGTGATTTCCTCCGTAAAACCTGCCATTGACCGCGCCCCCGGAGTCTCCAAGGAGATCGAGGACGCGGCCTGGTATGTGCTCGGTCCGGCGCTGCAGGGGAGACCTTCAGCGCTGGACGGCCGGACACTGACGTGGACCGGGGACGCCGCCGGTGAGCTGTTGGAACGGCTTGAGCGCGGGGTGGAAGATTCCAAAGCTCCCATGATGACCAACCTTCGGCAGAACCTGGAAGGCGCGTCGCGTGAGGCCAAGTTGCTGGCTGTGGAATTGCTGTTCCTGCAGTCGTTGCCGCTCGCGCACGAGGTCAAGTCCCTCAGGGTGAAGCGCGCCCGTGTCGCCGAGGCCGCGTCCTGGGTTGAGCCGGCCGTTGAGCTGCCGGAGCAACTCTACGAGGGCATGACGGACCATGGAGTCATCCGTGACCGCACTGCAGAGTTCAACTGGACCATCTGGGACCACCTGAAGTGGTTGTGCCGTTTTGCAGCGCACGTGGACAGCCAGAACACGGCCACCATCAATGAGGCCCTCGAGGACCCGCTGAAGTTCCACGAACTCGCGGCCGCTACACCCGAGGACCAACCGGCCCTGCGCCGCAGCATCGAGTACCTGGTGTGGCCCAGCTATTTTGAGCCCGTGGTGGCGGATGTGGAGCGTCAGGAGATCCGGGACGCCTTTGCTTCGCTCGTGGGCGGTGCCAAGGGTGATTCGGACGAGGACATCACAGCGGACATCCACCGCATCCGCCTGCACCTGGACGAGCAAGCCGGGCAGCGCATCGACTGGTACGCCCGCCAACTGGTGAGCCAATGGCGCAAAGTGGGAGATCCAGGCCGTCGCTCCTGGCTCCTGCGCACCCATCACGACAATGCGGACCTCCTGGCTGCCTGGGTTGCCGAAGAGAAAGCCACCTTGGACGTGGAGCATCTGCGTTCCCTGACCGCGGGTGTCACTGCGGGGGTGGTCCAGCATGCCGTGGACGAAGACTACAAGCACCTTGGCTACGTGGAACGCGAGGATACCAAGACCGCCGTCTTCGCCTTCCTAACGGTCATGAAACCGGGCGATCTCACGCTCTACCAGCACGCGGGCCGGGTCCGTGTCGGCGTTGTCCTGGGCGAGCCCGAACACCACGAGGACAACCGCCGCATCCGCCGCAAAGTCCGCTGGTTCGATGACAGCTATGCCATCCCCGAACTTCCCCGGCATGCCCAGCGGCAGCTGTCTACCCCCGGTATTTTGGTGGACGTCACCCGGGTCATTCAGGCACTGCAGGAACTGCTCCCGGTAGAAGCCGAAACCGACGGCGAGGACGAAGCTCCGCCCACCGCCGTCGTCGAGGTTGTCCAGCAGGGCTTCCGGCCCCTGACCGAAGAGTTCGCAGCGTCCCTGCACATGGACCTCGAACCGCTGAAGGAAATCGGGGAACTGCTCGAAGAGAACCGGCAGCTGGTCCTTTACGGTCCTCCGGGAACCGGCAAGACGTACCTCGCCAAGCACCTCGCCGCTGAGCTTGCGGGCGACCACACCGACGAACAGGTGAAGCTGGTCCAGTTCCACCCGTCGTACGCCTACGAGGATTTCTTTGAGGGCTACCGTCCGGACAAGACCGACGACGGCCAGGTCTCCTTCAAACTGGTCGCGGGACCCCTGCGCCGGCTCGCGGAGGAAGCCGCCAAGCCGGAAAACGCGCACAAACCGTACTTCCTCATCATCGATGAAATGAACCGCGCCAACCTGGCCAAGGTGTTCGGTGAGCTGTACTTCCTGCTGGAGTACCGGGACGACCGCATCTACCTTCAATACAGCCCCAATGAGCCGTTCAGCTTGCCTGACAACCTCTACATCATCGGCACCATGAACACGGCTGACCGTTCCATCGCCATGATGGACGCGGCCATCCGGCGCCGTTTCGCGTTCATCGAGCTGCACCCCAAGGAGGAACCGATCCGCGGCACGTTGCGCCGGTTCCTTGCAGCGCGCGGCCTGGACACGCTCAACGCGGACCTGCTGGATGCGCTCAACGACGCTATTGACGACTGGGACCGGGACCTGATGATCGGGCCGTCGTATTTCATGAAGAACGCCGCCCAGAATCCCACGGGCCTGCGCCGGATCTGGAAGTACGAGCTCATGCCGCTGTTGGAAGAGCACTACCACGGGCAACTGAACCGGGCACAGCTGGAGGAGCGCTTCGGCCTGGACCAGCTGCTGGGACGTCTTGCAGCCCGCTAAGGCCATCCCGCCGCGGCCGGGCCGGGCACCTGCCAGCGCCGGGAGTGCTCCCGCCAGCGCCGGCCGGGTCACGGGCCCCCGGCATATCGTCATGGATGAGCTGTCCGGCGGCGTGGTGGACAAGCTCGACCCCCAGTCCGCAGCGTTCATCAATACCAGCGGCCTGGCGAAGGCCTCGCCGATGGGCATGGGCCTGTACCGGATTGAACCGGTGGGCAAGGTGGGCTCGGTCCGTACTGCCGCGGTGCAGTTGGAAGTCCGTCCCAAGGATCGCCTTGGCCTCAGCCGGTTGCTGTTCCTCCTCAGCTACGCAGGTGAACAGGGCTTCCGGGACCATTCGGTGGAGGCCGTGGAGCATCCGGATTTGTGGAGTGCCCTGGCGGAATCGCTGGCGCAGTTGGCGGACAGGGCCCTCAGCCGCGGCGTCCTGCAGGGCTACCTGACAGTGGAGGAATCGCTGCGGACCGTCAAAGGCCGGATCCGGATCTCTGACCAGATCTCCCGACGGCCCGGAATGATGGTGCCGCTGGAAGTCTCCTACGACGAATTCACCGAGGACATCGCTGAGAACCGCATCCTCCGGGCCGCTTTGGAACGGATGGGTAAGGTTCCCGGTGTCCGGCCTGACGTCCTGAGCCGCTTGCGGCAGCTCAAGGGAAAGCTCGACGCCGTGACGCGGCTTCAGTCCGGTGCACCGCTGCCGCCGTGGCGGGCCAGCCGGATGAATCTCCGGTACCACCCCGTGTTGAGGCTCTCTGAAGTGATCCTGCGCAATGCCTCCGCTGAAGCCGGCGAGGGCAAACAGCAAACAGCGTCTTTCGTGGTGGACATGGCCAAGGTGTTCGAGGAATTCGTGGGAACTGCCCTGCGAGGAGCCATGAGTGCCCATCCCGGGGAGATGCGCCTCCACTACGGGGCCCTCTTGAACGAGGCCGTGTATGACTCGGACCGCCTCACCGTACGTCCGGATGCCGTCCATTTCCTGGGCGGCCGTCCCGTGGTGGTCTATGACTCCAAGTACAAAGCAGCGTCCGACGCCGGGGCCTCGCTCAGTGCCGACCATTACCAGTTGCTGGCCTACTGTACGGCGCTTCGGGTTCCTACTGCCTGGTTGGTTTATGCCGGCCGCGGGGATGTGAAACTGCGGCGGATCCTGAACACCGATATCGACATCGTGGAGTATCCGTTGGACTTGTCGTTGCCGCCGTCGGAAATCCTGGCAGCGGTGGCGGACCTCGCTGAACAGTCCTGGGGCGAAGTAGTACGCCAGGCTGTGGCGGGCCGATCGGCGTCGGACTAGCCTGAGAGGTAAACCGTTCCTCGACTAGGAGGCATTATGGCCGGCAAGAAATCCTGGCGTGACATGAGCAAGGGCCAACGCTTCTCGGTGCTGGCCAGCGGTGCCCTGAACCTGGCTTTGCTGGTGGCCGCGCAGCGCAGCATCGCCAAGACCCCGGATTCAGGCATCAGAGGCAAAAAGGCTGTTTGGCGCGCGGTGTCGTTCATCAACTTCTTCGGCCCGGTCAGCTACTTCCTGTTCGGCCGCCGTCGTGATGCGGCGGGGCTCAAGAACTAAAACGCTCAGGCGGGCACTTTCACCGTAAACGTGGTGCCGCGGCCTGGTTCGCTCTCCAACGTGATGGTGCCGCCGTGCGCTTCCACGATGGCCTTGCTGATAGGAAGCCCCAGCCCGACGCCGGGTATGGCGCTCTTTCGAACCCCACCGGCCCGGAAGAACTTGGTGAAGGCTTCCGCCTGCTCCTCTTCGTTCATGCCCATGCCCGTGTCAGTGACGCGGCAAAACACAAAGTCATCGTCCTCCCACGCGGCCACTTCCACGTCGCCGCCGTCGGGGGAGTACTTGATGGCATTGGACACGAGGTTGTCCAGCACCTGCGCAATGCGCGAGGAATCGACGTGGGCTTCCAACGCCTCGGGAAGGTCCACCGAGAGACGGATGCCTGCTTTGGCTGCCCGGGGTTCCGCGGAGCTCACGCTGCCCCGGACCAGCTCAGCCACGTCAACTGCGTGGGGCTGGATGACGATTTGGCCTGAGCGCACGGCCAGTAGATCGGAAACAAGAGTGAGGAGTCGCTCGGCGTTGCGCCGGACGATGTCGAGTTGTTTGCGGGACCGCGCATCGAGGGCGTCGGGGTCGTCCAGAATCAACTCGACGTAGCCCAGGATGGACGTCAACGGGGTCCGGAACTCGTGGGAGACGTTGGAAACAAAGTCGTCCTTGGCCGCCAAGGCGTTCACCAGGTCCGTGACGTCGCTGAACACCACCACCGATCCCGCGAACTTTCCAGCGTCGTCCATCATAGGCCGGGCACTGGCGGTGAAGGCGCGTTGGCCCTCGCCGGCACCGAGCCAAACCAGTTGGTCGGTGAACCGCTCGCCCAAGACCGCGCGGCGCACGGGACGGCGGTCCGCGTCCAGCGGCGTGATCTTGTCGACGTCGAAGATCAGCAGCTGGGACTCGTTGGGATCGTCGTTGTCGGCAGGAGTGGCGAGCGAGTGGGTCTGGCGTTGGCGACGGTTCATGAGGATGTCATGACCGTCGCCGTCTACGGCTACTACCCCCAGCGGCAGGGCTTCCATCACGGTATTCAGGAGTCGTTCCTGCTTGGTGCTGACCTCCAGGGCAGCTTTGAGTGCCTCGTCTTTTTCCTCCATCGCGCGCTGCTGCCGCACCATGGACAAGGTCAGGACGCTGACGGACACGCCGATTCCAAGGATCAGGATGGGGAAAAGCAACGGCTTGGTAAGGGCCTGTTCGGTGACGTCACCCCTGACAAACAAGGGAACCCACACAATGCCCAAAGGCCCAAGGAATGACAGGACGATGGCCAATTTTGGATAAAGGCCCGACGCGCAGAGCCAAATAACAGGAAGAACCACCAGAACGCTGAGGCCAGTAAGTGCTTCTTGTCCACCTTCACGTCCGAAGCCTATGGAGACCATGTCCAGGATAGGAACGACGAGAAAGCTGGGAAAGGGCAGCCGGTGCCACGGCACAATGACGCAGACGGCAAGGAGGAATGCCTGGCTCAGCAGGAATATCAGGAAGTATGGATTCTCCAGCGTTGCCGGGAAAAAGAGCCAGACCAGAATGGCCGAAAGACAAACACAAACTGACAACGGCAGTTGGCTGAGGACAACGCGCATCCTCAGGGTATGTTCGTGGAAAGAGCGTTGAAAAACCAAGAGTTTCTTCTTTTCACCAAAATCCCAAGTCGAAGGGTGGGTCATGGCACATCCACCACGGATGCAGAAGAAAGTCGGTTCATGAGATCAGCCTAACCATAATGGATATACTTCTGAGGTTATCGAAGGGGCTGAGGGGCAGCGATGAGTGAAGTACGTGTGGGGCTGGTCATTGAAGATGACCAGGATATTCGCGAGCTGGTAAGGGTAGTTCTATCCCAGGCGGGGTTTGATGTGCATACTGCGTCCACCGGATCCGCGGGTGTGACGTCGGCGCGTGAACTGAATCCGGACGTCATTACGTTGGATCTCGGTCTCCCGGATATTGATGGTTTTGAGGTTGCCCGCCAGATCCGTAAATCCTCCGATGCCTACATCATCATGTTGACCGCCCGCGCCGAGGAGCTCGATACCCTCATGGGCCTGGAGGCCGGTGGCGACGATTACCTCACGAAGCCGTTCCGGCCCCGCGAATTGCGCGCCCGGGTTGAAGCCATGATGCGAAGGCCCCGCGCGTCGTCGGACTCCAGGAACGTCGCGGAAGTTGCGGACCCAGAGGTGAGCCACAACGGCTTGGCCGTCTCGGCAGGTTCCCGGACCGCCGTCTTGAACGGCACGGAGCTGAAGCTCACCCGCACCGAATTCGACCTCCTGCTTGCGCTGCTGGAAACCGGACGGATTGTTCGGACCAAATCCGACCTCGCGCGTCGCCTCCGCAACGAACCGTACGACGTCGGAAGTTACGTCAGCGACGCCGACGAACGGGCCGTTGAGGTCCACATGGGCAACCTGCGCAAGAAACTCGGCGACAGCATCCAGGCGCCCCGCTGGCTTGAGACGGTCCGCGGCGTCGGTTACCGGCTGGCTCCCGCGTCAAGCAACTAAGTGACACGCAACAGCTACACCACGCGCAGGGGCTCCGCCGCGATCACCGGGTGGTCGCGGGTGGTGTCTTCGAAGAACTCCACGTTGGCCCTGACGTAGTCGGCCCATTCATCCGGGACGTCGTCGGCGAAGTAGATTGCTTCCACAGGGCAGACGGGGTCGCATGCCCCGCAGTCCACACATTCAGACGGGTGGATGTAGAGCGAGCGATCGCCCTCGTAGATGCAGTCCACCGGACATTCATTAATGCAGGCTTTGTCTTTGACATCCACGCAGGGCTGGGCGATCACGTAACTCATGCCGGGTCAGACACCCGTGTAGACGGTTTTGCCCCACGTGTAGAAGTCCAGTGCGGACCTTCCCTGCTCGCGGAACGTGTTGGTGGAGGAATCCTTCACGCCACCGAAAGGCACGTTGAGGTCCAGCCCTGCAGTGGGGCGGTTCACCTTGACCACACCTGCTTGGGCGCGGGCAGCGAAATCCGTGGCGAGGGCCAGTGAGTCCGTGCAGATGCCGGCGGTGAGCCCGTAGCGGGAGTCGTTGATGGCAGCCAGTCCGGCTTCATAATCGGGAACCTCAAGTACCGCAACGACAGGCCCGAAGATCTCCTCGGTGACCGCTGCGTCGTCCATCGGCAGGTCCGTGAGAACCGCAGCGGGGAAGAACAGCGGACCGCTGGGGTCGCCGTCGTACTGTCCGTGCAGGAGGGTTGCGCCGCGTTCGACGGCGGTGCGCACCGCGGCTTGGTCCTGCTCGAACTGCTGCCGGCTCACCACCGCGCCCATCCGGGTGCCGCTTTCGAGCCCATCGCCGGTGCTGTACGCGGCAGCCTCCTCGACCAGCGCGTCCAGGAACGCAGCGCGGATGCCCGGCGTTACGTAGACTCGCGACGTCGCGGTGCAAGCCTGTCCGGTCAGTCCGAACGCACCTGCGGCCACCACCTGCGCGGCGTTGCGGGCATCGGCGTCGTCGAGGACCAGGACACCGTTCTTGCCGCCCATTTCCAACTGGACGCGGGCCCGGCGGGCGTTGAGGATCTCCTGCAGTCCGAGGCCCACCTTGGTGGATCCAGTAAAGGACATGCCGGCAATGCGGGGATCCCGGGCCAGGGCATCGCCCACTACGCGGCCCTTGCCGTGCACCACATTGAACACTCCGGCGGGCAGCCCGGCGTCCTGCAGGGCGCGGGCCAGATGGGTGGCGGACAGCGGAGTGAGCTCGGCGGGCTTGATGACCACGGTGTTGCCGCTGATCAGTGCCGGGGCCGTCTTCCATGCCGGTATGGCGATGGGGAAGTTCCACGGAGTGATGAGCCCGATGACGCCCAACGGTTCGCGGCGCGTGGTGATGGTGGTGTTCGGCAAGCCGCTGGGAAGGACTTCGCCGGTGGCCGCCCAACCAAGCGAGCCGAAGAACCGGAGGACGTCCGAGGCGCGTTTGACCTCGCCCTTGGCCTCGGCCAGGGTCTTCCCTTCTTCACGGACCAGGTCCTCGGCGATGGCAGCCTGGCGTTCGATCAGGAGGTTGCCGGCGGCGATGAGGATGGCGCCGCGCGACGGTGCGGGCAGGGCAGCCCAAGCCGGCTGCGCGGCAGCGGCGGCCGAAATGGCAGCGTCGACATCCTCCGCCGTGCCGCTGGGGGAGAGCGCAGCCACCTCGTCCGGACGTGCGGGGTTCAGCCTCTGGGTGTCTGCTTCGCCCAGCCACTGGCCGTTGATGAGGTGTTGTGCGGTGATGGTGGCGGGCTGTCCTGGGGTGGTTTTCAAGGCAGGGGTGGTTTCCAAAGCTGTGGACGTCATGGCGTTTCCTTTGAAAGTAGTGGGGGTTAGAGGCTGCGGATCAGGCCGCCGTCGCACCTGAGCGCGACGCCAGTGATGTACGACGCCGGTGCGCTGCACAGGAACGCTGCAGCCGCACCGAACTCGGCGGGTTCTCCATAGCGGCGGGCGGGGATGGTCTTACGGGATTCGAGTTGGATGTCTTCCAGTGAGGTGCCGCGTCGTTTGGCGGCGGCCTGGTCGAGCTGGGTGACCCGGTCGGTCGCGATCCTGCCGGGCAGCAGCAGGTTCACGGTGACCTCGTCCAACGCCACTTCAGCGGCGAGGGTCTTGAGGTAGCCGGCCAGCGCGGCTCGTCCGGTGTTGGACACTGCGAGGTTGGGCAGCGGTGCCGAGACCCCGCTGGAGCCAATGGCCAGGATCCTGCCCCAGCGCCGTGACCGCATCCCCGGAAGGACGTGCGATACCAAGGCGTGGTGGGGTTTGAGCAGGAGGTCGAAGGCCGCGGCGATGTCGTCGCAGCTCAGTGTTGCAGCGGCGCCGGGCTTGGGGCCAGGCCCGTTGAGGACCAAAATGTCGATGGGGCCCAGGTCCGCCACTGTCTGTTCGACGGCGGATTCAATACCTTCTGCAGTGGTAAGGTCCGCTTCGATGGCCACGGCGTCGAAACCGCTGGTCCCCAGTGAGCCAGTCCCGTACGCAGCCTGCAGTTCCGCGACGATCTCCTTGGCGCGGTCGCGGCGGCGGCCAACGATCGCCACCCGCACTCCTTCTGCGGCCAGAGCACGTGCCACGGCCAGGCCGAGCCCACCGGTGGACGCAGCAACCAGGGCAGTCTTTCCGGCGATTCCCAGGTCCATCAGAAACTCCCTACGGTTGTCTTCACTGTTGTTCTCGCGGTTTCCAGCGCCGCAGCGGCTTCGCGAAGGTGTGTTCCCATGCTGGCCCGCAGGCTTTCGGGGAAGCCCGCCGCTGGTGCCCGGACACCGGAGTCCTTGATCAGTCCGCGTTCGCGCAGGCACTCCTTGCGGATGGCCAACGCCACCTTTGCCTGCTGCTCAAAGTTGATCAGCGGAAGGTACGGCAGCAGCTCACGCTGGGCTGCGTCATACCCGTCCTGCTGCCAGGCCCGGACACAGGCGATGAGTGCCTCGGGGTAGGAGAAACCGGTCATGGCGCCGGCTGCGCCGGCCATGAGTTCGTCCAGCAGGCCCTGACCGCCAAGGCCACCAAAGATGGAAACCCCGACGGCGGCCTTCAGCTCCGCGATCGCGACGCTGGTGGGTGGCGCCTCGGCCTTGACGGCGATGACGTAGTCACAGGCCGAGACAACGGAGATCAGCGCCGATGTGGCGATGCTGACACCGCTGGCCAGAGGATAGTCCTGCAGGACAACCTTGGCGCCGGTGGCCCGGTGAATGGCCTCCAGGTGCGCAATCACCGTCTCAGCCTTGGCTGAGTTGGCCTGCACCATCACAGCCGCGAGCCGGGTCCCGGCACTGTTTTGGGCGGCGCGGACTTCCTCGATGGCCGGGCGGGTTGCCAGGGCGGTCACGCCAACCACCAACGGAAGTGAGGTGCATTCCACCACGGTTTCCAGGACATCGCGGCGTTCGTCAGCGGTAAGAGCTGCTGCTTCGCCGAAGACGCCCAGGACGGTGAGGCCAGTGGCGCCGATGGCTTCATAGTGCTCCACGAGCCCGGACAGGCTGTCCAGGTCCACGTCCAGCGTGCTGCCTTGGAACGGTGTGGCAACAACGCCCCACACACCGGCCGGCAGTGATTCTCGGTTTTTGGGCGCAGAAGATTGCGTCATGGTTGGTTCCTTTCAGTGCGAACGGCAAGTACGGGAAGACGGATTACTTAGCGGCCCGGCCAGGCGGGCATGCGCTTTTCCTGGAAGGCGCGGACGCCTTCGGCTGAGTCTTCGCTGTCCAGGGCAGCCATGAGGGCCGGCAGGCGGAGCCCGCGTGCCTCTTTGGCCGTGAGATGGGTGGTCTGTGTGACCATCTGCTTCACAGCCCGGACCGAGGTGGGGGCGCAGGCCAGGATCTGGTCCACCCAACGCTGCACCGCGGCGTCGAGTTCTTCAGCGGGTACCACCTCGTTGATGAGTCCCATGGACTGCATTTCCGCGGCGTCGGCTTTCCGACCGGTGAGCAGCATTCCCATGGCCTGCGTGTACGGGATCCGCCGTACCAACTGGTGGATGCCGCCGTCGAGCGCCAACCGCCCAACCCGGGGCTCGGTCAAGCCGAACTTCGCGGTATCGGCCGCCACCACGATGTCCGCGCCCAGCACCATCTCCATGCCGCCACCCAAGGCGTAGCCGTTGACGCGGGCGATCACGGGGATATCGAGGGTGGTGCGCAGGCTCAGGCCACCGAAGCCGTTGGGATCGAGTCCGGCCCAGTACTCCAAACCGGTCTTGTCCACAGCGGAGGCTGACATGTCCGCGCCAACTGAGAAGGCACGCGGGCCGGCACCCGTGATGACCACGGCACGCACTGAGGGGTCGTGCTCCAGCTGGTCCCAGATCTCATTGAGTTGGGCGTGGGTGGCAGCGTCCACGGCATTCAGGACGTGCTGGCGGTCGATGACCACCGTTGCCACCTGGTTCTCGATAGTGAGGGTCACCGCGTCAACGCGGGACTCCGCAACAGCGGTCATCGGAGGACCCCCAATTGCTGCAGGCGTTCGATGGTTTCTTCGTCGAAGCCGTTTTCCAACAGGACCTCCACGTTGTGCTCGCCGAGGCGAGGTGCCGCCCGCCGGATGGTGGGAGGCGTGGCCGAGAGCCGGATGGGTGCGTTCAGCATGCGGACTGTGCCCACAGAGGGGTGTTCGGCCTCCACGATCATGCCGTTGGCTTCGGTCTGCGCATCCGCCAAGGCCTGCTCCAGGGTGTGCACGGGGGCGTTGAGCAGCCCCTGCTCCTCGAGCTGGTGCGTCCAGTACTCGGTGGAGTTGGTGGCGATATGCTCGCGGAAGATCGCCTGCAACGCCGGCTTGTTTTTGAACTGCTGCTCAAGGCTGGAGAATTCCGGCCGCTGCGTGAGGTCTTCGTCCAGGCCCAGGGCGTCGGAGATCCGTGCCAGCGGGTCCGGGGTGAAACCGCCCACCATGCACACAGCACCATCGGTGGTTTCGAAGACACCGCTCAGGGGCATGGCACCCCAGTTGACCTCGTAGCCGCGGTTGAGCTGCATGCATGCCTCCTGCATCTGCAGGTGCAGCATGGAGTCATACATGGTCACCTCCACGCGCTGGCCAACCCCGGATGCTTCACGGGTACGCAACGCCAGCAGGATGCCCTGCATGAGGTGCATGCCGGTGATGTAGTCGCAGAGCGTGGTGGGGTAGATGGCCGGCTTGGCGTCTTCGGACTCCCGCCGCCACATCACGCCGGAGTAGGCCTGGGCGATCGCGTCCTGGCCGCCCTTGTGCGAGTAAGGACCGGCAGGTCCGAACCCCGTACCGGAGGCCCAGATAATTCCGGGGTTCGCAGCTTTCAGTTCCTCGTAGCCGAAGCCCATGCGCTCCATGACGCCGGAGCGGAAGTTGCTGACCACAACGTCTGCGTCCGCCAAGAGCCGGTGCAGCACTTCGCGGCCTTCCTCGGTGCGGGTGTCCACGGAGACGCTGCGCTTGTTCCGGTTGATTGACAGGAAAATCGGGTTGTCCTGGCCGTCCTGGTCCGGGAACGAGTTGCGTGAGATGTCGCCGGCGCCGGGACGCTCCACCTTGATGATGTCTGCGCCGTAATCACCCAGCAGCTGCGTGCAGGACGGGCCCATGAACACCTGCGTGAAATCCACGATCTTGATGCCATCCAGTGGGAGCGGCACCGTTGCCGGGGCGGCGGCGGCGAGTGCCGCCGTCGTGCTTTCCTGCTGCTCCGGTTCTACTGTCACGGTGCTCATGCCGGCACCGCTGCGGTTGCGTCCACTGTGGCGTTCGACGACGGGACGTCGCCCGGGTCTGCGCCGTGGCGGCGCATGCCCTGCTGGATATCCAGCGCGGAGACGTCGCGGACCAGGACGTTGTTCTCCACGGCGAGGGCCGCCGCGACGCCGACTGCTTGGCCCATGGCCATGCAGGGCGGGATCTCGCGGGACATCTTCTGCGCCTCCGGTGTTGCGGAGTAGTGGCGGCCGGCCACCAGCAGCTGGTCCACTTCCTTGGGCAGCAGCGAACGGTATGGGTAGTAGTAGTCGCGGCCGCGGGCCACAGTGTCCTCGAAGTGGCGGCGCTGCGTGACGTCGTCCTTGGTCATGACGTACTCGCCCTGCAGGAGCCGGGTCTGGCGGACCCCCATCTGGGAGGCGACGTCCAGCATATAGCAGTTTTCGAAGCCGGGGAGGTTGGCGCGGACGTAGTCCACGGCCTCGGAGATGCGGTCACGGGCGGCGAATTCTGCGGCGGTCATGTCGGCGGGATCCACGCCGTCGAAGCCTGACATGTGCGGAGCGTTGCACCAGACCACACCGTCGATGGGCGTCTTGAGCCACCAGAGTTCCCAGGCGCCGCCGAGGAGGCGCTTGATCTTGCGGTTGATGGCGCGGGCTTCCTTGGGGTTGGCCTGTTCGAAGGCTTCGGCGGCGTTGGTGTCCACGTTGCCCAGGCGGAAGACGAGGGTGGTGAGGTAGTTGTCCTTGGCGTAGCTGGCGCCGGCCCGGGAAGCGACGTCGATGTCGCCGGTGGTGTCGATGACGACGTCGGCCATGAAGGCCTGCGGGCCCAGTTTCGTCTCGCAGATGACGCCCTTGATCACGCCGTTGTCCACGATGGGGCGGGAGAACCAGGAATGCAGGCGCAGGTCTACTCCGGCTTCGCGGACGAGGTCGTTGGAGACGCGCTTCCAACCGTCGGGATCGAAGGCTGCGGCGTAGCAGATGGGCTTCGGGTTGGTGTGGGAGTGGAAGTCGAAGGTGCCGTAACGGCCCCACTTGTTCCAAAGTTCCTCGGAGGTCTTGCGGTCATCGGCCGGCGGGACGATGGCCAAGCCCAACTTCTGGAGGCGTTCCACGTATTCGGAGACGATGCCAGTGACGGTGATTTCCTGGCCGTTGATCATGTCATCGAGTACCAGGACCATGCCGCCGGAGGCCAAACCGCCCAAGGAAGAGTA
Source organism: Arthrobacter sp. WCS2018Hpa-7 (assembly GCF_031843805.1). Lineage (NCBI taxonomy): Bacteria > Bacillati > Actinomycetota > Actinomycetes > Micrococcales > Micrococcaceae > Arthrobacter > Arthrobacter sp. WCS2018Hpa-7. Next base: position 75,850 of record NZ_JAVTJB010000002.1, read on the forward strand.
GCGTTCCAGCAGCGTGACCTTGGCACCGGAGCGGGCGGCGGTGACGGCTGCGGCCACACCTGCGGGACCGCCGCCGACGACCAGGACGTCGGAACGTGAGATGACCGGGGCGGTGAGGTCCGCCGTCGTAGTGCTGAGTTCAAGCGTATTCATGATGAGTCCTTACTTTCCGACGAAGATGCCGTTGGAGCGGCGTGCGGCGAGGTAGAAAACGATGCTGAGGATGGAGAGGACGGCCACGTAGACCGGGAAGACCCAGCTGATGTTCAGGGATTGGAACCAGACCAGGAGGTAGGACGCCGTGCCGCCGAAGAGGGCCACGCCAATCCCGTAGCCCAGGGCTACGCCGGTTCCGCGGATGTTCTTGGGCATCAGGGACGAGCTGACCACGTTGTAGAGGGTCATGTTCAGGACAAGGACAATGGATCCGCCCAGGAGGACCGCTGCGAAGCCGCCGATGCCTGGCTGGACGTACATCAGCATGAGGAACACGGACGGGATGGCGAGGATGCGGGTGACCAGGAACCATTTGGACATCGCCTTGCCATCGGCCAGTTTGCCGATGACCCAGCTGCCGATCACCAGGATGACGCCCAGGATGGTGGTGAGGGCGAAGACTGCGGTGGGATCTTCCTTGAAACCGCTGCGTGCTGCGCTGGGGAGACCGACGTTCCAGGCGTAGTTGTACGCCTGTGCTGCGCCCACCACGAAGATGATGGCAAGGACGGACAGCCAGTGCTTACGGACTCCGGACCATACTGCCCGCGGAGTGTTTGTGGCCATTTCCTCTGCTTTGAGGGTTTCCGGCAGGGAACGGCGGAGGTAGAGAACCACGAAGCCGAAGAGGGCACCGATGATGAAGGGTACGCGCCAGCCCCAGTCAGCCATGGCTGCACCGCCCAGGACCAGGCTGCAGAGGAAGCTGATGAGCGAGGCCAGCAGGATCCCGATGTTCACGTAGAAGGACATGATGCCCGCTACGTAGCCTTCACGGCCCTCCGGGGCGAGTTCCACGGCGTGCGAGGTGGAAAGCGGCGCTTCGATGCCCGTTGAGATTCCCTGCAGGACCCGGCACACCAGCAGGATGATGCCCGCCGCGGGGCCGATGGTTTCATAGCTCGGAGTGACGGCGATGATCAGCGTGGTGCCGGCCATCAGCATGATGGACAGCAGCATGACACGGCGCCGGCCGATGCGGTCTGCCAAGGTTCCGAGGAGGATGCCACCCAAGGGGCGGAACGCGAATCCGACGGCGAACACGGCCAGGGCGTTCAGCGTTGCGGAGAGCGGATCGGTATTGGGGAAGAAGTTCGGTCCGATGAAGGCGGACAGGAGGCCGAAGACCATCCAGTCGTACCATTCCAGGGCGTTTCCGAGGCCCAGGCCGAGCAGGCCCTTGCGGACTTCGGGGGTGAACTTCGCGTTCTTGCCGGGGGATGAGTGGCTGGTTTTTGGTGACGGGACTACATTGTCCGTCGTTGTGGTGTCGAGCATGGAAGTGTCCTTACGCTGACGCCCCGGAGGGCGTGGGAGGGTATGACGCAGGAACGCCTGGTGGAAGAGGCGCTTGATGCGAAAGTGGCAAGGATTGTCAGCGGCCACGGTTTCGTGTCCGGACAGTTAAGGGAAAACGCTGGCGCCGAGGGGCGGCAGGGTTACCACGCGTGTGGTGCGTTGACCCAGATGGCTACGCATACCTCTTCGTAGCTGTTCTTGTACCAGTGGGGGATCTCTGAGGAGTAGGTGATGGAGTCGCCCTCTTCAAGGCTGTAGCAGACGCCATCCAGGAAGACGTCCTTACGGCCGGAGACGATGTAGCAGAACTCTTCACCGCTGTGGGTAAACGGGGTATCGCTGGTGTCGTGCCCTGGGGGCGTGCTGATCCACTGCGCTTCGATGCTTCCGTCGCGGTTCGGGGTGAGCAGCTCGTGCACTGCTTCACCTACGGATTCGCGGGTGACGTTCTTAAGGTTGCGTCGATCGGATTTGCGGACCACGGGTGATTTGGATTCATCCTGGCCGATGAAGAATCTTCCTACCGGGATGTCCAGGCCGTGGGCCAATTGAGCCAGTGTAGTGAAGGACGGGTTGGCCATACCGCGTTCGATCTGGCTGACGATCGCCTGGCTGAGGCCGGTGATGTCCGAGAGTTGGGCGAGGGTCATTCCCTTTGCCTTGCGCATGGTGCGCACCTTATTTCCAACCGTGGCCAGCAGTTCGCTGGTGGCCGGTGGAGCAGGAGTCTCGGTAGTCATTGCCGCATCCTTCGTTGGTGAGCTAACTCACACAACTATAGTGAAGATTTTTAGCGAGTCAATGGTTTCTCTTCAATAAGCTGAAGAAATTCACAGGAGTGGTGTTTCGAGCTCGCTGATGGTCCCGCCCACGAAGCGGTCGATTTCGCTGACTTGGGCAGAGAGCTCGTGCAGGTGGTCCGCGTTGGGCAGCAGCCTGATGCTGATTTCCAGCTCGGTAGCCAGGCGGTTCATGCAGATGGCACCCACCATGTGGCTGGAAGTCTTCAGGCTCAGGACCGCATCCATGGCATCTTCCATGTCCAAGTGTTCCAACGCCCTGTGGAGCCGGGACACCCGCCAAGGCAGCAAGGCAACATAGTTGCGGATGAAGGCGCCGATGATGGCATGGTCTCCGCCGAGCTCCGCCTGGAGCTCGGTGAGGACGGTGCGATCCACCAGGGAGTCAGTGCAGTCGTCGTACTCAGACACCAGACTCCTCCCGCCTCCAAACAATAGATTCACGATTCAACAGTAGGACCCGCGGAGCGATGGAAACGCCGGAAAACGAAAGCTTGATCCAATCTTGAGCGGACTCAGAGGGAGTCTTGATTGGCGGCCCCCAGAGTGGGACAGCAGAGGCAAGATCACGGATCTGGGGGATTCCAGGCTTGAATCAAGGAGCGGGAAAAAGCATGAACAGCAGTGCTCGTCCATCACCAGGCCTGATGGTCATCGTCGTCTTTTGCATGACCGTTCTACTCGGCATCGGTGGGACCGCAGCGTACGCACTATGGGAACAAGGCACCCCCACCAAAGCCACTGACCGGGCCGTCAGCTCTGCCCCGGCTGTCTCTTCCGCCCCGTAGACGGGGAGCAGTGCGGGCCGTCCTCCAGGAATTGTGTGAGCCTGTCTTCAAGAACCGACCGGTCCTTCAGTTCGCACTCCCACACCGTCAACACGTCCCAGCCCTTCGCGGCCAGTTGTTCCCGTTGCTGGGCGTCGCGCTCGCGGGTCCGGGTCCGCTTGGTTTCCCAGAACTCCGCGTTGGCCGCTGGCGCATGCTGACCCACGCGGCACGTATGGAAATGCCAAAAACAGCCGTTGACGAAGATGACTTTGTGCCGGCCCGCGAACACCAGGTCCGGTCGGCCAGGCAGCTTCGCCGCTCCGGACTGTCCATGCAGCCGGTACCGGTAACCCTTCGCGTGCAGCAGTCTGCGGACCAGCAACTCAGGCTTGGTGTTCTTGCCGCGGATCTTGGACATGTTGCGGCTGCGCTGTTCAGGCGTCAGGAGGTCCCGGCTCTCGCCCATGTCTCCAGCCTACCCAGGTGGAGTTTTTGTGCTCCAGGGTTACGGTCCGGGGTGCCTGGAACGACAACAGTCGCAGCCATTCCGGGGTTGAGTCCTGCAGCCGGACACCTTTGAGGGCTGCCGCGGTTTCATGAACGACGACGGCGGCCTCCAGTTCCGCGAGTTTGGCACCAAGGCACCGGTGGATCCCCGAGCCGAAAGCAAGGCCATATGGCGTGGGGCCGGGCCGGACGGGTTCTTCAGCCCACGGAAATCCGTGATTGCCCGTCAACTCCAACAGGATCTCCTCACCCGCGGGGATGTGCCGGCCATCCAGCTCCGTGTCCCTGCTGGCTACCCGTCGCCAGGTGGGGACGGAGGACTCGGTGGCAAGGATGTGCCGGACCAGGTCGCGGGCCTTGGATGCTGTAGCTGCCTCGCACCATGAGATGCCACGGGATCCCTCAGCCAGCCGGAACAAGGTGGTGCTGATCAGCTGCGTGGTGGTCTCCTGCCCGGCGATCAGCAGGAAGTACCCCAGGGAGCAGACCTCAGGGGTGCTGAGGCCGTGGCGGGCCAGTGCGCTGAAGAGGTTGGGGTTCGGTGAGGCCACGGATTCCAGGACCAGCTCCCTGAGCCAGCGGTAGAAGTCGGCTGCGCTGTGGGCCAGCTCAAGTTGCCGGTCCGCATCCGGCCAACCCCAGAACAGTTCCAAGGAATCCAGGCTCCACGCTTTCAGCGCAGGCACATCGCGAACGGGTAGGCCCAGCATCTCCAGCATCACAATGGCCGGCGGGTCGGCGGCCACGGCCTGCACCAGATCAACGGAGCCTTCGGTGGCTAGCAGGTGAGCTGCACGGGCTGCTGATTCGCGGGCCAGGCCACGGATGCGAGGTTCCATCGCAGACACCTTCGCCGGCGTGAAGAAGCCCGCCACCACCTTGCGGATGCCCGCGTGGGTCCCTGTATCGTTGCTGGCCAGGACTGGAGGGAGCGCGAACCGGGCCTTCTGCAGCACGCGAAGTGCCTGCCCGCTCAGCGGGGTCACGGCCAGCAACGCGTTGGCCGGGCTGAAATCGTCGGGCCTGTGCAGGACTTCCCTCACGGTATCCGGGGTGCGGAGCACCATATAGGGACAGGTTCCGGCGTCCGGAAGTCCGGTCTCAGCTGTCAACGCTGCGCTCATACCGGCAACCCCTCAAGCCATCCGGATGCTTCTGCCCGGAAGTCGGCAGGATCCAGTCCTGACGCGCCGGCATCCACCGCACCCAGGAAACGAACGGGCCACGAGGTGATGGTTGCCCTGTTGGTCAGCTCCACCGCCCCCGGCGTCGGTGCCCATGCTCCGAGGACCACCCCCACCACCGGCAGGCTCCTGCGGTCCAACGCCTCCAAGGTCAGCGCCGTGTGGTTCAGCGTGCCCAACGCAGGCCGCGCCACCACCACGAAGCCAGCCTCATCACCAAGGTGCGTGCCGAGATCAGCCAGTGTCCCGCCGTCGTGGTCCAACTCCACCAGCAAGCCGCCCGCCCCTTCCACCAGCACGTAGTCGTGACTCGCTGACAGCTCACGGATCCGCCCGGCATGAATCCGCAGCGGCGGCAACCTGACCTCGTCCAGCGCAGCGGCCGGCACGGGGGCCATAGGCTCTTGAAGAACGACGCCGGCCTCCGCAGTCCGGGGACCAGCCAACCGGGCCACTTCGGAACAGTCGGAATCGCCCTGCACGCTTCCGCTCTGGCACGGCTTGTAAACGGCTACCGTCCGTCCGCGTAGCTGCAGCGCGGCGGTGAGGGCCGCCGTCGTGATGGTCTTGCCCACACCGGTATCGGTGCCGGTGACCAGGATGATGGGAGGCAGTTTCATGATGTTCTCTCCAGGATGCTGCGCAACACTGCGCAGGCGTGGTCGATCTCAACAGGTGTGAGTGTGGCCCGAGCTGTGAGGCGAAGCCGCGACACCCCATCGGGAACGGACGGTGGTCGGAAGCAGCCCACCAGGACGCCTTCCGAGCTCGCTTCCTCGCTGGCAGCGAGCGCTGCCGCCGGGGAGGGCATGGGGATGGATTGGACGGCTCCCACGGAAGGCTCGACGACGGTGCCGGGCCTTTCCATCACGGGCTGCAGTTGGGCAGCCAGCGCAGTTGCGTTGCGGTGGACGGCTGCTGACCGCCATGGTTCTGCCCGCACGATGCCGATGGCGGCGAGCGCAGCGGCAGCCGCCGGGGGAGCCAGTGCGGTGTCGAAGATGAAGCTGCGGGCCCGGTTCACCAGATGCTCCCTCAGCAGGGGCGAGCCGAGGACCGCACCGCCTTGGCTGCCCAGTGCTTTGGACAGGGTGGCGGTGACGACGACGTTGGGGTGTCCGGCGAGCCTGGTTCCGGCCACGGCGCCGTGGCCCTGCGTGCTCCCGCTCCCCGCGACGCCCAGGCTGTGGGCTTCGTCAATCAGCAGCATGGCGTCGTGTGTTTCGGCCAGTTGCAAGAGTTCGGCAAGCGGCGCCGCATCGCCGCCCACGCTGTAGATGGATTCCACGGCGATGAGGGCCCTCGGTTGTGTGCGGTTCGTTAGCTGGGCAGCCGCATCCTCAACGCTGTTGTGCGTGAACTCCTTGACCTCGGAACGGCTCAACCGGAACCCGTCCATCAACGAGGCATGGCACTGCTCATCGGCCATGATCAACGTCCCCGGACCGCCAAGGGCCGTGGTGACGCCAAGGTTCGCCAAGTAGCCGGAGGAGAAGACGAGTCCCGCGTCCATACCGGTGAGCTGCGCGAGTTCGTGCTCCACCTCCAGATGCAGCTCCGTGGTTCCCGCCACCAACCGGGACGACGTGGCACCGGTACCCCAGCGCCGGATGGCGTCCATGGCTGCTTCGGCGAGCCGGGGATCGGTGGCCAAGCCGAGGTAGTCGTTGCTGGCAAGGTCAACCACCCTGTCCCTTGACCCGCGCACAGCGGGCGTCCGCACCAGCCCCCGGCGCTCGCGGACCCGGGCCTGGTCCTCCAACCACTGCGTCATAGCCGGGCTCATGCCGACACCGCCTGAGTGGTCGTTTGCCTCACGGCCGCCACCATGCCGGAGGTCATCACTACCACGTCCTCGGCGGAACTGATGTAGGGCGGCATCGCGTAGACCAGGTTCCGGAACGGGCGAACCCACACGCCATGCTCGACCGCGGCGCGCGTCACTGCGGTGACGTCCACCGCGTCCCTCAACTCGATGACGCCCACGGCGCCGAAGGTGCGGACGTCCGCAACGGCGTCGAGCATTGACGCCGGTGCCAGTCCCTCAGCAAGACCCGTTCCAACGCGCTCCACATCCTCGCGCCAGGCCCCGGTGGCCAGGATCCCCAGGCTCGCGTTGGCTGCGGCGCACGCCAGGGGATTGGCCATGAAGGTGGGACCATGCAGGAGTGCCCCGGTGCCTCCGGAAGATACCGCCCGGGCAACGTCGCCGGTACACAGCGTCGCAGCCAAGGTGAGGTAGCCGCCGGTGAGCGCTTTGCCGACGCACATGATGTCCGGGACAACCCCGGCGTGGTCCGCGGCGAAGAGTTCACCGGTTCTCCCGAAACCCGTGGCGATCTCGTCCAGGATCAGCAGCAATCCGTAGTTGTCCGCAATGGTGCGCAGGATCCGCACGCACTCGGCCGGATAGGTGAACATGCCGCCGGCGCCTTGGAGCAGGGGTTCGACGATGATCGCGGCCAATTCGTCCGAGTGCTGCGACGCCAGGCGCTCCACGTCAGCCTGCCAGCCTGCGATACCCGCCGGCGTGGCCGTTGCGGCCGTTGGCGGACGGGGAGCGAAGACGTTGGCGGCCAGCAACCCCGGGAACGAGGAATGCATGCCGTCCACGGGATCGCACACACCCATGGCAGCGAACGTGTCCCCGTGATAGCCGCCGCGGATGGTCAGGAAACGCTGGCGCTTGGGGCGGCCGGTCGCGGTCTGGAACTGCACGGCCAGTTTCAAGGCGACCTCCACGGAAATGGATCCGGAGTCGGCCAGGAACACCCGTTCCAAGCGCCGTCCCGGTTCGCCGGGCGCCATGGACAGCAGGCTTTCCGCGAGCTCCACGGCAGGTTGGTGCGTGAGCCCGCCGAACATCACGTGGCTGAAACTGCTGAGTTGGCGCTGGATGGCGGCATCCATGATGGGGTTCCGGTAGCCGTGGATCACCGACCACCACGATGACATCGCATCAAGCACCTCATGCGTTCGGCCCTGTTCGTCGCGCAGGCGCAGCGCCACGCCGTCGGCCGCTTCCACCTCCCACAGCGGCAGCATTGGGGAGGCAGGAGCATACGGGTGCCACAAGCTTGCACGGTCGCGCTCGATCAGCGAGCTCATGACGCCAGCCTTCCGTGCCTGGAACACATTGCGGTCCACCCCAACGGCGTCACCTGGACCTTCATGCGGCGCCGGCATTGCGGACAAAAGCGCGGTGGCTCCATCCCCAGGCGCTGTTGGCAGCTACGGTGGGCGTCCGACGTCGGGCTGTCACCGCTGCCCTCGCCCCCACCGCCGCAGTGGCCGCAGTACTGCTGGCCTAATGCGGTGGTCACAGCGACTTCTGGAATTCCTTGATGGGCATGTTCAGCTCCACCAGCAGGTTCAGGTCGGCATTGGCGGGGCGGCCCAAGGTGGTCAGGTAGTTGCCCACGATGACCGCGTTGATTCCGCCGAGCAAACCCTCGCGGGTGCCGAGGTCGCCCAGGGTCAGTTCGCGGCCACCTGCATAGCGGAGCACGGTGCGGGGCATGGCGAGCCGGAACGCTGCGATGGCGCGGAGGGCGTCTTTGCCGTCCATGATTCCTTGGTTTTCCAAGGGCGTTCCGGGGCGGGGGTTCAGGAAGTTGAGCGGGACTTCGTGCGGTTCAAGGGCTGCGAGTTGGGCTGCGAGTTCAGCCCGCTGTGCCACCGACTCGCCCATGCCGATCAGCGCGCCGCAGCACAATTCCATGCCGGCGGCCTTGACCATGGCGCAGGTTTCCAGCCGTTCCTCGTAGCTGTGGGTGGTGACGACCTCGGGGAAGTAGCTGCGCGCGGTTTCCAGGTTGTGGTTGTAGCGGTGGACGCCCCACTCGGCCAGCTGGTCCACTTGCCGCTGCGTGAGCATGCCCAGCGAGCAGGCGATGTTGATGTCCACGGCTTCATTGATGCGGTCGATCGCGAATTTGATCTGGTTCATGAGCTTGATGTCAGGCCCGCGGACGGCTGCGACGATGCAGAATTCCGTGGCCCCCGTGGCGGCGGTTTCCTTGGCCGCTTTGACCAGCTCCGGGATGTCCAGCCAGACGCCGCGGACGGGGGAGTCGAACAGGCCGGACTGGCTGCAGAAATGACAGTCCTCGGGGCAGCCGCCGGTCTTGATGGAGATGATGCCCTCCACTTCCACGTCCTCGCCGCAGTGCTTGAGGCGGACCTCGTGGGCCAGTTGCAGGGCTGCCGGGATGGCTTCGTCCGGTAGCTCCAGGATCTCGATGAGCTGGGCCTCGCTCAGTCCCTCGCCGCGTTCGAGGACCTGCTCGCGGGCAGTGTCCAGGATGGGGTGGGTTGCCCGGGTTTCATGGGCTGCTTCGGTTTCATGGGGTGCGTGGGTGGTCATGTCCTTGACGGTATCCGCGCTGGTGAAGGGCGATTTTGTGGGGTGCGTACAAACGGAGGTGGTTGATTTTGGAGTTGCCCGCGCGGGGCGGCTGATGCAGAAGTTACAGCTGCGAAACATGGATGTGACTGAATTGACGCGCTGCGTGACTAGCGTCGGGGGCGAGGCAAAGTCCACGACGAAAGCGACCACGAATGATCGACGACAAGACGAGTACCGCCACCCTGGAGCCGACGACGGCGGCAGGCACCGCCGTCGGGATCGGCACCACCGGTGCGCCGGCGGCGGGCAACGGAACTGCGACGGCAGGCAACGCCGACGCCATGAGCGCGGCGAAGGAGAGCCTGGAGGATTACACGCTCCGGTTCGCCCCGCGGTCCTACCGGAAGTGGAGTGCCGGTGTGGTGGCCACCAGTGCGCTGGGCGGCATCGCGTACCTGGCCGACTTCTCCATCGGCGCGAACATCGGCATCGCCTACGGAACCGTGAATGCCATCTTCGGCATCATCGTGGCCGCGGTGATCATCTTCGCCACGGGGTTCCCGTTGGCCTACTACGCAGCCCGGTACAACATCGATTTGGACTTGATCACCCGCGGCTCGGGCTTTGGCTACTACGGCTCGGTGGTCACCAACATCATCTTTGCCACGTTTACTTTCATCTTCTTCGCTCTTGAAGGCTCCATCATGGCCCAAGGGCTGCAGTTGGGTCTCGGCATCCCACAATGGATCGGCTACGCCGTGTCCACCATCATCATCATTCCGTTGGTGATCTACGGGATGAAGACGCTCGCCACGTTGCAGGTGTGGACCACACCACTGTGGCTGTTGCTTATGGTGGTTCCCGTGGGCTATCTGCTCCTGTCCCACCCGGAGAGCATCGACGCCTTCTTCGCTTTCACGGGCGCTTCCGGCGATGGTGGTCCCAACCTGGCTTCGGTGATGCTGGCCGCCGGTGTCTGTCTGTCCCTGATGGCGCAGATCGCAGAGCAGATCGACTACCTCCGCTTCATGCCTCCCAAAACCGCAGAAAACAAGGGCGCTTGGTGGCGTGCAGTGATCCTGGCCGGACCGGGTTGGGTGATCTTCGGTGCCATCAAGCAGATCATCGGCCTGTTCATTGCCATCTACCTCATCGCCAAGCTCGACCCCGCAGCAGCATCTTCAGCCAACGAGCCGGTCCACCAGTTCCTGGGCGTCTACGAAGAAATGATGCCGGCATGGCTCGCCATGACCCTGGCCGTGGTGCTGGTGGTCATTTCCCAGATCAAAATCAACGTCACCAACGCCTACTCCGGTTCGCTCGCGTGGACCAACTCCTTCACCCGCATCACCAAGAGCTACCCGGGACGTATGGTGTTCGTGGTGGTCAACCTGGTCATCGCGTTGATCCTGATGGAGTCGAACATGTTCGAGTTCCTCAACACCATCCTGGGCTTCTACGCCAACTGCGCCATGGCCTGGGTGGTCACGGTGGCCTCCGACATCGCCATCAACAAGTACCTGCTGAAGATCTCGCCCAAGGTTCCGGAGTTCCGCCGCGGCATGCTCTACGCCGTGAACCCCGTGGGCTTCGTGTCCATGCTGGTCTCCGCCGGCGTATCCATCGCGGTGTTCTTCGGGGCGTTCGGCGCAGCTGTCCAGCCGTTCTCGCCCATCTTCGCCGTGGGCCTGGCGCTGGTGTTGCCGCCCGTCCTGGCCCTGGCCACCAAGGGCCGGTACTATCTGCGGCGCACCGACGACGGCATCGACCTCCCCATGTTCGACGCCGATGGCAACCCCAGCGATGCCAAGCTGCTTTGCCACGTCACCGGCCTGGAGTTCGAGCGTCCGGACATGCTCCGGTCCGGTCAGGACGGGCCCGACGGCGAACCCCAGTACATCTCGTCCCTCGCCTTGTCCACGGATAAGTCGGGCGAGTTGGTGCTCCCGGCCCAAAAGTAACCCCTCCCAACCCAACTGAGTCGCAGATCAGGCCGTTCTGAGAGCTCAGAACGGCCTGATCTGCGACCTACTTGGGTGCACGCAGAACGCCCCGGCTTCCCATGGAGGGAGCCGGGGCGTTCTGCTGTGTGTTCAGTTCTGTGGTGCTATGCGGCTTACTTGTCGAAGGCGTCCTTCGCGGCGTCCTTGACGTTCTCGCCGGCCTGCTTGGTTTTGGCTGCTGCCTGATCAGCGGCACCCTCGGCCTGCAGTTTCTCGTTATTGGTGGCGTCGCCCAAGGCTTCCTTCGCCTTGCCAGTGACTTCCTGTGCCTTGTTGCTGATCTTGTCTCCGAGTCCCATAGGCCCTCCTTCGATGTAATCCAACGCTGACAATCGCTAGGCTATCGAGCAATTCTGAGTGCTTCCTGAACGCCCCACCCAGATAGTCAGGATGCTTACACTGAGAGCATGGCTGAGGAGATCCGCAACGAACAAACGGAGAACACAGACCTTGACGAGGACATTGCCATGGCCTTGGTCAACAACGTGGTCTCCTCGTCCTACGATCCTGACGGGGAGTCTTCTGATCCCCGCACCAAGTACCCGTCCGGAGAATTCGAGCCACAAACCCAGGAATACCCCGGCTGGACCGAGGCCATGAATCCGCGGCCCGACCACGGCGAGCAGAGCTACGTGGGCCATCACCGCCTGCTCGGCCGGCGGGCACTGATCACCGGGGGAGAAAGCGGAATCGGTAAAGCGGTGGCCATTGCCTTCGCCCGCGAAGGTGCCGAGTTCGGTGGGCTCAACGTCCTGGTGAACAACGCCGGCTTCCAGATGGCCACAAGCCGGGGCATCGAAGACCTCAGTACCGAGCAGTTCGACAGGACCTTCAAAACCAACGTCTACGCCCTGTTCTGGCTCATCAAGGCAGCCCTCCCGCATCTGCAGCCCGGTGCCGCCATCATCAACACCTCGTCCATCCAGGGGTACCATCCCAGCCCGTCCCTGATGGACTATGCGGCCACCAAAGCAGCCATCAACAGCATGACTTTCTCCTTGGCGGAATCGCTGGGGCCCAAGGGAATCAGGGCCTGACCCTCCGGGTTTCACCCGGCAATCAGGGCTTGAGGACCACCTTGATGCACCCGTCCTGCTTCTTCTGGAACTTCTCGTAGAGGGCCGGAGCCTCATCGAGCGTACCGGTGTGGGTGACCAAATGCATGACTCCCAGCGGATCGGCGTCGTCCTCTACTAAGGGGAGCAGGGCGTCAGTCCAGCTGCGCACATTGCATTGGCCCATGCGGAGTTGGATTTGCTTGTCGAACATGGTCATCAAGGGCATGGGGTCGGCCTGGCCGCCGTAGACGCCGCTCAATGAAATCGTGCCACCGCGGCGCACCATATCCACGGCTGTATGGAGCGCAGCAAGCCGATCGACGCTCATGGTTTCCATGGCAACCTGCGCCGGCTTGTCCGGAAGCAGGGAGACCGCCCGGTGAAGGAACGACGCCACGGGGGAGCCGTGCGCTTCCATGCCCACCGCGTCCACCACCCCGTCCGGACCGCGGCCCAATGTCTCCTCCCGGATCTTCCCGGCGACGTCCGGGCTGTAGTCCATGGTTTCCACACCGTGCTGTTCGGCCATGGCGCGACGCTCGGGAACTGGGTCGACCCCGATCACCCGGAAGCCTTTGTGGATGCCGATCCTTGCAGCAAACTGGCCAACGGGGCCAAGTCCGAGGACGGCCAGGGTGCCGCCCTCGGGGACGTTGGCATACTCCACCCCCTGCCAGGCTGTGGGCAGGATGTCGGAGAGGAATAGGTAGCGTTCGTCGGGGGCATCCGAATCAACCTTGACCGGTCCGTAGTCTGCGAACGGAACGCGCAAATACTGTGCCTGCCCGCCGGGCACGGACCCATACAGTTCGGAATAGCCAAAGAGTGCTGCCCCTGATCCTTTGGCTGTGACCTGGGTGGTCTCACATTGCGATTGAAGGCCCTGGTTGCACATATAGCAATGCCCGCAGGAGATGTTGAACGGCACCACCACGCGGTCGCCCTTCTTGAGCCGGTGAACCCCGGACCCGACTTCTTCGACGATTCCCATCGGCTCGTGGCCAATCACATCGCCTTTGTGCATGTACGGTCCGAGGACTTCATAGAGGTGAAGGTCCGAGCCGCAAATGGCTGTGGACGTGATGCGGACAATTGCATCCGTGGGTTCCTGGATGGACGGATCGGGGACGTCCTGGACACTCAATGAGCGCCGGCCTTGCCATGTCACTGCTTTCACGATTGGTTCTCCCCGCGTTTGGGCTGGGTGGGTCCCGCCCTGCTGGAGACCCTTCCAGCGAAGCAGAGATGGAACGGGTGCACAAGGTTCAGCCAGCAAATCCGTAAGGAATCTGACCATTGGTGTTAACATGGTGGCCAAGGGAGAGAGTTTCGGGCAGAGATGACCGAGGAGTGTCCGCAGTGCCGACCATGAAAAGCCTCTGGTTCCAAGCGACGCAAACCGCTCTCGCGCCCACCATCCTTCGTTCCACGACGCCGCAGCAGTCCTCAACCGGAACGGCCGCTGCGGCTTCCGGATGGAGCTGCCGGCCTGAGAGCCAATCGTTTCGAGGTCCTCCAATCTGGGTACACCTCGAGGAGAAAGCACAGCGTGGGCCACGAGCGGCGCCCCTGAAGCCCGCTCATCAGGGAGGTAATCCAAATGGATACAGGACAACTGGTACTGATTATCGTGCTGGCCGTTGTAGTGATCGCCGTTGTCATCGTGGCGGTAGTCATCGGCCGCCGTAAAAAGGCAGAAGTCAACCGCCACCGGGCCGAGGAACTGCGGGAGAAAGCAGCCGAAGAGGCCATCGGCGCGCATCAAGCAAAGGCCGAGTCCGCGCAAGCCGAGGCCGCCGCGCTCCAGGCGGAAGTAGAGGCAAACCGGCTCCGTAAAGATGCGGAACAGCATGCCGCGAAGGCCAACGAAGCCAAAGAGCGGATCGACGAAAACCTGCGCCGTGCCGACAAGCTGGACCCCAACGTCCGGGATGAGCGGGACCGCACGAACGACCACAACCGCACGGCCGACGACAACAACCCTGCCACGCGGGATCGCGCCGATGAACGCTCCACCGTCGCGGACCGCGCGACTGACCGGGACCGTTCCGCGCACGACGACGGTGAGCGCCTGACGCGCGACCGTAGCGGACGTGACGGCTCACCTCGTGAGGGTTCACCTCGTGATGGTGACAGGAATTCATAGTTTCAACGGAGAAACGGAGGCAGGAAGTGAGCATCGTTGAGAGACGAACAGGTCAGGCGGTGCGCTCGGCTGAGTCGAAAGCGAGCCGACACGCAGTAGACGTCGTTCTTGGGCATTTGGGCGAGATTGGGCCGGCCGTGGCGGCCCTTCGCCGGGAGTCCTCCAGGCTTGCCGAATGGGGCGAGGAATTGGCACGCGTCCGCCGTCGCGGGGGTAGTGTGTTCGCAGCCGGCAGCGATGGATCAGCGCATGAGGCACAGAGATTCGCCTCCGAGCTGGCCGCCCACGACCCCGGGGACGGCGCCACTTTCAAGGCCATCTCGATCTCAAGGAACGCAGGCGCGGAGGGTGCCGGCAGCATCAGCGCCCAAATCTCGCAGCAGGTACGCAGCGGCGACATCGTGGTCCTGCTCGCAGCGAAAGGCATCACCGACGATCTCCGTGATGCAGCCGCCGCAGCAAAATCCAAGGGCGCGCGGGTGTGGGCACTGACGGGAAGGGACTCCAGAGACCTCGCCCAGTCGGTCAACGAAGCCATTTGCGTCAACACGGACCCAGCCCACGCTGAAGAAGCACATCTTGTGGCCGTGTTGGCTCTCTGCGAGTGTTTCGATGACGCGCTGAGGCAGGTCGAGAAGGGGTAGCGCACCACCTTCCAATCGCGCGACGTGTGATCTGCGCCTCCTTCGGAATAGTTGCAGACGCCATGCAGTTGCTCAGAATGAACCTGATTCATTCTGAAAGGAACTGCGCATGCTGTTTTCCCCACTGGCCCTCGGCGAGCTCGAACTTTCCAACCGACTGGTGATGGCGCCCCTGACGCGCCTCCGTGCGGGCCAGAATGGCGTGCCGGGTCCGTTGATCGCCGAGCACTACCGCCAGCGGGCTTCCCTGGGCTTGATCGTCAGCGAAGGAACCTACCCGGTTCCGGCCGGTCAGTCCTACCCGGGACAGCCAGGCCTCGTCACCGAGGAGCAGATCGCCGGCTGGAAGACAGTCACCGACGCCGTTCACGCTGAAGGTGGCCGGATCTTCGCGCAGGTCATGCATGGAGGCCGCGTTTCCCACGCAGACATCACTGGTGGCCACGAGATCGTGGGCCCCAGCGCTGTTGCCATCGAAGGTGATGTCCGAACCCCCAACGGCAAGCAGCCGTACCCGGTGCCGCGCGAACTCCGCACCGACGAACTTCCGGGTGTCATTCAGGAGATCGTCACCGCCTCGAAGAACGCCATCGAGGCAGGCTTCGACGGCGTTGAACTCCACTCCGCCAACGGCTACCTGCTGCACGAATTCCTGGCCCCCAACTCCAACGTCCGCACGGACAGTTACGGCGGCTCCCCGGAGAACCGGGCGCGTTTCGTGATCGAGACTGTCAATGCCGTGGTGGAGGCTCTGGGCGCCAACCGTGTGGGCATCCGCATTTCCCCCGAGCACAACGTGCAGGGCATCGCAGAAACCGATGCGGCAGACGTACGGGCAACCTACGAGGTTTTGGTGGACACCATCGCCCCCCTTAACCTGGCCTACCTGAGCATCCTTCACCACGACCCCAAGAGTGCTTTGGTCCAGGACCTCCGGGAGCGCTTCAACGGAACGTTCCTGGTGAACACCGGCTTCAGCGAAATCACTACCCGCGACGAAGCCTTCGCGATCATCGAAGGTGGCCTCGCCGACGCCGTGGTTGTCGGACGCCCCGCCATTGCCAACCCGGACCTCGCCCGTCGTTGGCGCGAAAGCCTGCCGCTGAACGAGCCGGATGCTTCCACCTTCTACGCCGAAGGCGCCGAGGGCTACACGGACTACCCGTTCTACGCGAACTAGAATTCCCGTGCGCTGACCGCGCAAAGCACCTCAGCAAGACCACGACGTCGGCACCCACGCCCGGGTGCCGACGTCGTGGTTTAACGTGTGGTCCCCAAGCGGCTGGGGCAGTGGGGGGAGGAATGTGACAGCTGCGCTTACCGAGCCAGCCGCGAGCTTTCCTATAGGATTTGTGGCATGCCTGATCCTTCCCCGGCCGTTGCCCGCGCTGGCTTCCCCGTCAGCCGCCAAGTGTTGGCCGACCACGTCTACGAAGCCCTCCTTGAGTGGCTCATGGACGGCCGTTTGGAACCAGGGGCGGCAGTGAGCATCGACGGGATGGCTCGTGAACTG
This sequence comes from Arthrobacter sp. WCS2018Hpa-7, assembly GCF_031843805.1. Lineage (NCBI taxonomy): Bacteria > Bacillati > Actinomycetota > Actinomycetes > Micrococcales > Micrococcaceae > Arthrobacter > Arthrobacter sp. WCS2018Hpa-7. The sequence continues at coordinate 92,338 of NZ_JAVTJB010000002.1, forward strand.
GACGTTTCTCCGACTCCCGTGCGGGAGGCCCTTGCCCGGTTGGAGCACACCGGCATGGTCCGGCGGGTGGCGCTGAAGGGCTACAGAGTAGCCCCCGTATTCACCCGCGAAGACTTCGCGGAACTGATGGAAGCCAGACTCTCCATTGAACCCGTCAATGCAAAACTGGCGTGTTCCCGCATGACGGCGGAGGGGTTGGATGCCCTGAAGCAGGCCGTGGAGGATCTGAAAACGGCGCCCCGGGGCGGGACTTTTGCCGAGTACCGCAGCTACCTGGAAGCCGACGAACGTTTTCACCAACTCATCGCTGCGCAGGCGAACAACCAGTTCCTGCTCGCGGCGTACAACACCCTGGGCGGCCAGATCCAGCGGTTCCGGCTGTTCGGGGGAGTGGGCATCACCGACGCGGAGCAGGCCATCGCAGAGCACCAGGCCGTGCTGGACGCCATGACCAGCGGTGATCCTGATAAAGCCGCGGACATGATGATCGACCACGTCGAAAAGGTCCGGGGCCGGGCCATGGCTGACGCACCGGAAGACTAGGCCCAACGTTCCGTCCCGGCTCGCACCCGTTTCCGCCGTGCGCGCCCGTTCGTGGTTGATGGCCCACCCTTTTGCGCCGAATGCACCAGTGGTTACGGGTGCATTCGGCGGTAGGGGTAGCGACAGTTCGGAGGGCGCCCGCCCACCCCACTGGACGTTCACCGTTCCCAGGAGCTGAGCACACCCAAGTGACTCTCTTCACAGCTAAATGTATGACATATAGGATCTAGGAAGTTTCCCAAAAAGGGTTGACAGCATTGCTTGATTCGTAAATCCTATAGGAAACAGGATTCCACGAAGGAGTGATCATCATGGCGTACACCGCCGAGAATTGGCCCATCACCGCGGCCCTCCTGCAGTTCCCCGGCATTGACGCCAAGGGGCAGCAGGTCAACGATGCCGACGCTTCCGTGTGGGCTTCGGTCCTCCAGGAAGTGAAGGACGCAGGTTTTGCGAACGCTGACCTGACCGACAGCTGGGTTCGCCCGGGCGACCTCAGCAAGGACCGCCTCACCGAATTCAAGCAGACCGCTGACGAGGTGGGCATTGGGGTTCCCGTCATCTCCGCTATCCGCCGCAGCGTCATCCACGCAACGGACTGGGCAGACAACCTCGCCTACAGCCACCGCACCATCGATGCCGCTGCCGAGCTTGGCTGTGAAGTGGTGTCCTTTGGGCTTCACCAGGCCATCACGCCGGAGCAGCAGGAACAGCTGTGGTTCTGGACCGTGGAGGGTTACAAAGATCCCGTGGGTGACAAGGAAGTGTGGGGCAACGCCGTCTCCCGTCTTCGCGAGCTCGGCAAGCACGCGGCAGAGGCCGGCGTGCTGATCTCGCTGGAAATGTACGAGGACACCTACCTCGGAACTGCTGACTCCTCCGTTCAGCTGGTCCAGGACATCGGCTTGGACAACGTCGGCCTAAACCCGGACCTCGGCAACCTGATCCGCCTGCACCGGCCCATCGAGGACTGGCGCGAGATGGTGGCCAAGACCCTGCCGTACTCCAATTACTGGCACATGAAGAACTACATCCGGGACGAGGATGTAGCCCGCGACAGCTACATCACCATGCCCGCACCGATGGAGAGCGGCCTCATCAACTACCGCGAGGCCTTCAAATTCGCGCTGTCCGTCGGATTCCAGGGCATCCTCTGCACTGAGCACTACGGCGGCGATGGTCTCAGCGTCACTGCCAGCAACCAGGAATACCTCCGCCGCCACGTCCTGCCGAAGAACGCAGGCTATGAACTCGGCAAGAGCCAGGTGGCCCAAGGTCGCCAGGTACCGGCTACGCAGCTCGCAGGAGTCTAGGAAGATGACCCGGATTTTTGATAACCCGGCAAGCTTTGCTGATGACGCGTTGGACGGTTTTGTAGCTGCCAACCGTGGGTACGTTGCCCGCGTTGACGGCGGCGTGGTCCGCTCCACCGAAGTCCCGGCCGGTCAGGTGGCACTGGTGGTTGGCGGCGGATCGGGACATTACCCGGCGTTCGCTGGACTCGTCGGGCCCGGACTTGCCACTGGTTCGGCGTGCGGCAACATGTTCGCATCGCCGGCGGCAGGCCAGGTGTACCGCGTTGCAAAGGCTGCCAACGCCGGCGGTGGAGTCCTGCTCAGCTACGGCAACTACGCCGGCGACGTCCTGCACTTCGGCCAGGCGCAGCTCCGCCTCAACGCAGAGGGCATCGAAACGCGGACGGTCACCGTCACTGACGACATCGCCAGTGCGCCGATCGAGCAACTAGAGAAGCGTCGGGGCATTGCCGGCGACCTCACCGTCTTCAAGATCGCCGGCGCTGCCGCCGAAGCGGGACTGGACCTTGACGGCGTCGAGCGCTTGGCCATCAAGACCAACTACCGGACCCGTTCCCTGGGCGTGGCTTTTGACGGCTGCACGCTTCCCGGCGCCAAGGATCCGCTGTTCCACGTGCCTGCCGGGCAGATGTCGCTGGGTCTCGGTATCCATGGCGAGCCCGGCATTTCCGAGCACACCATGCCCACAGCATCCGAGCTGGCCGAACTTCTTGTTTCGAAGCTTCTCAAGGACAAGCCCGAGGATGCGGGGGACCGTGTGGTGGCAATCGTCAACGGCCTCGGAACGGTGAAGTACGACGAACTCTTCCTGCTGTTCGGAAAAGTGGAAAAGCTGCTCACGACCGCGGGACTCACCGTTGTTGAACCCGAGTGCGGCGAGCTGGTGACCAGCCTGGACATGTCCGGACTGTCGCTGACGCTGCTGTGGCTCGACGAAGAACTAGAACAGTTCTGGGCCGCACCCGCGGACACTCCGGCGTTCCGCAAGGGCAGCATGGCGCCCCGTGCACCCCGTGCTGCCATCACAGCCGACGACGCCGGAACCGCCGACGTCGAACAGCCCACCGCTGCTGCAGCTGACCTCGGGCAGCTGGCCGTCGCCGTGCTCGCCCAGGTGAGGGACGTCGTCGTCGAGCATGAAGATGAACTCGGCAAGCTGGACGCGATCGCCGGCGATGGCGACCACGGCATCGGTATGCGGCGCGGCGTGGACGCAGCGGCGGCGGCAGGCGAAGCCGCCGCGGGTTCCTCTGTTGCAAACATCCTGACCGCAGCCGGCGAGGCCTGGAGCGAACGTGCTGGCGGAACCTCGGGAGCCCTGTGGGGATCAGCGGTCATCGCCGCCGGGTTGTCGCTCGGGAATCGCGAAACATACATATCCGAGGATGCGGGCGCCGCTGTGAGAGCTTTCGTCCGCGCCATCACCGAACTCGGCAAAGCCGAGCTTGGGGACAAGACCATGGTGGACGCGCTCCTGCCCTTCCGTGACGCCTTTCTGACAGAGCTCGACGGCGGGGCTCCCGTTGACCGGGCGCTGGCAGTTGCCGCTGCGGCTGCCGAGTCCGCTGCCGCCAAGACCGCGGATTTGCGCCCGCTCAAGGGCCGGGCACGCCCTCTCGCGGAAAAGAGCCTCGGCCATCCCGATCCGGGGGCGGTCTCCTTCGGGCTGATCACCTCGAGGATCTCGCAATTCATCGATTCACAACTGGCCACGGCTGCCCCCACGGGCCAGCGGTCGGCCGGGAACGGAGCCCAAGCATGAGCAACACCGAAGGCTGGCGCATCGTCGTCGGCAATGACGAAGCCGGAGTCGAATACAAGCAGGCACTCCTGGCTTTGCTGGAAGCGGATCCCCGCGTGGCAACAGTGACGGACGTCGGCGTTGGTTTCAACGACTCCACCGCGTACCCGCACGTCGCCGTTGATGCCGCCCGCAAAGTGGCCGAGGGAGACGCCGACCGCGCACTGTTGATCTGCGGTACGGGCCTTGGTGTGGCCATCGCGGCCAACAAGGTCCCCGGAATCCGCGCGGTCACGGCCCACGACAGCTACTCAGTGGAGCGCTCGGTGCTGAGCAACAACGCACAGGTCCTCACGCTCGGCCAGCGGGTGATTGGCTTGGAACTGGCCAAAAAGCTCGTAGGGGAGTGGCTGGGCCACCGCTTCGACCACACCTCATCCTCCGCCGCCAAGGTGGACGCCATTTGCTCGTACGAGCCCGACTACACGAAGGCAGTCTGATCATGACCACACCGGAAGCAACCGAAGCGACAGCCAACAACGCAGCCCGGAAGATCGCCGTCGTCGGCTCCGGCTACATGGGTGGCGGCATTGCCCAGGTACTGGCGCTGGGCGGGGCGCGTGTTGCGCTGGCTGATGTCTCCGCCGAGATCGCGCAGAAGAACTACGACCGCCTGCTGGAGGAGTCGGAGCAGTTCATCGCCGATGGCCTCTTCCCCGCAGGGTCCACGGAGATCCTCAAGCAGAACCTGTGGGCCGCCAAGGACATCGAAGAAGCCGTAGCGGACGCCGATTTCATTGAGGAGTGCGTTCCCGAGGTACTGGAGATCAAGCATCAGACCCTCGCCCGCATCAGTGCCGCTGCCCGCCCGGACGCCCTGATCGGTTCCAACACCTCCACGATTTCCATTGGCGCACTGGCAGAAGCGGTCACCAACCCGGAGCGGTTCCTGGGCGTGCACTTCTCCAACCCGTCCCCGTTCATTCCCGGCGTAGAGATCATCCCTCACGCCGGCACGGATGCCGCAACGGTTGCCGCGTCCCGCGAGCTGGTCCACGCGGCCGGTAAGCAGACCGCCGTCGTCAAGGACGTCACCGGCTTCGTGCTGAACCGTCTGCAGTACGCGCTGTTCCACGAAGCCGCGCAGCTGGTGGAGCAGGGAATCGCAACAGCGGACGACGTCGACACACTGGTGCGTACGACGTTCGGCTTCCGCTTGCCCTTCTTCGGCCCGTTCGCCATTGCGGATATGGCCGGTTTGGACGTTTACAACTTCTGCTACAAGTCGCTGCAGACCGGCTTCCCGGAACGCTTCGCGACGCCGAAGATCCTCTCGGACCTGGTGGACGCAGGCAAGCTGGGCACCAAGACCGGTGCAGGCTTCCTCAACGTTCCCGCCGAGCGCACTCCGGAACTCATCGCCTATCGCAACAAGGCCTACGTGGCCATGCAGCAGCTCATTGAAGAGCTCGGCCCGGCCCCCATCAACTAAGACCTTTCAGGAGAAGACCACATGACTTTCCCCGCAGAACGCACAGCAATCGTCACCGGCGCCGTTTCCGAGCGCGGCATCGGCCGGGCCACCGTCAACTACCTGGCCGCGCAGGGCTGGAACATCGGCATTATTGATCTCGATGACGCAGCTTGCAAGATCGCAGCCAAAGAAATCGCCGCCGAGTACGGCGTTCAGGCCCACGGCGTCGGCGCCAACGTCGCCAGTGAAGCCGAGGTCCGCGCAGCCATTGACGAGCTGGAAAACGAACTGCCGCAGATCGTGGCGCTGGCCAACGTTGCCGGTGTGAGCTCGCCTGTTGGCTACTTGGAACTGGAACCCGCTGAGTGGGACCGGGTCCTGAACATCAACCTCAACGGCGTCCATTACGCCACCCGCCGCGTGGCCGAGTCCATGGTCAAGAACCGGATCGGCCGGATCGTGAACATCTCCTCGGTCTCCGCCCAGCGCGGTGGCGGCACCTTCTCGAAAACCCCGTACTCCGTGGCCAAGGCCGGCGTCATTGGCCTGACCCGTGCTACCGCCCGTGAACTCGGCGGGTACGACATCACCGTCAACGCCATTTCTCCCGGCCCCATCGACACCGACATCATGGGCGGCACGCTGAGCCAGGAACGCAAGGACGAGCTCACCAAGGACCTGGTAGTGAACCGTGTGGGCTCCACCCGGGACATCGCCGCCGCCATCGCCTTCCTCATCAGCGAGGACTCCGGGTACATCTCCGGCCAGACGCTGAATGTGGATGGCGGACTGTACATGCACTAGGGGCCTCACATGAAGACCTGGACACGAGAACGCAAGATCTACCTGGCTGTGGGCGTCCTCGCCTGCGCCGTGGGTCTGGTGCTCATCTTCTTACCGCGCTGATCGCGGCTGCGTGCGGCTGACCGCGCCGCACTCGTCATTTTCCTGTCACTCAAAGAGGAGTTTCAATGTCTGTTGCCACCAATTCCACGAAGGAGTTGCTGGATACGCCGGTCCTCAAATCGGCCATCTCCAAGGCCTCCCGGCGGCTCATGCCAATGCTCGTCATCCTGTACGTGGTGGCCTTCCTGGACCGCACCAACGTTGGCTTCGCTGAAGCCGCGTTGGAAGTGGACCGGGGCATCACCGCCGGTGCTTATGCATTGGGTGCCGGTATCTTCTTCATCGGCTACGCCTTGTTCGAGATTCCCAGCAACCTGCTGCTCACCAAATTCGGTGCCAAGGTGTGGCTGGCCCGCATCGCCATCACGTGGGGCATCGTCTCTGCGTGCTTCGCCTTCGTCCAGGGCGAAACGTCCTTCATCATTCTCCGGTTCCTGCTTGGCGTGACCGAAGCCGGCCTGTTCCCCGGCGTCATCATGTTCCTGGCTGCCTGGTTCCCCAACAAGGTTCGCGTGAAGATGTTCGCCATCTTCTACCTGGCCCAGCCGTTCTCCCAGATGATGGGCGCACCCCTGTCCGGCTGGCTCATCAACATCGGCGACCAGGTTCCGGGCGTTGCCGGCTGGCAGGTGATGTTCTTCGTTGAGGGCATGCTCGCCGTCCTGGCCGGTATTGCCGCCTACTTCTTCCTCATCAACAGTCCCCAGGACGCCAAGTTCCTGACCAAGGAAGAGAAACGGGCCCTGTCCGATGTCATGGCGCTCGAGGACACGGTGAAAGAGGAATCCGGTCCTCGTGGCGTTCTCGCTTCCATGCGCAACGGCCGTGTCTGGTACTTCACCGTCATCTACTTCTGCCTGCAAGTGGCCGTCTACGGCGTGACGTTCTACCTGCCACAACAGGTGGCGCAGCTGACCGGACAAAAGGTGGGCATCGCCGTCGGACTCCTCGCGGCCATTCCGTGGTTCTTCGGCATCTTCGCCTGCTACTTCATTGGCAAGGCAGCCAACACCGTGGCGCGTCGCCGTCGCTGGGGCACAGCATTGTTCATCTCCACGGGCCTTTGCATCTTTGGTTCCGCGTGGGCCGGTGCCAACCAAATGCCGGCCCTGGGCATCATCTTCATCACCCTTGCGGTGTGCAGCTTCCTGTCCACCGGCCCCATTTGCTGGTCATATCCGACGGCGTTCCTCACCGGAACTGCCGCGGCCGCCGGTATCGGCCTGATCAACTCCCTCGGAAACCTGGGTGGGTTCGTGGCGCCGATCCTGCGGACCACGGTCAACGAGGTCACGGCGTCGGACACCGGAACCATGGGTGTCTATGCCTTGGGTGTCCTGCCATTCCTGGCCGCGCTGCTGATGTTCGGCACCAAGCGTTTCAGCAACAAGGCCGACGAACTGCTGGAGAAATAGAGCGTGAACCTGCCTGCTTTCCCTTCTGCTGCGGACCCTGCCACGGACGCCGCGCTGGACACTATGTTTATCGGCGTCAGCACCAAGATGTATATGGGCTACGCGCAGAGCTTGGCGTGGCTGGCGCAATTGGTGGCAGAAGTAGACGCCCGTCCGGCCCTCGCGGCCGGGCGGGTGGTCCCGTTCGTGATCCCGTCGCATCCGGTGTTGCCCGCGGCAGCGAGTTTGCTTGAGGGCTCGCCACTGGTCTTAGGGGCCCAGAACTGCGGCTGGGCTGAGGGGCCATGGACGGGTGAGGTGTCACCGTCCATGCTCGCTGAGCTCGGAGTGGGCTTTGTGGAAATCGGTCACGCTGAGCGGCGACGCTACTTTGCCGAAGACGAGGCGATGATCGCGCTCAAGGTCAGTGCCGCCGTCGATGCCGGGCTGACTCCGCTGCTGTGTGTGGGAGAGTCCGAGCTTCTGGAACCTGAAGCAGCGGCGGACACGGTGTTCGGGCAGATCAAAGCCGCAGTGTCCGGCGACTGGTCGCTGGCCTCGAAACTTGTGATCGCCTACGAGCCCGTCTGGGCGATCGGCGCTCCTGAACCTGCCTCAGCGGCATATGTTTCGCGGGTAGTCGGTACCTTGCGGGAGTCGCTGGCCCGGCACGGGTTGGCCAGGTTGCCCATCATTTATGGCGGGTCGGCGAAACCCGGCTTGTTGCCGCAGCTGGATGGGGTTTCCGGGCTGTTTCTTGGCCGCTTCGCGCACGACGCCAGCAACTTCGGCCGGGTCCTGGACGAAGCCTTAAGTTTTTGTACAGCAGATGCCCCTAAGACGCCCTCTAAAGGGCATGAGGTGTACGAAAACTCCGCTGGCAGAGAGCCATGAAGCCGCCGAGGTTTTCCAGGCCTTCCGGATGGGTCGGCAGGTAGTTGGTCAGTTCAGGCGAACGCACGACGACGGCACGCCACTGACCGCGCGACACCGCCACGTTGATCCGGTTGCGGGCCAGCAGGAATTCCATGCCGCGGGGAACTTCGCCGGCGGCCGATGCGGCCATGGAGACGATGACCACCGGGGCTTCCTGGCCTTGGAACTTGTCCACGGTACCTACCCGCACTTTCCCGAGGCCGGCAGATCGGAGCTCGTGCTTGATGAGCTGGACCTGGGCGTTATAGGCCGCGACCACCAGGATGTCGGTTTCCTCGAGGGGACGGCGTTCCGGGGAGTCCGAAGGGTCCAGCCATTTCAGGCCCAGATGAGCTTGGACTTGCCGGACCACCTCAACAGCTTCTTCGGGCGAGGCAGTGGAGTTGGCGGTGTGCGTAACGTGTACACAGGAAATTCCGGGGCTCGCCCCTTCGAGTTCACGCATGGTTGCAGCAGGAGCAGCCTCGAGCCGGTTGTCGTAGGACAGTTCTGACACTGCGCTGCACAGTGCCGGGTGCATGCGCCATGACAACGCCAGGAAGTAGCCAAGGTGGGACGGCAAGGTGTTGTAGCCATCCGACAGCCAACCCAGGGCTGATTCATCAACGGGTTCGGGGTGCTTGCCTTGGGTGACCTGGGGAAGTTGCTGTGGGTCACCGAGGAGCAGGAGCCGTTTGGCGGCCCGGCTGACAGCCATGGTGTTGGCGAGCGAGAACTGTCCCGCTTCGTCGATGACCAGGAGATCGAGCGACCCGGCGGGGACTTCCTTACCCACCATGGTCCAGGCTGTGCCGCCGATCAGGGCGCCACCCGGCTTGGACAAGAGCTCTTCCACGTCGCCTTTGGCACAGTTAGTCCACGGCACAGGATCGTTGTGCTTGACGTCCTTGGCCACCAGGCGGGGATCGATGCCCGCTTTCTCCACGGCAGCGCAGAGCATGTTCTCGACTACGGCGTGGGATTGCGCCACGACGCCGACCTTCCACCCGTCGGCCACCAGCCTGGCCAGCACGTGGGCACCCACATGGGTCTTGCCGCTGCCGGGAGGACCCTGGACGGCCAGATAGGAATAGTCCAGATCCTTGACCGCCGCTGTGATGGAATCGATGTAGCCATCGGGGCCGGAGGAAACTGCTGGAAGGTTGGCGAGGGTACCCAGCCTCGGCGGCTGCCGGCGGACCAGGTCCAAGGCCGGATCCTTGGGCCAGGAGGGTAACGCCGCGCGGAGCTTGGTGGCCAACGCGGCCAACGCAGCCCTTTGCCCGGTCGTCTGAATCGGGCTGTCCGGGGTCAGTGCCATGGGGGTCTGGACGAACTCGGTTGAGTCTTTGCGAAGCTTCTCGACGATGGTGACGGACTCGAAGTCCCCCTCTTCGCCGACTCCGATGACCTCGGTCCCGCCCCACCCCGCACGGCCCAGCACAGTGGATTCCTTGGCACCCAGGGCATCCGGCAACGGAGTCCCGTACATTCTGAAGTACTTCCTGCCCGGATCCAATCCCGCGCCATCACCGGAGCGGCCAAGCAGTTTCACGATCCGGGCAGGGTTGCTGCGAGGTGTTGGTTTCGCCCAGTCCTGCAGCAACTCCGCGTGGTCCACTACGAATTGGTCGCGGGACTCGTCCCATTGTGAAGTCGGCTTTTCCAAGCGGTCGAAGTGCTCCCACCAATGCTGTTTATCCTCACGGCGGTGGTACCCGACTCCGGCAGCGACGATGCTGATGGCCCGGGAATCCGGCGTTGTCTGTTCTTCCAACGGCAGACCCGCCACATAGTCGAACAGCGCCTTCTCTTCGGGCGGGGCCTCGTACTTCTCCGGCTCGGTGTCTGACTGTGGGTGCTCCTCCACAGGGCCGCCGGGAACGATGGATCTCTCAGCGGCCCGGGCAAGCAGCCAGTTGCGCAGCTCCAGCGTGGACAAGCAGTCGTACTCGTTGTAGTCCCGGATCCCTTCGAGAATGGCCGCAGCCTGCCCGCGATCACCGTTGTCGCGTGCCGTGCAGTAGTCCGCGTAGGCCACCACTGAGGCTCCGGCGTCGGTGACGTCCCCGGAGCGCAGATGCCGGCCCATGTACAGCGGTTCAAGTTTCTTGATGCTGTAGGAGTTCTCGGAGACACGGAGGCTGTGCCGGACGGTGTCAAAGAGGTCCACCAGGACACCTTGGCGCAGGAGGTCGTCGACGGCGGTTTCGCCCACCACATGCGTCAGGGACAGGTTCCGCAGCGCCGTCTTTTCGTAGGAAGCGTAGTGATAAATGTGCATCCCGGGATAGATGGCCCGGCGCTGGGCCACGTAGTCCAGGAAGTCCACAAACGCTTGCCCTTCCTCAGCGCGTGAATGAGCCCAGAAAGGCCGGAACACAGGATCCGTCCCTGGATCCATGGGGTTCTCGATGACGCCGAAGAGGTACTCCAGTCCCCACTTGCCTGTGGCGGGGTCCTGCCAAAGGGGATCGCCCTCGAAATCGAAGAAGATATCGCCCGGGTCCGGTGCGGGAAGCCTGCCGAGGGTGTTGTCCGGGAGGACGTTGTAGCTGATGGCCTTGGTTTCTCCGGACTTGTCCGTGTACCTGACGGTGCCGTCAGGGTTGCCGGTACCCGTTTGCAGTTGGGCCTGCTCGCGGAGCCTGAGCAGCGTTGAGTCGCCGACCGCTGGCAGGGCGGCGAGGTGGTCGATGGTGGTGACCCCGGACTCGATGAGTTTCTTGCGGCGGCTGATGCGCATGCCCGCGACCATGAGGAGATCGCGGTGCAGCTGGACCTGTTCGGCGCAATAGTTGCAGCGGCCGCAGGCTGAGTACCGGGAATCACCCCATTCCACCGGGCCGGGCTCCGAGGCATGCGCAGATGTCATGCCAAGGAAGCGTTCACGCCGTTCCTTGAAGACAGGGAGGATCTGGGAGAGGGGGTGGTCGCTGTGGACCCGGTTGCCCAGCACCAGGGTGACGGTGGGGTCCGGCGTGATTCCGGCTTTGAGCAGTTGGTCTCCATACGCCGCGAGCTGCAGGAGGGCTGTGACCTTGGCATGGCGGGCCAGCTTGGTATCGAACACCGCATATAGCCCCCCGGGCTGCTTCACCAGGAAGTCGGAACGCCCGTGGAATTGGCCGTCGAAGAACGCGGCCTGAAACACCACATCCGCTCCGGAACGCAGGGCCTCGATGGATTCCGCGTGCTTGGCCGAAAGGGTTGCGCGGTCCATCGCCGTGGCGGGGACGACGTCGTAAACGCCCCTGCCGGTGGCCGCATCCCAGTGCCCGAACCTGTCAACGAACTCATCCAGCACCCGATGCTCGTGGACATCGCCTAGGGCAGCGGTACGTTCCAACATGGCGTCTGCCGCGAAGTCCGGCTTGGGCGAACGGCCAAGTTTTTCGTCGAGTTTGCGGAGCAGCTGGTACTCGCAGGTTGCTGCAATGACGAGGTCGCTGGCAGAGAAGACCAGGTCCCGCGGGGCGCCCGCCATCTCCGGATCGAGAAAAAACACAGCGACCCACCTTCCTTCCACGCCGGTTGAAATCCTTGTAGCCAAGCTATCAGCGGGCACCGACAAAATAACTTCCGGCAAGATAGCGTCCGGCCACTCTAGACTGCACCCATGACCGATACAGCCCCCAGCGTGGACCCAGCCTTCGAAGCCGCCTACCAGGCAGCACAAAAGAGCCTCAGCGAGGGTGGCATTCCCATCGGGGCCGCCTTGGCCCGCAACGGCGTGGTGGTCGCCAGCGGCCACAACGAACGTGTCCAGCACGGCGACCCGATTGCACACGGCGAGATGTCCGCGCTCCGGGCGGCCGGACGCCAAAAGACCTATCGCGACACCACGCTTTACACCACCCTGGCGCCTTGCGCGATGTGCACGGGAACCATCATCCAATTCAAGATCCCGCGGGTTGTGGTGGGCGAAGCCGAGACCTTCCCCGGCGAATTCGACCTCCTGCGCTCACGTGGCGTTGAGGTGGTGGTCCTGGACGATCCCCGTTGCGTGGACATGATGCGCACGTTCCAGGAAGAGCACCCTGAGCTGTGGGCAGAGGACATCGCGGAATAGCCGCTGGCCCAAACCCGCGAAAGAAGAGAGCGACGGCGGTACTCGCCTGTGAGCAAGAGGCAAGTGCCGCCGTCGCCGGCTACAGAGGATCCATATGCCAGCTAGCCATCCGACGACTTTTTGGCAGGCTTCCTCGGAGCCGCCCGGCGGGAACGGGCCGCCGGAGTTGAGGGAATCAGTTCCTTGACCTGGGCCAGCACTGCGGAGTTGGCGCCCCGGGTGCCCAGGTCCTTTGCAAGGGTTTCCACCTCGGACTTTGCGGCGGCGCTGTTGTCCGCCTTCGCATGGAGTTCCGTGCGCAATTCCACCAGGCCGCGGTAGGCAAGGTTGCTGGCCGCGCCGGCAGACTGTTGATAGCTGGCAAGGCCGGCATCGGTCAGGGCCAGCGCCCGCTGGGGATCAGCGCTATGGTGCTTGACCATCTTTTCGTCCTTGCGGCGATAGAAATCATCACCCACAGACTGCGCGACGGCGGTGGCCGCCTTGACGCCCAAGGGCTCACCGCCAAAGCGTTCTGCGGCCTCGGTCAAGGCATTCAACCCTCTCTCCAAATGGGGCGACATTGACCCTTCAAACGCCAAGGTCAGGCCCACTTCCCGGGTGAAGAACTCAGGAGCGAAACGGTCCTCTTCCCTGGTGACGGGGAAACCAACGCGCAGCGGCAACGTGTTGGACGCCTGCACGATGCCGTCCGTGGAATAGACGGCGCGAACCAGATACTGCCCGGGTTCGTCGAAAGCGAAGCCCTCCACCCCGTAAGCAAGCTGGACGAGTTGGCTGAAGCGATCACTGCCGTCGTCGTCGCCCACCGGCGCCGGTGCCAGCGTGACCATTTCCGGGAGGCCGTAGAAGCAGACCACCGATTCGTGCAGCACCACCGTTCCGTTGGGCTTCTGGATGTACACGGTGGTGTTGCCGTAGCGGGGATCCAGCCGGCCATCCACCATGACCGGCACGTCAGTGGTATTCCGCAGCCGGAACTCGATGGACACAGGTTCCATGTAGTCGAAGTGGTCCTTTGCAGAGAGCGTCAGTTCCACGTCGCTGCCCGGACCGGAAACTGTCATGGCGCCCGCCGGGGATTCCAAGTGCCCACCGGAGGCCCAAGGATCGCCGCCCATGATCACGGAGGCGCGGTCTCCGTGGCGCATGTGGAGGAGCTCATCCTCGTCGAAGCGGAAGCGGAAGTTGCCCCAGAAGGAGTCAGTGCCGTTGCGCTGATCGTATTTCCAGTCGTAGTTCATCCAGGACAGCGAGTCCGGGCGGGCCTTGTCCCAGGCATGCAGGAAGTTGAACGCGTGCCCGGCCTCGTGGACCCAGGTGTAGAGGAAGTGCCGCATGGCCCACGCCTGATCCTGGGTGACCGGGTTGGAGACGAGGTTGGTGAACCAGGAGTGGTTCCGGAAGACCGCAAAACCTTGGCGGTCCGGTCCGCGGCCTGCCCCGCCAAAGCCCGCAGCGGCGTCGAACATAATGCCACCCACGCCGGCGGTATCGAAGATACCGGCCTGGATGCCCCACATGTTCCATGCCGGCCATCCCGAGTTGTACTTGCCGAACGAGGTTTCCATGGCGTCATGGAGTTCTCCGACGTTCCAGGAAGCGAAGCCTGCCGCGCTGTCGTCGATGACTGTGTGGACCGGATCGATGGTGACCGCGATTCCGGCGTCCGTATAGGAGGACTCGATGGTGATGGTCCGGTTGGGCAGGTCAGCGGGACGGTTGGTGTGGGCATGGCTGTTGTAGATGGGGACCTTGGGCTCGATGTCCACCGAGGAGCAGTAGTCCAACTCCAGGTTCATGTCACGGAAGGCCTCCGAACGGTAAGAGCACGCATAGGGCTGGCCGAGGATCCCGCCGGACGTGAACGTGGCAACAGCCCCGGTAACAGCACCATGGGACCACGAGACCACAATGTCCACGGTGGTGGCAGGGTGGGTTCCTTTCCAAAAGCGGACGGTCCCCAGGACATGCACGTCGGTGTCGGTGAAGGTGATGGCAGGGATGTCCACGATCCAGGACTCCACATACGTCTTCACCAACTGGTTGACACCGGCGACCTTGACGAAGCGGGTGCTGTAGAAATCGCCGCTGACCTTGTTCATGACCGGCGACTCGGCGTTGCCGCGGGCGTCGATATCCAAACGGAGGTCCAGGGCGCTTCCTATGGGGCCGGGATTGCCTTGGAAGCCTTCATAGCGTCCGCTGACCGCTGCGGGTCGCCGGCACCTCCAGAATTCCGTTGAGGGAAGGGACTGGACAGGGTTATTGGAGGGGGCAGGGGTGTAGTAGGTGCTGGGGACGTTGGGGGTGTCCATGAGGGGATCTTTCTCGCTCTGAAGCAGTCAAATATGCGATCGCCCACGCGCTCTTGGCGCAGAGGCGGCATGACGGTCCAGGGCGGGGCGGGGTGCGCGTGATGAGACTCAGATGAGGCTCAGTTGAGTTGAAATGGCCAATGCCCAGAAGCCGTGTGTAACCCACACTGAGGATACTCCAGCGAATGGACTATATCCAGAGAAACCAGGCCATTTTTTGGACTGCAGAGGGTCCCGATGATCTGGTCAGCGGTACCCGCCGGGCGTAGGCTGGCATCATCGGCGCCCGGAGCCGAAGGACTCGTGCCGAAGGCCCCGCGTCGATCACCCCAATCGATGAAGGAGGACCCATGAGTGCCGTACGTGAATTCATGACCACGGATGCGCAGTGCATCGCCGAGGATAAAACTCTCCAGGAAGCCGCCATGCTGATGAGGGATCTGGACTGCGGTTCACTTCCCATCTGCGGCAGCGACGGCAAGCTCACCGGCTTCATCACCGACCGCGACATTGTGGTCAAGTGTTTGGCCGAAGGTAAGGATGCCCGCGAAGTCCTTGCCCGCGAGCTCGCCACCGGCAAGCCGTACTGGGTGGACGCCGATGCCAACGTGGACGAGGCCGTCACCATGATGGAGGACCGCCAAGTGCGCCGCCTGCCCGTCATCAGCGACCACAAGTTGGTGGGCATCATCAGCCAGGGCGATATTGCCCGCAACCACTATGCCGAACAGCGCCTCGGCGAAATGGTGGAGCACATCTCCGCCAAGGAGCACATGGCCCACTGAGTCCGGCCCAGCGGTTCCGCAGCATCCATGCCAGCCGCCGCGAGGCCCTCCCTTAGAGGAAGGCCTCGCGGCCCGTTCCTTCACGCAACACCAGTTCGCCCTCTTCGATGGAGACGATCAGGCTCTTGGGTTTCCCCACGAGCTTCTTGGTTGCGCTGAGTTGTCGGCTACTGACTTCCACCCCCACCGTGGCACCCTTGGCGGGAAGTTCCACCGTGACTTCGTCGGCCATCCCCAGCAGCATCTTGGTGGAGATGCCGCGCTCGGACACGGCTTCCTTGCCGTTGACGGTGACGGTCACGTCATCGGAATCAAACCCGTCCTGAAGGATGATGAGCAGTTCCTGCATGGTCCAACTACAGCACTAACGGCGTCCCCGGGATAGGCCTTCCCGCTACCCGCCTTCGGAAACTGTCGGCCACGTGAGGCAAACTGTCATGGTGACTTCAAATCTCCAACACCAGTCAGCTGATTCCGCCATCCACGCCCAGATCGCCGCTGAACTCGGCGTCAAGGCCTGGCAAGTCAAGGCCGCGGTGGAACTGCTCGACGCCGGATCCACCGTCCCGTTCATCGCCCGCTACCGCAAGGAAGTCACCGGGACGCTCGATGACACCCAGCTCCGCGACCTCGAAGAACGGCTCAGATACCTGCGTGAGCTGGAAGAACGTCGTAAGTCCGTCCTCGAAGCGATTGCCGCGCAAGGCAAGCTGACCCCGGAACTGGAAGCCGCCGTCGTCGGCGCCGATACCAAGGCGCGCCTTGAGGACATCTACCTGCCGTTCAAATCCAAGCGCCGCACCAAGGCCCAGATCGCCCGCGAAGCCGGGCTTGAGCCGCTGGCCGACGTCCTGCTCGCCAATCCCCAGCTCGACCCCACTACCGAGGCCGCCAAGTACCTGAGCGCCGAGCACTCCATCGACGACGCCACCGCAGCGCTCGCAGGAGCCCGCGCCATCCTGGTGGAGCGTGTGGGTCAGGACGCCGATCTCGCCGAAGACCTGCGTGAACGCCTCTGGAAGCAGGGACGCATGGTGTCCCGCGTCAAGAAGGGCATGGAGGCCGAGGGCCAGAAGTTCAAGGATTACTTCGAGTTCACGCAGGTGCCCTCCGGCATGCCGTCGCACCGCGTGCTCGCGCTGTTGCGTGGTGAAAAGGACGGCGTCCTGGAGTTGGATCTCGCCGAGGCGGACCCCGCCGACGACGACGCCCTGGCCGCCGCCCGCGGCAAGTACGAGAACGCTGTGGCCAAGTGCCTCGGAGTCGCCAACCAGGGGCGGCCCGCCGATACCTGGCTGACGCAGACTGCCCAACTCGCCTGGCGGGGCCGCATCCTGGACCGACTGACCACCGATCTTCGCGGACGGATGTTCGCGGATGCCGAGGATGAAGCCGTGCGCGTCTTTGCCGCCAATCTGCGCGACGTCCTGCTGGCTGCTCCGGCTGGAAACAGGTCCACCCTTGGCTTGGACCCGGGGCTCCGCACCGGCGTGAAGGTGGCCGTGGTGGACGGCACGGGCAAAGTGGTCACCACGGATACGATCTACCCGCATGCCCCTGCGAAGAAGTGGGACGAAGCCCTGGCCACCCTCGGCAGGCTCGCCAAGCAGTACAACGTGGAACTTGTCGCGATCGGCAACGGCACCGCCTCCCGCGAGACGGACAAGCTGGCTACCGAGCTGATCAAATCGCTCGAAGCCGCAGGTTCCAAAGGTCTTCAGAAGCTGGTGGTCTCCGAAGCCGGAGCTTCCGTGTATTCTGCCTCTGCTCTGGCTGCTTCCGAACTTCCGGGCATGGACGTTTCGCTGCGTGGAGCTGTGTCCATTGCCCGCCGCCTTCAGGATCCCTTGGCGGAACTGGTCAAGATCGAGCCGAAGTCCATCGGCGTGGGGCAGTACCAGCACGACATCACCGCCGCGAAGCTGGACCGTTCCTTGGATGCCGTGGTGGAAGACTGCGTGAACGCCGTGGGCGTGGACGTGAACACCGCATCACCAGCGCTGTTGAGCCGTGTGGCCGGCGTCGGTCCCTTGCTGAGCGAGAACATCGTGGCTTACCGGAACGAGAATGGCCCGTTCGCCAAACGCAGCGACCTGAAGAAAGTGCCGCGGCTGGGCGCCAAGGCCTTCGAACAGTGCGCCGGCTTCCTCCGCATCACCGGGGGAGCGGAGCCGCTGGATGCCTCCAGCGTGCACCCGGAGGCTTACTCCGTGGCCCGCAAGATCCTGGTTGCAGCCGGTGGCGGACCCGCCACGGCACTGGATCCACAGTCTTTCGTGGACGGCACCTTCGGTCTGCCTACGGTCAAGGACATCATGTCCGAACTGGAGAAGCCGGGCCGCGATCCACGTCCTGCGTTCAAGGCGGCGTCGTTCTCAGAGGGCATCGAGAAGATCTCCGACCTCAAGCCCGGCATGATCCTTGAGGGCACAGTGACCAACGTGGCCGCGTTTGGTGCGTTCGTGGACGTCGGCGTGCACCAGGACGGGCTGGTCCACGTCTCGGCGCTGTCCAACAAGTTCGTCTCGGATCCCCGCGAAATAGTGAAGTCCGGCCAGGTGGTCCGGGTCAAGGTCCTTGAAGCCGACCCCGAGCGGAAGCGCATCTCTTTGACGTTGAGGCTCGACGACGAACCCGGCGCAGCGGGCGGCCGCAGCTCCGGCGGGCGTGCTTCGGGCGGGCAGAGTACCGTCGAGCGTGCAGGTGGCCAGCCTGGTCAGCGCGGCGGCGGACAGCCGGGCCAGGGGGCGCCGCGGCAGGGCCAGCCGGGTCAGCGTTCCGGCCAGCCCGGCCAAGGGGCGCCGCGGCAGGGCCAGCCGGGTCAGCGTTCGGGCCAGCCGGGCCAGCGTGATCGTCGTCAGGGCGGCGGGCGTCCGGGCAAACCCCAGCAGGCCCCGGAGCCCGCGAACACGGCCATGGCTGAAGCTCTGCGAAGGGCTGGACTCGGGAAGTAGCGCCGGACTCGGAAAGTAGCGGCGGACTCGGGAAGTAGGCCAACCGCCGTCGAATCCTCGTCTTGTTCGCCTGACAGTCCCCACTACGGTGAGGCGGACGAACAAGGCCGGGTTTGCCCAGCGCGCGTGGGCTACAAACCCGCGGTCCTGGCTTCCCACACCTCCGCATCCGAGGGCTGGAGGGCCATGGGCAGCCAGCGTCCGATGCGTTCGAAGGCCTCTCGCCTCACCGGTTCCGGTGAGAGGAAGATGTCGTGGAACGCGTTCGGCAGCCGGCTCACCGTGACGGTGTCCGCCAAGGACAGCGAGCGGTGGGCCACGGCGTCCACGTTGAGGGCGACGTCGGCGGTGAGTGCATCAGCGGACCACTTTGGCTGCAGATAGCTCTTGTCCGAGAGAAGGACGAGCACGGGAACGTCGATGCCCAGACCTGCTGCCACGGTGGCTTGGCCGCGGAACACGGCGTCGAGGAAGGCCGGAGTAACCGGGAAGCCCCGGTCTGGCCGCCACTCGAGGTTGTAGTTCCACTCACCATCCAAAGTGGCTGACACGGCCCGGGTGTAGATCCCCGGATCCACTGGCGGCAGTGGCGCCAGGGGGTGGAGCCGGGCGTGGAGCCCCACCAAGGGAGCGATCGCCCGTCTGCCCAGCTCAGTCGCCTGGAATTCCAGCCACGGACTGTTGAGGATCAACGCCGACGCCATTCCGGGATGGCGGGCAGCCCACAGGCTGAGCGTGAGCCCGCCAGTGGAGTGGCCCAAGAGAATGAGCGGCCGATCGTGGCCAGGGATGCCTTGGCCAGGAACACCGGAGCGGCCCATCTCTGACAGTGCTGCTGCGATGTCGGCGTCGTAGTCGGCCAGGTTGGTGACGAAGCCCGGGACCATGCCCGGGCTCAGGCTGCGGCCGTAGTTGTGCAGGTCCAGGGCGTAGAAGCGTGCGCCGGCCCGGTGCCAGAACTCGGCTAGGTGCTTTTGGAAGAAGTAGTCGGACCAGCCGTGAACGTAAAGGACATCGGCATCGAGGCCAGGGGCTTCAGCAGCGTCCAGCCACGGAGCGCCGGTGTCCAGGCCCTGCCCGTCAGCGCCGAGGTAGCGAACCAACGTGGCGTCAGCGCCGCCGTCGAGGTTGAGCGTTTGCTGCTCAAAGCCTTCGCCAAGAATGTCCGGTTTCCACGGCTGCGTCATGACTGTGATCGTAGCGGTTCGCCAGAGTCGGCGTCCTTTTCCTTTTGCCATGGCCAGCGGCCGGTGATTTCAAGCTCAAGGGAGAAGCTCAGGAAGGTCCGGATCAGCACGATAATCGCCAGAACACCGACGCTCTCAAAGGTGGGAGTGACCGCGACGGTTCGGATGATGTCGGCGGCCACCAGGAGTTCCAGCCCCAACAGGATGGAACGGCCCAACAACTGCCGGTAGGAGCGGTACGGGGAGAACGGCGTGAGCCCCTGCGCCCGTTTGGGTTGATACCCGCGCAGGGCCATCGGAACGGAAACCAAGGCTCCGATCACCATGACCGCTACCCCGGCGAAGTCCATGTACCGGCCGACTGCTTCGATGATGTGCTGGAAATCCATGACACTCCCTGCGTAGGTGCGTGCACCCACCGTCTCACAGGACACACGACGAAAGCAGCAGCCAAGGTTCCGTCGAAACGGAACCAGACTGCCGCCGTCGTGCGTCGTTGGGAGGTGCCGCTACAGCGCGGGTGCCGGGACCGGGAAGAAGACCCGGGGATCCTGCAGGAGCGCGGGGTAGTCGAAGTCGGAGCGCTTGATCACGTTGGTGACCTCGAAGTTGCGGGCGAAACGGCCGGCCACCGTGATGGGCCGCCCCTGGATCAAGCCAACAGCAAACGTCTGGCCATCATCGAACGGGACGGCCAGCTCGGTTTTGCCGGGCAACGTGTTGAAGGCCTGCTCCTGTGCCTGGCGCTTCCGCGTGGGCTTCTTCTCGCGCGGTGCGACCGGACGTTTCTTGGGGCCGCCTACCTGCCGGCGGGACTTCTCCTCCGCGTAAACAAACTGGTACTCGTCGGGGTCTGCAACAGGCGTGGACTTGGCCTTGCCGTGCGGCGGCATGCTGACGGTGGTGAGCTGCTCCGGGCGGAGGTCCTCCACGTTGGAGCGCAGGATCAGGAGGCGGTCCTCTTCCGGGTCCTCCGGGTGGAACTCGTGCTTGGGCTCAGGCCACACGTATTCCAGCTTTTCCTCGATGCCGGGGAAAATCTGCGCATAGTGCTTGGGGTCTTTGCCCAGCAGCTTGGAGCGGTGGCTGAGGTGCAGGTCCTCGTGTCCGAGCCAAGGCGGCATGACAATCCGGGAGGCGTAGTCCGGGTGGGCTGCCTGCGGGGCGAACTCGGCGATGTTCGCGCGCGTGTTGTCCGGGTGCCCGCGGTCCATCCATTCATCTGCCATGGCCAGGCCGTACATGGTGAGGGCAGGGACGTGGCCCATCCACATGCGGACGGCCGGGTGCTGCTGCCAACCGTACTCCGGGATCACCAAAGCGCGGAGGACCTGGAGTGCTTCGACGCGCTGCTTGCCGAGCCTTGAGGTGTCGAGCGCCTTGGCACTCTCACGGAAATCGGCGAAGGGGAGGAAAGTCTGCATCCTTTCAGTTTGAGGGTGCCGGGCGTGAGAACCAAGTTGAGTGCTCCGGGACACGTGCCATTGTTGGGGCCTAGAGTTGCAGGGTGGAAACTTTTGACGAGAAAACTGTCACCACGGCGCCCCCGGTTGCCGAACTGCACCTGCACATCGAAGGGACTCTCCAGCCAGAGTTGATCTTTGCCCTGGCCGAACGAAACGGCATCGAGTTGCCGTACGAAGACATCGAGGAACTGCGCGAAAAGTACGAGTTCACGGATCTGCAGTCCTTCCTGGACCTCTACTACGCCAACATGGCTGTTCTGCAGACCGAGCAGGACTTCACCGACATGACGCGTGCCTACCTGAAGCGGGCAGCCGCCGGGGGAGTGCGTCACGCGGAAATCATGATGGACCCCCAAGCCCACATCTCCCGGGGTGTGGCACTGGAAACCTGCGTCAACGGCGTGGCCAACGCCTTGTCCACCTCCGAAGAAGACTTTGGCGTCTCCACCCTCCTCATCGCCGCGTTCCTGCGGGACATGTCCGAGGACTCTGCCCTGGAGGTCCTGGACCAGCTCCTTGCCATGCATGCACCGATTGTGGGCATCGGGCTGGACTCCGCGGAGGTGGGTAATCCGCCGTCGAAATTTGAACGCCTGTACCAGCGCGCCGGCGAGGCCGGGCTGCGCAGGATCGCCCACGCAGGCGAGGAAGGCCCGGCCAGCTACATCACCGAGGCCCTGGACGTGCTCCACGTGGAGCGGATTGATCATGGCATCCGGTGCATGGAAGACACGGACGTGGTCCAGCGCTTGGTGGCGGAGCAGGTCCCACTGACCGTGTGCCCGCTCTCCAACGTGAGGTTGCGCGCAGTGGACAAGTTGGCTGACCACCCCTTGCCCGAAATGCTCGCCATCGGCCTGAACGTTTGCGTGAACTCCGACGACCCCGCCTATTTCGGTGGCTATGTGGACGACAACTTTGAACAACTGGCCAAGGTCCTGGAATTCTCCGTGCCGGAACAGGCCACGTTGGCGGCAAACTCCATCCGTGCTTCGTTCGCCAGTGACGCCCGGAAGTCGGTGTTGCTGGACGAGGTCACCGAGTGGGTGAAGGCTTCGGTTCCCCACGCCTAAACGGCCCATGGACCCAGTCAGCCGATACCCGTAGATCACTTGCGGCGTCCGGGATGTCACACTCGGTCACGACACACGGTGTTTACCTTCTGCAGTCGCGGGAATTAACAATTCATTGGCAAACTGCAAGAGAGTATTCACCCGTTGAAGGAGAAGCATGGGCGCGAACACCGCCGAGAACACCAACCTTCGTTTGAAGGCCGTACTGGACATCCTCGCTGAAAGCGTGTGGTCCGAGAAAACCCTCAACGCCGGCGAAGTCCTGGCCGAAGCGATCGTCCGCGTACCTTTCAATGATCACGAGGCTGAACTTCTTAGTGGCGGCATCCCCCGCGGCCACAAGACACTCACCTCGGCATCGGCCAAGCTGGTGAAGGCCGGATGGCTGGTCAAGGGCCGTTCCGGCTGGACCATTCCGGAGGACGGCTTGCGTGCGACCGTGGCTTTCCCGGATGCGGCCGCTTTCGGAGCAGCGCTCGACGCCGGAACCCCGGTTCCAGCCGACGTTCCCGTTCCGACGGCCCCGCCTGCGACGGCACTGCCTGCGAAGACTACGGCCAAGAAGGCAGCAGCCACTAAACGGGCTGCGGCTCCGAGGAAAGCGGCTGCTCCGAAGGTCGCGGCTACCGACGTAGCGGAGCCAAAGGTTGCCGCCGCAAAGGTGTCGGCACCCAAGGCCAAGGCCGCCACAGCCACCAAGGCACCGGCCGCGAAGAAAGCCACCCGCAAGGCGCCGGCCAAGGCAGGGTTGCGTCACGCCGTCGAGACCGTGCCGCAGCCGGATGCTGTGGCCATCGCCGGGGACTTCAACAAGATCCTGGGAGCTCCCGAGGACTGGGCGCCGCAGTACGACGAAGCCCAGATGGAGTTCAACCCGCTGGTTCAGGTGTGGACCATCACGGCTGAACTGCCCGCCGGTTTCTACACGTACAAGATCGCGCTCAACCGTTCGTGGGATGAGAACTACGGTGCGTTCGGGGCGCGCGATGGTGCCAACCACGAGTTGAACCACGACGGCGGCCCGGTCACCATCACGTACAGCCACGAGACGCGGGACATCGTGGTCGGCTAGTTTTCCGGTTCGAAACCTGCCCTTGTTCGTCCCACAACCCGTTGAACGATGAGTGGGACGGACAGGGGCAGGTTTCGTTAAGGTGGTTCCATGACTGACGAAGCCCAGCGCGTCACAGCCCGCATCACCGGCGTGGTCCAAGGCGTGGGATTCCGCTACTGGACTGCCCGGAAAGCCGACGAACTCACGCTGAAGGGAACGGTGCGCAACAGCCCCGACGGCTCGGTGGAGTTGGTTGCCGAGGGAACTGGCGCCGATGTTGAGCACCTCATGAAGTGGCTCCGTTCGTCGCGGGCCCCGGGCCGCGTGGCGGACGTCGACTTCCAGCTTTGCGAAGCAACAGGGGAGTTCGAAGACTTCCGGATTGAAGGCTAGGGGCCGAACCGATCCCAGGCTGACTCAGGCAGGCTGAACAGCAGTCCGCGTCGCCTCAATGTAGTGCTCCAGAGGCTTCAGCGCGGGCTGCGATGAAGCATCCCGGACAGCGTCCGCGCCAACGGCATTTGCCACTGCAAGGGCGTGCGAATACTCCAGCCCGGACTGAAGTGCCAGGACCAGGGCAGCGCAGAATGCATCCCCTGCGCCGATGGTGTTGGCAATATCAGTGACGCGCACGGCAGGGGCCTCGGCCACCCGTTCGCCATCGACGAAGATTGCCGAGCCGTCGCCACCGTAGGTGACGGCAACCAAGGGAGCGTCGCGAAGGGCGGGAATCAGCTCATACTCCGTCTCGTTCACGATCACCAGGTTGCAGCGTTCCAAAAGTTCGGGAATGATTGGCGCCGCCGGAGCGGCGTTCAGGACGAAGAAACCCGTTGCGCGCCGGGCGGCCTCCAACACCACGTCCTGGTTCACTTCGAGCTGGCAGAGGACAGCCTCGTCGGCACCGAAGCTCACGCCTTCCAAGGACACGGAACCGTTGGCGCCGGGGCACACCACAATCTGGTTCTCGCCCTCGCTGTCCACCAGTACCAGCGCGGTGCCGGTAGCGGCGTCCACGCGGGCTATGTCCTGGACGTCGACGCCGGCACCTGACATCGCGCTGATGAGGCCGAGGCCCGCGTCATCCTGGCCGACTGCCCCCACCATGCGGGACGTACCCGCGAGCCGGGCCGCCGCGACAGCTTGGTTGGCGCCTTTGCCGCCGGGCTGCTGGCGGAGGATGCCGCCGCCCACGGTTTCGCCCGGGGAGGGGAGCCGGCCGGCGGTGGCGGTGATGTCGAGGTTGATGCTGCCCACCACGGTCAGGGATGAGGGCGCAGCAAACTGAGGGGACGTGCTCATGGAAGGTCCTTTACGGGTGAAGGTCGGTTCAGGAAATCAGGGGAAAGTCAGGAGGACTGGATGACGGAGAGGTGGCCGGCCTTGGCAGCCACCAGGCATTTGGCGAGGTAGAAGGCGTTGCCGCTCCGGCGCACGTATTGGGTGAGGACAAGTACGGGATCGGACGGGCGGAGGCCCAGCAACTTGGCGCGGCTGGGACCTGCGGTGCTGAGGCTGATTTCGCATTCGCCGGGACCGAGGGAAACTCCGGGAAGACCGCCGAGGACCTCCAGGAGCGTGGACGCGGAAAGAGTGGGAGCCTCTGCCGCTTCGGCCAGGGCCTGGGCTTCAGGGATTCCTTGGGCCACGTTTTCCTGGAGGTGGGCAACAGGTTCGCCGTTCCTGATGAGCACGCTTTCCCAGAACCACACGTCCTCATCGGGCTGCACGCCGATGCCAGGAGCCACGAATTCCGACGCAGGCTGCTTGATGGCGGCGACCCGCTTGACCTGGATGTCTTGGTCCGGCCCGCCAAGGAGTTGGTCGAACGGACGAATGTGTTCGATGCCGATGCGGGGGAGCGAATCCGCTACGAAGCGGCCCACACCGCGGCGTGCCCGGGTGAGTCCGTCTTCTTCGAGCAACATCAGCGCTTCCCGGATCACGGTGCGGCTGACGTCCATCATGGTGCCCAGCTCGGTCTCCGTGGGAAGCAGCGAGCCTGGCGGCAGGATCTTGGTGCGGATGGCCTCGGCGATGCGGGAGTAGGCCGCGACGCGCAAAGGCTGACCTGGCTGGGTGGCGATGGGTCGTGACAGGAACTGGACGGCGTTGTCGGTCAAGGGTGCCTCACTTGAGATGGGTTACCGACACTGTACCGGATGAGTGTGACAGGTTGCACAAGCTCGTAATACATGCTTGTATAACAACTCACATCTCGTGGCGCCGCCCAGCGCCCTCGGACAAAGGAGTTTGATGTGAACATCCCCACCGCCACAGGCCCGCAGACGGTCGACCCGCAGCCCGTCGACCCGCAGGCCCCAGCATCGACGCAGACACCGGCAGCAGCCACGGACGAAGGCCGCTTCCACGGCAAAGCCGCCGCCCTGCTGATCACCACGCTGGTCCTGGCAGTGCTGGCCTTCCAACTCAACGCCAGCATGATCACTCCGGCACTCCCGCATATCGGCTCCTTCTTCGGCGAAACACCTGAAGCCGTGGCGCAGGTTCAATCGATGTTCTTCCTTGCCGGCGCCATCTCCGGTCCGGTCATCGGCCGATGGAGCGACTTCATCGGCCGCCGCAATGCCCTCCTCCTGGTCCTGGCGATCATGGGCGCAGGAACGGTGCTGTGCATTTTCGCGCCCACCCTGCCCCTGCTGGTCACCGGCCGCTTCCTGCAGGGTGTCTCCAGTGCCATCTTTGCGCTGTCCTACATCGTCCTCAATGAGTACCTGCCGGCCCGGCTCTTCGGCACCTCCATCGGCATCATCGCTGCCATCAACGGTGGAGTCGGCGGAGTGGATGGCTACTTCGGCGGACTCATGGCCGAGACCCTTGGCTTCCAGTCGATCTTCGTCGCTGTCCTGGTACTGGCTGCGATCGCCGTCGTCTGCGTCATCAAAGTGGTCCCCGGCGGCAAGTCCGCTGCGGCTCCGGGCCGGATGGACTGGTGGGGCGCAGGTTCCCTGTCCGTGTTCCTGGTCTTCATCACCTATTTTGTCTCCACGGGTTCTTCGGCCGGCTGGACCTCGCCTGCCGCCCTCGGCCTGCTCGCTGGCAGCATCGTTTCCTTTGCCGCGTTCTGGCTCATCGAGAAGAAGCGCGAAACTCCGCTGGTGGCAGTTCACCACCTCCGTTCACGCCAGGTCTGGCCCGTCATCGCCACCACCGTGCTGACGCTCGCCGGAATCTTTGCCATCATCAACTTCACCGTGGTGTTGCTGAGCCAGGACAAGGAAAACGGCTTCGGCCTGTCCGCGTCGGTCGCCGCCCTGCTCTTCCTCACCCCGGCTGCTCTGATCGGCGTCTTCGCCGCACCGCTCGCCGGTTGGATCGCCGACCGCCGCGGTTGGATCAAGACCGTCCGGGTCGGCACTGCAACCAGCCTCGCCTGCGCGATCGCCGCAGCACTGTTCTCGCATCACCAAGTGGCCGTCCTGATTGCGATCGCCGCCCTGGGCATCTTCTACAACGGCTTCTTCCTCACGGCCATCAACGGCCTGTCCGTCCTGCTGTCGCCCAAGGAAGCACCGGCCGCTTTGCCAGGCATCAACGGTGCCTCGTTCGGCATCGGGGCGAGCCTCGGCGTCGTGATTGTTGCCCCGTTCGCGGGCCTCGGCACCGCTGCCGGGTACTCCACAGCTCTGTGGATCTCAGTGTCCATCACTGCTCTGGCCTTCATCGTCAGCCTGTTCATCGCGGCTCCCAAGGGCGAAAAGATTTAGCGCACGACGTCGGCACGCGGCTCAGCGTGCCACGCACCAGAGCCTCACCCCACCCGCCCAACAAGCAGTCCGCTCCATCCTGAAACGAGAGACCATCATGACCCAGTCCGCACCCTTCTTCCTTGACTGCGATACCGGCATCGACGACGCCCTCGCCCTCGCCTACCTCCTGGCCTCTCCGCGGGCGGAGCTGGTAGGAATCGGCACCGTCAGTGGCAATGTCAGCGCGGCCGGCGGGGCCCGGAACACCCTGGACCTGCTGAACCTGGCCGGCTACCCGGACATTCCGGTGGCTGTCGGCGCGCACGATCCGCAGGTGGGCACCTTCCACGGCGGTGCCCCGCACGTCCACGGCGACAACGGAATCGGCGGAGTGGACCTGGCTCAGTCGGACCGCGAACCGGTGAAAGCCACCGCTGCCGAACTGTTGATCCAGCTGGCCCACCAATATGCGGGGGAGTTGCGTCTGGTGGCCATTGGCCCGCTGACCAACATTGCCGAGGCGCTGCGCCTGGAACCCAAGCTGCCCGAGCTCATTGCCGAGGTCACCATCATGGGTGGCGCGGCGCTGGCCCCGGGGAACATCACGCCGGTGGCCGAAGCCAACATCGCCAACGATCCCGAGGCCGCTGCTGAGGTGCTGGCTGCCGACTGGAACGTCACCCTGGTACCCCTGGACGTCACCATGGCCAACGTCCTCGAAGAGAATCACCGGCAGGAACTGCTGGCCACCGACCACCCGGTGTCGCAGGCACTCGGAGAAATGCTGGGCTACTACTTCGGCTTCTACATCGACATTTTCGGCCGGGCATGCTCGGCGATGCACGATCCCCTCGCCGCGGCCATCGCCGTCAGTGGAGTGGAATTGACCCTGGCTCCCACCGTTCGGGTCCAGGTGGACACCACGGACGGACCCGGTCGCGGCCAGACTGTGTGCGATCTCCGTGGACAGTACGCCGGCTTCCCGGAGCAGCGCGGTGCCCGCTGCCGGGTAGTGATGGAAATTGGCGAGGACTTCGCACCGCACCTGCTGGGTACTTTGCAGGCGGCCTGGCTTACTGAAGAGCAGGAGACCGTGCCCGTCGCCTAACGGGCGGGAGACTGGGGCATCGACGACGACGGCGGCAGCGGCCCGCCGTCGTCGTCCGCGTTTAAGCTGTTCTGCCTGTGCGCAAAAGCTGTGCCTACGTGTACATGAGCGAGCCGGGCGTGGTGAGCTTTTCGCCGGTTTCCAGCCAGGTTTTGAGGCCGGACAGGATCATGGGCCAGCCTCCGTAGAGTTGGTCGTTGGCGCCTTCGCGGAGTTGATCGTGCGTGACGGTGAGGTGGCATGAGTCGCCCACGGGTTCGATTTCCCACGTGATGCGCGACGTTCCCTCGGCCTTCACGTCGTCGCCCCACAGCGCACGCATGGTTTGGACGAGGCGTCGCGGGGGATCGACTTCGATGTTCTCGCCCTCGCCGAGCGGTGCGCCGGCATTCGCGTTGTGCATCTCGAAGCGGCTACCGGGTGTCCAGTCCGAGGTAAAAGTGTTTCCGAACTGGTACTTGCTGCGGATGTCGCTGTCCGTGATGGCTTCCCAGAGCCGTTCCGGAGTGGTCTTGATGTAAATCTCGAAGATCTTTTCCATGGGACTTTCCAATCTGGATTTGAGGTCGCTGAGGGCAGCGGCCCATGGTTCTGCGTATTTACTCACCCAGCGATCGTGGATGAGGCGGATGGGTACCGGGTTCAGGAAGTGCAGCTTTTCACGACCCCGACGGCGGGTGACCACCAATCCGGCATCTTCCAGCAGCTTGAGGTGCTTGGCGATGCCGAAACGGGTCATCTCGAACCGGGCTCCCAAAGCGGACGCGGACTGGCCATCCTTGCGGAACAGTTCGTCCAGCAATTCCCTGCGGGTGGGGTCTGCCAAGGCCTTGAACACGGTGTCCATGGCCTCAGGATAGGTGACCATTTGGTCACGTGTCAATGGCTTCGAACCTGGTCCTCGGTGGGCGGGGGATGGCGGCGAGATCGTGGGAAGCGCGTGAGATCGCCGTTCCTTTCCCAGTGATCCCGCAGGCTTCGCGCGAACTCGGCAGCGCCCGGCAGCGTAGCGGCCCGCCTGGCACGGGTGCTTCGACCGGCGGTACCTCCGATAGTTTCCATACTTCATCGGAAACTTCCTTGATAACCCATGCAATTTGGCCCGCTACGACTGCGATTTGTTGCTCCGAAACACCCCCATTGAGGCGGCAGCGACTGGAATTCAGGGCCTCAAGGTTACTCATGAGTTTCCGATACCAGCCTGTTGTTATTGCGTAAACTTTACGATAGTTTCTCTCTGTGATGTGCGTCGCACTGCGATGTGGGCGACGAAGGCCGAGTGAAGGACAACGATGACCATCCACCCTGAGGACTTGCGGACAGCCGAGGCGCGGCTGCAGCAACTGCACCAACGAATAGGCGGCATAGCCTATGGCGGGGATTACAACCCCGAGCAATGGCCCCGCGAAGTGTGGCTCGAGGACGCACAACTCATGCAGCAGGCCGGGGTCAACCTGGTGACGCTGGCGGTTTTTTCCTGGAGCCGCCTGGAGACCAGCGATGGCGTGTTCGACTTTGGTTGGCTGGACGACGTCATGGACCTGATGCACTCGCACGGCATCGGCGTTGACCTGGCAACACCGGACGCCGTGCCGCCGGCCTGGTTGGTGGAGCAGCACCCGGACATCATGCCGGAGCGCCCCGACGGCAGCATTTTTGGCTTCGGATCCAGGCAGCACTTCGATGTTTCCCACCCCGTGTACCGGGCCAAATCACTGGCCCTCGCGGAGAAGATGGGGGAGCGCTACGCCAGCCACCCAGCTCTGCGGATGTGGCACGTCGGCAACGAATACGGTCCGGTGTCCTATGGGCCCTGGGCTGAGAAGGCGTTCCGGGAATGGCTTCAGCGAAAGTACTCGTCCCTGGATGAACTCAACCAAGCGTGGAGCACCACGGTGTGGGGCCAGCTTTACTCCGACTGGAACCAGGTCCGCGTCCCCGCCCAACCCCGCACCTGGTCCAACCCGTCACGCCGCCTGGACTTCCACCGCTTCACGTCGGACAGCATGCTGGAACATTTCAAGGCCGAGCGGGACGTCCTTCGCCGTCACAGCCCGGATCTTCCGATCCTCACCAACTTCATGCGCTTCTACAAGACCAACGACTACTGGGCCTGGGCCGCTGAGGAAGACGCCGCAGCGCTGGACATCTACCCGGACCCCCGCGAGGAAGACGCCCACATTGCGGCAGCGTTGAACTTCGACCTCATGCGATCACTCCGGCACGGCCAGCCATGGATGGTGATGGAGCAAGCCACCGGCGCGGTCAGCCAGTGGTCCGTCAACGTCTCCAAGCTTCCGGGCAAGATGCGGCTCGGCTCCTACCAGGCCATCGCCCAGGGCGCAGATTCCATCCTGTTCTTCCAGTGGCGGCAAGCCAAAGGCGGAACCGAGCGCTACCACTCGGCCATGGTCAACCACGCCGGCCCGAACACCCGGATCTTCCGGGAAGTGTGCCAGCTCGGCCAGGAACTGAAGTCCCTCGGCGACCTGACGGACACACGGTCCACGGCCAAGGTGGCCATCGTTTTCGACTGGGACTGCTGGTGGGCGTTGGAGCTCGGCAACTCGCCGAGGTCGGACCTGAACTACGCGCAGGAAGTCCTGCGGTTCTACCGTCCCTTGTTCGAGGCCAACATCACTGTTGATTTCGTCAACGCCAACAGCGACCTTTCCGGGTACAGCCTGGTGATCATGCCGGCGTCGTACCTCCTCACCGACGCTGCTGCTTCCGGGTTTGAGAACTACGTGGCCGACGGCGGACGGCTGGTGGTCTCCTACCTTTCGGGCATCGTGGACCAGGACAACACCATCCGGCTGGGCGGCTACCCGGGCGCGTTGAGGAACGTCCTCGGTGCCTGGAGCGAGGAAATGCACCCGCTCGCCGGCGCGGACGAGCAAGTAAAGCTCTCAACGCCCGACGGCGGCACCTCCTCCGCGAGTTACTGGACTGAGCATGTGCACGCCGAATCCGCGGAGGTCCTGGCCAGCTACTCCTCGGGCCGCCTTGCCGGCGCTCCGGCCGTCACCCGAAATTCCTTTGGTCTGGGCACCGCACTGTACGTGTCGGCACGCGTTGACGAGGACTTGCTGAACCAGTTCCTGGAAGACCAACTCCGCGCGGCTGGTGTGGAGCCGGAACTGAAGGCGCCCGCGGGAGTCCAGGTCCGGCGTCGTGCTTCCGTTGCCGCTGACGGCACCAACAAGAGCTTCCTCATGGTGCTCAACCACAACGATGCGCCGTCCGGCGTTGACGTGCTCGACGGCGGCACGGACCGCCTCAGCGGACGCGCGGTCACCGGGCTGGTTGAGCTCCCTGCCAACGGTGTCCTGATTCTCGAGGAAACTGCAGGACGGGCGGCGGACTGATGGCATTACGACTGGATGTTCCACCCAAGGCGGTGGCGGGCCCTGAACCGGCATCGGCAAAGAAGCGGCGCAACAAGCCCGGGAGCTGGAAGTTGGCACTCAAACGCGACTGGCGCTTGTACACGCTGCTGGCACTGCCGCTGCTGTATCTCCTGATTTTCAGATACCTGCCCATGGCCGGCAACGTGATCGCGTTCCGCCAGTTCCAGCCCGGAGGCAGCATCTTCGGCGAGAAGTGGGTGGGCTTCAAATACATCACCCTGTTCATCAACGATCCCAGCTTCTGGCAGGCCTTCCAGAACACCATCATCCTTGGTGTCCTGACCCTGGTGTTCTGCTTCCCGATGCCCATCATCTTCGCGCTGATGCTCAACGAGCTGAGGTCGCAGAAGTTCAAGAAGTTCGTCCAGACCGTGGCCTACCTGCCGCACTTCATGTCCGTGGTGATCATCGCCGGCATGATCCTGCAGAACTTCTCCATGACCGGCACTGTGAACCAAATAGCGGAATCGTTGTTCGGAACCACCGTGAACTTCACGCAGGATCCTGGCTGGTTCAGACCCATGTACATCAGCTCCGAGGTCTGGCAGACCATGGGCTGGGGCGCCATCCTCTACCTTGCCGCGCTGACGCGCGTGGACGAATCGCTGTATGAAGCGGCCAGGATCGACGGCGCCAACCGCTGGCAACAGACCTGGCACGTGACGCTCCCCGCCATCAGGCCAACCATCATCACCCTGCTGATCCTGAACATCGGCACCTTCATGGCGGTGGGCTTCGAGAAGATCCTGCTCATCTACAACCCGCTCAACTACGCAACCTCAGACGTCATCTCCACCTATCTGTACCGGGTGGGCCTGGAATCCAGCAACTTCAGCTACGCGGCCGCCATCGGAATGTTCGAATCCGTCATCGGCCTCACGCTGATCCTCTCAGCGAACGCGATCTCAAAGCGCCTCGCAGGAACGAGCCTGTGGTGAACAAGACAGCTACTGCCATCAAGGGCGGCGCCGTCCAAGGCGTCCTGGTGAAGGATATGAAAGTCTCACGCGCCATGCGGATCTTCCGGGCCTTCAACCTGGTGTTCCTGCTGCTGGTGGTGTTCCTGACGGTGTACCCGTTCCTGAACATCATCGCCCAGTCGTTCTCCAGCGAAGGGTTCATCAACGCCGGCCAGGTCAACCTGTTCCCGATGGGCTTCAACACCGAGACGTACAAGCTGATCCTGGCCGACTCCACGTTCTGGAACAACTACGGCAACACCGTCCTGTACACCGTGGTGGCAACGGCCATTTCCATGGTCCTCACCACCGCCTTCGCCTACGCCATCGCCAAGAAGGACCTCAAAGGACGCAGTGTCTTCATTGGCCTGGCCGTGTTCACCATGTTTTTCAACGGCGGGCTGATTCCCAACTACGTGCTCATCAGTTCCCTGGGCATGCGGGACACCATCTGGGCCGTGGTGCTGCCGAACGCCATCAGCGTGTTCAACCTGCTCATCATGAAGTCCTTCTTCGAGAACATGCCCCGCGAACTGGAGGAAGCAGCGTCGATTGATGGGCTTACCCAGTACGGGGTGCTGTTCCGGGTGGTGCTGCCGCTCAGCAAGGCGATCGTGGCCACCATGATCCTGTTCTACGCAGTAGCCAACTGGAACTCCTGGTTCCAGGCCTTCCTCTACCTCGACAATCCGGACCTCTTCCCGGTCACCATCTACCTGCGCAACATGATCGCCGGAGTCACCACAGCGGGCTCAGCCGGCGGAACAGCGGAGAACGTCGGCCAGATCGCCGCCAACATCCAGTCGGTCACCATCGTCCTGACCGTCATCCCCATCCTTTGCGTCTACCCCTTCGTGCAGAAGTACTTCTTCTCGGGCGTCATGCTCGGTTCCGTCAAGGAATAACCCTTATGAAAGGACATCCCATGATCCACAAACCTGAGCTCCGCAGGCCAGAATTCCGTAGGCGCGATTTTCTTGGACTCGCCTCCGTTGTCACCATCGGACTCATGCTGACCAGTTGCGACGCCGAAACCACCGAAAAGGTGGATACGTCCAAGTCCCGCAACGGTGCGATGGACAGCTTCGGCGTTGGTGACACGTTCAAGGCGACGGTGCCGCTCACGTTCACGTTCCTGTTCTCCGATCAGCCAACCTACCCGTATAAGAAGGACTGGCTGCTGTTCACCAAGATGGCCAGCGACAACAACGTCACCTTGGAACCCACCATCGTGCCCAACAGCGACTACGAGCAGAAGCGCAGCCTGCTCATCAGCTCAGGCAGCGCCCCGGAAATCATCGCCAAGACCTACCCAGGGCAGGAAGCAGCGTTCGTTTCCGCCGGTGCCGTCCTTCCCGTCAGCGACTACGTGGACCTGATGCCGCACTTCCAGGAGAAGGTGAAGAAGTGGAAGCTGGAGCCTGAGATCGAAGGGCTGACCCAGGAAGACGGTAAGTACTACGTCCTGCCCGGCCTGCACGAGGAACTCTGGCCCGACTACTCCCTGTGCTTCCGCAAGGATGTGCTGAAGAAGGAAGGCCTTACCGAGCCCACCACCTGGGACGAATTCCGTGACGTGCTGCGCTCGCTGAAGAAGGCTTACCCTGACGTGGTGCCCTACTCCGACCGGTTCAAGGGCGACAGTGTCCTGAACATCTCCAGTGCGGCCTTCGGGACGCAGGCCGGGTGGGGGCTGGTGGACGGCCTGCAGTTCGATGAGGACAAGAAGGAGTTCGGCTTCGCCGCCGGCTCGGACAAGTTCAAGGACCTGGTGACCTACTTCAACTCCCTGGTGTCCGAGGGCCTGATGGACCCTGAAAGCTTCACCCAGACCGACGACTCCGCCATCCAGAAATTCGTGTCCGGCAAGTCGTTCGTCATCAGCGCCAACTCGCAGAATGTCATCACCTACCGCACGTCCATGGAGCAGTCCCTGGGCAAGGGCAACTTTGAGATCGGCAAGATCACGGTTCCCGGTGGCCCGGCAGGAGACATCATCGGTGGAACCCGGTTGGAGAACGGCATCGTGCTGAACTCGTCCGTGAAGGACAAAGACAGTTTCGTGGCACTCATCCAGTACATCGACTGGTTGTTCTACAGCGACGCCGGTCAGGAGTTCAGCAAGTGGGGCGTGGAAGGAACCACGTTCACCAAGTCCGGCGGCAAGCGTCAACTCGCCTCCGACATCAACTTCCAGGGACTCAATCCCGCCGGCACCAAGGACCTCCGGGTGGAGTACGGATTTTCCGGCGGCAACTTCGCCTACGGCGGCGCCACGGAACTGCTGCAGTCCACGTTCAATGACGAGGAATTGGCGTTCCAGGAGGCCATGAAGGCCAAGAAGCCACGCCCCGTGCCCCCGCCCGTACCGTTCAACGACATTGACCGGGAGCAGGCGACCCTTGCACTCACCCCGCTGAAGGACCACGTCAAACAGAACACCCTCAAGTTCATCACCGGGCAGCGCGCTCTGGGCGAGTTCGACGCCTACGTCAAGGAACTCGACAGCAAGGGCCAGACGAAATACGTGGAGTTGGCGAACAAAGCCTACAAAGCGTACGCGGACAAGAAGTAGCTCTTCGGATGGCTGCAAAGGAAGCACAGTACGGGTCCGGCCCGTTGTTCAGGGCGGCGGGCGTGGTGTACGGCGTGATGGTGGGTGGGGCTTTGCTGGTGCTGGCCAATGCGCTGGTAGTGCTCATGCCGTTGCTGGCTGGACTCGTGGGTCCTATGGCGTTGTTGGGGATCGTGTTGGTGGGCCCCTCGGTGGTGGCTGCCTGCTACGCCTTCAATCGACTTCTCACCGGTGAGGATACGGGGGTATTCCACGACTTTCTGAAGTCCTACCACCGCAACTTCGGCCAGGCCTTGGTGGTATGGCTTACTTACGCTGCCCTCCTTGCAGTCATCGTCGCGAACCTCTCCAGCCTGCCGGGCAGCAACCCTGAAACGGTTGCTGCCCGGATCGGGCTGGTGGGGCTTGGCCTCTTGGTGAGCACGGCTGCCCTGCACGCGATGCTGCTGCTTTCCCGCTTCGATTTCCGCACCGTGGACCTCTACCGGCTGTCCATCTACAGCATTGGTGTCCGGAAACGGGTGGCACTGGGAAACGTGGGGATCCTCTTCATTACGGGCTTCGTGATGATCTCCACCAGCGTGTGGCTGATGTTGTTCGTCGGCGGCCTGATGGTCTACTTGCTGTGCCTGAATTCCCGACCGCTG
Organism: Arthrobacter sp. WCS2018Hpa-7; assembly: GCF_031843805.1. Taxonomy (NCBI): domain Bacteria; kingdom Bacillati; phylum Actinomycetota; class Actinomycetes; order Micrococcales; family Micrococcaceae; genus Arthrobacter; species Arthrobacter sp. WCS2018Hpa-7. Next base: position 127,945 of record NZ_JAVTJB010000002.1, read on the forward strand.
CTGGCGTTGGTGGAGGAAAGGTTCACCGTTTCAGTGGCTGCCAGCGCAGCAGTTCCCGCGGCTGGATCCTCCCCGGCGGGCTAGAGGTTCGTCCGGACCACGGCACCTTGGGCGATCACCGTGCTGACCTTTTCCAGGGCCGAGCCATCGGTCAGGGGATCCGAATCCACCACCACGACATCCGCCATGGAGCCGCGAACCAAGCGACCGACGCTTTCGCCGCGTCCCAGCAAACGCGCCGCATTGGTGGTGGCTGCCTGCAATGCTTCCAAGGGGGTCAGTCCGGCTTCCGCGAGCAAGCGAGCCTCCGTGCCGATCGGTGTCACGTCCGTTCCGAAGGAATCGGTGCCGGCCACAATCGTGACTCCAGCGTCCTTGGCTGCGCGCACCGCGGCCTGAAGGATGGGTGTGTACTCCGTTCCGCGTGCGGCCAGGATCGGGTTGGAGGAGCGGGCCATGCTGGTGATGGCATCCATGGTGGGTGTGAAGAAGGTGCCGCGCCGGGCCATCTCCTGGATGGTCTTTTCCGTCATGAAGACGCCATGCTCGATGCTGCGGACCCCGGCGCGGACTGCGCCGTCGATTCCTTCGGCGCTGTAGGCATGGCAGAGGACACCGGCTCCCTTGGCTGCCTTAACGATCGCTCCGAGCTGATCCACGTTGTAGACCAACTCACGGGGATCCTGCTCCGGAAGGCCCGCCCGCGGGTTGGCGCGGGTCTTGATGACCTCGGCGCCGCGCTTGAGGTTGATGCGGGTCAGGTACGCGAGGTCCTGCGGCTCCGTCACGCCACCGCTGAGCGTCGCCAAAGGTGCCAAGTCCGGATCAGCCAAGAGGGAATCGCCCTGATCCGGTGAAATGAACAGCCCCGCCGGAGTCATCCTGGGCGAGAGTCCAGGAGCCCACGACGGCAGCGCTGCGAGGGCAATGTCCTGGTAGAAAGTGCTCGAACCGCTGCGTACGCTGGTGGCTCCGCCTTGCAGGAGGGCACGGGCGTCGGCCAGTGCGTTGGCGTGGACGTGGGCATCGACGAGTCCTGGCAGGACCCATTTACCCGAGGCGTTGAGCCTGCGGGCACGGTTCGCGACGGCGGCAACAGCCTTGCGCGTTTCGTCCCGGGTACCGACGGCGGTGACCTTGCCGCCGTCGAGCACCACCACACCATCTGCCACAGCGTCGCCGGTCTTTGGGTCCACCACTGTTCCGCCCTCGATAATGAGCGCCTGGGTGGTCAACGGACGTCCGGGGTAGTTCGGGCCAGACTTCGCGTTGTCCGCGAGGGCGGCTGGCGCTGATGCCAACTGTGTTGCGATGCCGGCCACGGAGATCCCGGCCAGTGCTGCAGCTCCGGCGAGGATGCCTCGGCGGGGCAACTCACCCTGGGGCTTGGGTGCTGAGGTGTGATCGTGAAGGCACATTGTTGGACTCCTGGGGAACGAGCTGCTGGGCCGCTACTTTGCTGCGGATAAGCGTTTGGTATTCCAGAATGCCTTAGGCTTGCGGGGCGACGCAAGCAATAATTGAAACTTACTGAAGAGATTTGCCTGCTTGGTATTCCAAGACGTGGGCCTGCTTGGTGGACCTCATTGGTGGACGTCCCAAAATTCCGACCCGCAAGTTCACTCCCGCCCGAGCCCGCGGCGCATCCCGCGCGCGCCGTTGTTGAGGCAGTCCAAGACGCGCCCAGCATCAGGCCTGGCCCGCACGCCGTTATTGAGGCAGTCCACGACGCGCCCAGCATCAGGCTGGGCTCCGCACACCGTTAAAGAGGCATTCCGGGACGCGCCCACTATCAGGCCGGGGCCCGCGCACGCCGTTATTCAGGCAGTCCCGACAGTCCCGAGAGTCTTCGTTCGTTGCCGGTGTTGGGCGGGTTGTTGTTCTGCCGACGCTTTCTTGTGTTCTGTGGGGTGTGTGGTGGTGGTTGCGTCGGGGTGTTCGATGGGGGTCGATGTGGGGTGGGGGGATGAACCAGGGGACGCCGGTTTCCATGTCGATCCGCCACTGTTCCTTGTGGATGAGGTGGTGGTGGTGGCTGCAGAGCAGGGTGCCGTTCTCTGTTGAGGTGGTGCCGCCGTGGGACCAGTAAGTGATGTGGTGTGCTTCGCACCAGGGTGCGGGCATGGTGCAGTCGGGGAACGCGCAGCCGCCGTCGCGGGCGGTGATGGCTTTGCGGATGTGGGGTGGGAAGATCCGGGTGGTGCGGCCGACGCCCAGGACACGGGAGTCGCTGCCGAGCAGGACGGGGATGATCTCGGCGTCGCAGGCGATTTTGCGGATGGTGTTCGGGTGCATCGGGCCCGTGAACGTCGCAGTCCCCGTCCCTGTACCAGTTCCAGTCCCGGTGCCGGTGCTGTGCTGGTTGTGGTGGTTTTGGACTCGTTCGAAGAGGTCGCGTTCGTCGATGGTGACGGTGAGTTGGGGTGGGAGGCCGCCGTTGGAGGGCAGTTTTCCTGTGCGCATGGCGAGGCTGCAGGCTCCGGTGAGGCCGTTGAGGTATTTCTGTGGCCGGGTGCGCCGGTCCAGGTCCGGGCCGGCGCTTTTGCCGTTGTCGGGGCTGTCCCCGGTGTCGGTGTTCTCCCCGGTGTCGGTGTTCTCCGCGGTGCCGGGCTCGTTGGTGGTGGTGAGGCGTGGGTTGGTGGCGACGTTCATGGCGGTGGTGAGGATTTCGTATTGTTCGTCGGTGGCGAAGATTTCGAGGTGGTGCAGTCCGTGGCGGCGTCGGCGGCGCAGGAACACGCCTTGGAGTTGGCGGAGGATTTCTTCGGAAGGTTCGGGGCCGTCGTGGTCGATGAGGTCGGTCCAGCGTTTGGCCATTTTGGTGACGAAGTCCGGGTCGGTTTCGATCGCGGTGGTGGTCAGGGCGTGTTCCATCCGGGTCAGGGTGTCCTCGTCGGTGAGGTTCCGGACTTTGTCCAGGGCGGTGCTGATGATCGTCGCGGACCGGGAGGGCACCAGCGCGGAACCAACCGCTTGTGCCAGTATGTCGCGGCGGGCCGGGATCTCCTGCCCGGCGATGCCGACCTGGGGGAGGACCTCGGGGGCGAGCGCGAGCCTGCGTTTGGCTTCGCCGATGCCGATCCTTAACCGTGCCCGCAGGAACTCGGCCGCGTTCCGGTACCCGTCATCCAGAACACTGGCCGCCCCCGGAACCGTTGCCCCCGGATCCGTTGCGTCCGTGGATGCGTCAGTCCAGCCCGTCCGCCATTCCGGCGCTGCCGCCGAGGACCCCGGACCGGCCTGTAGTGCTTCCGCCCGTGTCCGCTCCACAGCCTGCGCAGCAACAACCTGGACGTACTCCAAGGACCGCGAAATCTCCTCGATCCTGCCAGCGAAGTCAGCAGCCTCAACAAACCCAAACAACCGCGTTTCACCGGCGGCTATCGCTCGTAGCGCGTCCGCTGCGGCAGCACCCTCAAGTAGCGCCGCTTCCAAGGCGGGCAGGTCAGGCAACGGCGGCCCCGCGGACAACGAGTCCCGCCCTTCCCGTGGTGCGGATTCCGGGCCCACGGACAGCGCCGCCCTTCGCGGCGCTTCTGGTACAGCTGCACCAGTTACGGGCACACTCAAAGGCAGATTCCAGAGCATGGAACCCCGATCCTCGGGCGGGCCCACGGACGGCGCCGCCTCCCGCAGTGCCTCAGGCGCAGAAACACAGGGAGTGGGCAACGAATCGAGTCCCGGAAGCAGCCCGGAGTTCCGGTCGGTAACCGCTTCGGCGATTGCCGGAGTCGGGCATGTGCGGGCAGCGGGGCCGGGAGGCACGTCCACAGAGAAGAACGGCATGTGAGGGGGCACCTCACTGGCGCCGGACGAACCTGCCCGCCGCGCCACGATCTGCCCTATGCCATCCATAAATCAAGCTTGTCACCATGGTGTGACAGCTATAAGCCCTCATCTGCGCTATGTGGAAAACTGCCGGGAGAAGGATTGGGAAGTCGTTCTCCAGGAGGTCGGAGCGATGGAGAACGAAGCCCGATGCTCGGCGGCGCAAAACGCACGACTGCGGCAGGTCGCCGTCGTGCATTGCTCGCCTGTGGCGCGGACTGCCGAAGTTGCGGTCAGGGCTGCTGTGATGCAGCCGCGGCAGGTTCGAGGTCGGCGCGGGTGAGCAGCTGGGCCGGGGGATCCGGAAAAGATGCCGTAGACGTCAGCGCCAAATCCGGCCCAACATGGACCAATTCGCCGGATTCCATAGGGCGCCAGCCTGGGTTGTGATCCATCGGTTCGGTGGCGAAGAGGACGTGCGGATGCCGGGAAAGCTCGGTGCTGCGAGAGCGGATCCGCCTGCTCCGGGCGTCCAGTGGTGCCTCCGGATCCGGCGCGACGGGGTCCCGTTCCAGTACGTAGAGTTCGTGGGTGTCCGGATATCTGAGGGCCCACATATCCGTTGCCGTGGTGAGGATGAAATTGAGGCTGAAGACAGGCACCTCGCGGGCGATCCACGTGATGGCTTCCGTGATGCCGACCCCCAGGTCACCCCCGGCGCGGCGGGTTTCCGCGGTAATCAGCGCAAACAGGCGTTCGCTGTCCGATTGTCCCCGCACCAGGTCCATGACACCGAGTTCTGTGAGCCGCTGATCGAGGTGATCGAGCCCATGGAGGACGCCGTTGTGCGCGAACAGTCGACCGTCTTGCTCGAATGGATGCGTGTTGACCATGGTGAGTGCGCCAGTACTGGCGTACCGCACGTGGGCCAGGAAGGTGGTGCTTTTGAGGTCCCGAGCTTCACGGGCGAAGGCGTGATCTTCCCAGGCAGCCAGCGGCTGCTTGGCCACGTGGGCCTTGCCGGCCGCATCGAAGGTGCCGATGCCGGCGCCGTCGGGCTCACGCTGACTTTGCACGGAGAGGCTGTCCGGGGCGTCCAGCAACCAGAACGTGGCGCGGACCGGCCTCGGCCCGGCATGAAGCCCGAAGAGTCGGCACATATCCAACCTCCTTTCCGGAGTCAGTGGTGGAAGCCCTCTGCCTGCTTATCCGAGGGCATGGGGGCAGTGAGGCTGTCGAGGTAGTCCACTTCCTTCTTGAGGTCGGTGATGAAACTGGAGGCGAGGTCCCGGGTGAAACCGTTGCGGACCACGATTCTCTGGACGGTGACCTCACTCAAGCCATCAGGCAGGGGATAGGCAGGAACCAGCCATCCGCTCATTCTGAGCCGTTCCGAGAGGTGGTGAAGGTTCCAGTGTTCCGTGTGGCCATCGCTGAGTTGCCACGCGAACACGGGGATGTCTGACCCATCGCTCCACAGGGTAAACGCGTCCATCGCTCCGATCTCGCTGGAAAGGTAGAGGGCTACATCGCGGGACGTGGCTTGGACGGACCTGTAACCGGCAAAGCCGAGGCGAAGGAAGAGGTAGTACTGCAGCAACACCTGCGCGCCGGGGCGGGAGAAGTTCAAGGCGAATGTGGGCATGTCCCCACCCAGATAGCTGACGTGGAAGATCAGGTCCTCGGGGAGCGCCGCAGCGTCCCTCCACACCACCCAGCCGAGGCCGGGATACACGAGCCCGTACTTGTGGCCGGAGGTGTTGATCGAGGCCACGCGGGGAAGCCGGAAGTCCCACACCGTTTCCGGCTGCAGGAAAGGGGCCACCATGGCCCCGGACGCACCGTCAACATGGATGGGGATGTCCAGGCCCCGGCGTGCCTGGATGTCGTCCAAAGCTTCCGAGATCAACTCCACGGGTTCGTACATGCCCGTGTAGGTCACGCCCAGGATGGCGACGACGCCGATGGTGTTCTCGTCCACATACTGGTCCAGGTCATGGCCGTCCAGCGTGGGGTGCTCGGCTGACACGGGCACGAAACGGGGCTCCACATCCCAGTAGTTGCAGAATTTCTCCCAGCACACCTGCACCGCGGAGCTGAGGATGAGGTTGGGTTTCTCCGTGGACTTGCCAGCGGTGCGCCGCTCATGTTGCCAACGCCGCTTCAATGCCAGCCCGCCCAGCATGCAGCCTTCGGAGGACCCGATGGTGGACGTGCCGATGCTTTTCCCGGGGTCGGGCGCGTGCCAGAGGTCCGCGAGCATCCGCCAACACCTGGTCTCGATGAGTGCCGTCTGGGGGTATTCGTCCTTGTCGATCATGTTCTTGTCGAACGTTTCGGCGTAGAGGGCGGAAGCTTCCTTCTCCATCCATGTCCCCACGAACGTGGCCAGGTTCAGCCGCGAATTGCCGTCCAGCATCGCTTCGTCGTGGACAACCTGGTACGCGGTTGCCGGCAGCGACTCGGACTCCGGCAGGGTGAAGCGGGGAAAGATGGTGGATTCTCCCGGACGGCTGAACAAAGGATTAAGTTCGACGGCGGTGTCCGGTTCATGCTGTGACGCTCGGTGGGATCTGCTCACGCGGCAACTCCTTGGGATCGTCCGCTCGCGGCGGGGGCAACCTGTCCTCGGCTCACGCTACCGGGGACGGGCCTGCAACCCAAGGTTTCCCGGCAGGAGCCGAGAATTCCCGACGGCGGGAAATCGCCAGCCGGCCCCACGCCGCGAATTTAGCTATCGCAAAAGCCCGGGTGATGGGACGATTTCCTTATGGGCGAACAAGAGAATGACCAGCCCGCTGCGCGCTCAGACGCAGCGATTGAGGACAGGGGCGACCCCACCACCCAGCAGTTGAGGACCGTTGGCCAGCGGCGGCGTGAGGCCGAACGCAAGTTGGATATCCACCTGGAGGAAGCCAGCCACAAAGGTGAACCGCCGGCTAACGCAGGCGAGGGTCATTCCGAAGGGTAGAGCCGCTGGAATGCCCCGGATGTTTCGGGTGCCCCAGCGGGGTGTCGCTCTTGTGCGCCTCTCCCTGATGCAGTTGCAATGCGCTGTGAATGAGGGGGAAATGGCTGAAGGCCTGGGGAGTGTTGCCTAGCTGCCGTTGGGCGCGGGGGTCCCATTCTTCGCTCAGCAGACCCACGTCATTGCGCAGGGTGAGAAGCCGCTCAAAGAGTTCGGTTGCCTCGGTGGAGCGGCCGATGCCCAGCAGCGCATCCACCAGCCAGAACGAACAGGCAAGGAAAACTCCTTCGTCCCCGGGCAAGCCGTCGTGCCCGGACTGGGTTCTGTAGCGGAGGACCAAGCCGTCATCCGTGAGTCCCTTTTGGATGGCCTCAACCGTCCCCGCCACGCGTGGATGCCTGTGCGGGAGGAAGCCGACGCGGGGAATGAGGAGCAAGCTCGCGTCCAGCTCCTTGCTTCCGTAAGACTGGACGAAGGTGTTGAGTTCCTCGTCGAACCCCTTGGTCATGACATCATTGTGGATTTCGCTGCGGAGTGCTGCCCAGCGGTCGTGTGGGCCCGGTAGCCCGGAGGTCCGGACACCTTTGACCATGCGGTCCGCGGCCACCCATGCCATGACCTTGGAATGGGTGAAATGCTGCCTGGGTCCGCGCATTTCCCAGAGACCGTTGTCCGGCTGGTCCCATGCTCCTTCGAGGTACTCCATCAGGGCCACCTGGATGTCCCAGGAATTGTCTACGGTGCCGTCGTCGAAGGCCGCCCGGGTCAAGGAAAGGCCGTCCAGGACCTCGCCCCACACGTCCAGTTGCAGCTGCGGGGCTGCGGCATTGCCGGTGCGGACGGGCAGGGACCCTTCGTAACCGGAAAGCCAAGGGATATCTGCCTCGGGGAGTCTCCGCGCGCCGTCGAGCCCGTACACAATCTGAAGCTCCGACGGGTCGCCGGCGATGGCGCGCAGCAGCCAGTCCCGCCACGCGGACGCCTCCTCCGTGTACCCTGCGGCGAGGAGTGATTGCAGGGTCAGGGTAGCGTCGCGCAACCAGCAGTAACGGTAGTCCCAGTTCCTGGGGCCGCCGATTTGTTCGGGCAGGGACGTGGTTGCCGCCGCCACGATGCCGCCGGTGGGAGCATAAGTCAGTGCCTTGAGGGTAATGAGGGACCGCTCCACAGGCTCTCTGTACTTCCCGGCCATTTCGCTGCGGCCGATCCACTCCAGCCAGAACGACTCGGTGACGGTGAGGGCGCGGAAGGGGTCGATCCGTCGGGGTTCCCGCTCATGGCTCGGCGCCCAGCGCAGCACAAACGGGACCTTGTCGCCTGCGCGGACCGTGAATTCGCTGTACGTGCGCTTGTCCCGCCCCTCGAGCGGGGCGTGGGTGGTGAGGTAGGCCGAGTCGGGACCCGCTACCGCGCTGATGCCGTGTTTGCTGTGCCGGACCCACGGAACCACGCGGCCGTAGTCGAAGCGCAGGACAAGCTCCATCTGCATGGTCACCTCGCCGGAGATGCCCTCCACAATCCGCACCAGGTCCACGGCGTCGTCCCGGACCGGCATGAAGTCGATCACCCGGACAGCGCCTCCGTCCACTTCCCATTCGGTCTCCAGGATGAGGGTGTCCTCGCGGTAGCGGCGTCGGGTGCAGTTGCCGCCGTCGGGCGTGCCGGCGGGCGCTAAAAGCCAGCGGCCGGCGTCGGGGGTGTGCAGCAGTGACGCGAAGCAGGCGGGGGAGTCGAACCGTGGCAGGCACATCCAGTCAATGGACCCGCTCCGCCCTACCAAGGCAGCGGTGTTCAGGTCCCCGATGATCGCGTAGTCCTCAATCCTGGCCATGGATCAGATCCTAGTCCGCGTCTCCCGCCAGACGGCTCAGGCCGTCCAGAATGAGGTCCAGGCCGAACTGGAATTCGTCGCCAAAGTCGTAGCCTGGTTTAAGGACATGCTCGACGGCGATCTCCACCATGCGGGGATACTCGCCGGTGGAGAAGCGCTCCACGATGGGGCTGGTGATCTCGGCCGCGGTGCCCCGTCCTTCGAACGGGAGGGCCGCTTCCTGCACGGCAAAGCCGTAGATGTAGCTGTCCAACAGGGCGTAGGCGTGGGCAGTGAGCTGCACGGAGAATCCCGCAGTTCTCAGCGTTGCGAGCGTAGCTTCGTGATGGCGGAGGGTTGCCTGGCCCGGCGCGGACCGGCTCTCCAGCAACCCGACTGCCCAGGGGTGGCGCCTGAGTGCCGAGCGTACCCGGTGGGCCCTCAATTCCATCTCCTCGCGCCAGTCCCCTTCGGGTGCCGGCAGCTCGATTTCGCTGAACACCATGTCCACGATGCCGTCCAGGATCTCGTCCTTGTTGGCCACGTAGTAGTAGAGGGACATGGGTTTGGTTCCCATGCTGTGGGCGAGGGTGCGGATGGTCAGGGCGTCGATCCCGGACTCGTCGGCGAGCGTGACGGCGCATTCAAGGACCCGCTCCCGGCTCAGCGGGGGTCGCTGCGATGCTGCGGTGGGCACGGAAACTCCTCGACTCGTTGCTCGGCTCTAGCGGTTTAGTACAGTGTACGGTAATCTCATTAGTACAGCGTACGAAACCCGCCGAAAGTCCTGCTGCATCACGCAGCCCCCACCGCGCAAGTAGTGAAAGGTCCGGCCATGACCACTGGTCAGCAAGCCAAGGAATCCCGTCGCCACAAGGATCGGGCGTTGCCGGGTCCCACCATGCGGGCCATCGTGCAAGAGGGCTACGGTTCTGCCGCCGACGTCCTCCATGAGGCCCAAGTCCCGCGTCCTGTCATCGCGGAGAATGAAGTGCTGGTGAAGGTCCAAGCGGCCGGGCTGGATCGCGGGACGTGGCACATAGCCACCGGCCTGCCCTATGCACTGCGGCCGGTCTATGGATTTAAGGGGCCAAGGAAGCCCGTCCCCGGGCTGGACCTCGCGGGAACCGTTGAAGCGGTGGGGGCGAAGGTGACCCGCTTCGCGGTGGGGGACCACGTGTTCGGCTCGGGCAGGGGAACGTTTGCCGAGTATGCCGCTGCCCGCGATAACCAGTTGGCCCACAAGCCGGCGAACATCACCTTCGAGCAGGCCGCCGTGGTGCCGGTGTCCGCGTGCACGGCCCTGATTTCCCTGCGTGCGGGTGGTATCGATCCCAGCCAGGATCAGCCGGCGCAAGGGCTCAAGGTCCTGGTCACCGGAGCTTCGGGCGGCGTGGGCAGTTACGTGGTGCAATTCGCCAAAGCCGCAGGTGCTGAGGTCACCGGAGTGGCCAGCGCTGCGAAGGTGGAAATGGTGAGGGCCCTCGGTGCCGACCACGTGATCGACTACACCACCCAGGATTTCCTCGATGGCACTGAGCAGTACGACGTCATCATCGACATCGCGGGCAACCCCTCGGTTTCACGGTTACGCCGGTCACTGACCCCGACCGGGACTGCCGTGATAACCGGTGGTGAGGAGGGCGGCACGTGGACAGGGAGCATGGACAGGCAACTCCGTGCCGTAGCCGTTTCGCCCTTCATCCGGCAGCGCCTCACCATGATCGTGGGAACCCAAAACGCTCCGGACCTTGAGTACCTCGCCGGACTCCTCGAGACAGGAACCATCACTCCCGTCATCGACCGGACGTATCCGCTGGCCCAGGTCCCGGACGCCATGCGCTATTTCGACGCCGGCAAGGTCCGCGGCAAGGTCGCCATCACCCTCTAGCCCCGGATGAGCGCAAGGCAAAAGCAGGGAACGCACGACGGCGGGAGGTCGCCGTCGTGCGTCAGGCCTCTTTGCCGGGGCCGTTGGCGGATAAGGGCTCAGGCGTGGGTCCCATGGTGGTGGGCTCGGCCAGGGGAGGCGGTTTCCTGTCGCCCCCGCGCTGGGAGGCGGCGCCGGCAACCACAACCAGGGCGATCCCGATGAACTGGACGATCGTCGGTTGCTGGTGCAGCACCAGCAGTCCCAGGAGAACGGCGAATGCGGGCTCCAGCGACATCAGCGTGCCGAAAGCCGTGGACGTCATCCGGCGCAGGGCTTTCAACTCCAACACGAACGGCAGGACCGGCATCAGGATGGCTACGCCCAGGGCGCCTGCCAGGATGCCCCAGTTGAGGTGCCCGACAGCCTGGGGAATACCGACGACGGCGGCCGTCACGGCGGCGATGGGAACCGTCAGCGAGAGCGCCCCGATGCCGGTGAAACGGTCGCCGATCAGTTGCGTCAGCAGGATATAGGCACCCCACCCGGCGGCGGCGATGGCCGCGAACATGATTCCCAGGAGGTCGACGCGGCCATGCCAGGGTTCGGTCAACAGAACGACCCCCAGCAGCGCCAGGACCGGCCATGCCAAGGCGCGACGGTTGTGGCTGCGGATCGCCGCCACCGTCAGTGGGCCAAGGAATTCGATGGCGACCGTGGTGCCCAGCGGGATGCGCTCCACGGCGGCGAGGAACATGATGGTCATGAGCCCGGTAGCGATGCCGAGCCCCAGCAGCGGCAGGATATCCGGCCGACGAACCGATCGCAGGGGTGGGCGGGCGATGGCAAGGAAGATGATGGCACCCAGGCTGAGCCGCAACCACGCTGTTCCAGCCGCACCTACCTCCGCTATGAGCCCCACCGACAGGGCGGAACTGAGCTGCACCGAAAGCATGGCTGCAACAGCAAGGCCCCACGGCGGAATGGGGCCACCTTTGCGGGTGCTCACTGGTCGATTCCCAGGCCGCTGGCATCCGTGTCCTGCCGGTGCCCTGATCCCACGCCAGGCTCAAAAACAGCAAGGATGAATCTGGCCGGTGCTGCGCCAAGGTTGGCGTAGGAGTGGGCAATATCGCCCGGGAAAGTCATGGCATCGCCACCTTCGAGGGTAACTGACTGCTCCCCTGCATTGACCGTCACCGTGCCTGCTTGAACCTGCAGGAGTTCCTTGGTGCCCGCAGTGTGGGCCTCGCTGGCGTGGCTGTCTCCGGGGCCCAATGTCCAGTCCCAGAGTTCCACTACGTCAGGGGATTCGGTCCCGGCCATCAGGATTCCCTGGCCGCCCTGTTCGCTGCTCCACAGTGTTGCGCCTTCGCCGCTGCGGGTGATCTTGACGGGCTTGGGGCGCGGGGACTCCACCAGGGCAGGGAGCCCGACTCCCAGGGCGTCGCTGATCCGCAACAGAGTTCCGATGCTGGGGTTCGCTGCCCCTTGCTCCACGTTGACGATCATCCGGCGGCTCACGCCTGCAGCCTCCGCCAGTTGGTCGAGGGTCCATCCGCGGGCAAGGCGTTCCTGCTTGACCCGGGAACCGATGGCCAGGGAGAGAGTGGTGGTGCTGTGATCCATAAGTGCATCATACTGCACTTTTAGTGCACTTCTTCTGCTTGTGGGGCGGGAGGAGGCCAATGCCGCCCACAGTGACCCGAGGCGGGGCGAGCTGGGGACTGGCCGCCATCCCACGCTCGTGCTACCACTGACCCTAGGAACAAAACCCAAAGGAGAAACCGTGGCCGAAGACCTTCCTGTCCTTGTTATTGGTGCCACGGGATTCCTTGGTGGCCAAGTGGTGGATGAACTTCTCAAGCGCGGCAAGAAAGTCCGAGCCTTGGTGAGGCCCAAGTCCAACCCCGCCAAGGTCGAGGCCAAAGGAGTTGAGATCGTCCGCGGAGACATGTTGGACGCAGCCTCCTTGATCGCCGCCATGACGGGCGTTTCAGCGGTTGTCTCAACAGCGGCCGGCTATACGCGCAATGACAAGAACGCCCAGGCGATCGATACTTTTGGGAACAGCAACCTGGCCATCGCCGCCAAGTATGCCGGCGTGCCCCGCTTCGTGTTGATCAGCATTGTCACCAGTGACCAAACACCGCAGATCCCGCATTTTTGGAACAAGAAGCTGGCTGAGGACAAGTTCCGGGAGCTCGGCGTTCCCTTTGTGGCCATCCGCCCGGGTGCTTTCTTTGACCAGGCGGTGGGGATGGGCGGCGACCCCTTCGCGAAAGGCCGTTTTGTGTGGCTCGGCTCCAAAGACGCCAGGCTCACGTTCGTCCTGGCCAGCGACGTCGCGCGGTACCTCGCGGAAGCCGTCGACGCGGACATTGTCGACGGGGAGCACATCGATGTTGGCTGGAGCCGCCCCGTCAGCATCCAGGACGCTGCGGACATCGCCGGACAGCGGGCCGGCAGGCAGATCAAGGTGATGTCCATTCCCGCCGGCGCCATCGCCGGGCTCGGCAAGGTGACCTCGAAAGTCCTTCCGTTGGTAGGCGACATGGCCAGCATGGTGGCGTGGTTCGAGACTGGAAAGTATGTTGCAGATACCACTCGCCAGGAGCAGGTGTTCGGGCCCGCGCCGACTCCCGAGGACGCCATCGCCCGGGTGGCCGCACGCTACGGTCACTGACGCACGGCCCGCCGGAGGGCTTCGCGTGGCTGGTGGGAGCGCTAGTTCATAAGTATGCTGACTGTATAGATTCGGCCGACGATCCCTGACCACGCGCCGAACGGACACGAGGAGCACGTTATGAGAATTGGTTCTTCCATTGCCCTGATTGCCATTGGCGCTATTTTGGCCTTCGCGCTCGCACCCGGACTCATCCCCTTCCTGGACCAGGTCCTGGTGGGTTACATCCTCATGGTGGTCGGTGTCATCGGCCTCATCATCTCCATCGCCATGTCCAACAGGACCCGCCGGACGGTCGTAGAGCGCCGCACTGCCCCTGAAACAGTTGTCGAGCGGCGGCCAGAGGTGTAGCAGCCGCTGCCAACGGAAGAAGCGCACGACGGCGAGTGGTCGCCGTCGTGCGCTTTCTTTCGTTAAGGGCTGCTTGCGTCAGGGAGTCGCGGCCTAGACGGACGCAACCCCGCTCTGTTGCCCTGCTTTGCTGGTGTCGCTCCACGCCGGTGACTCGAAATGCGCACCGCCGAACATCGGGAAAGACAACAGGCCTTCCTGGTCCCGGAGTTGGGCCCAGGGGCGGTTGATGCCGTGGGTTCCATACCGGCGGAGCTGGGTGACGCGGTCCAGGTCCAGCACGGCGAACAGAATCTCTTCGCCGCCTTGGGCGTGCTGCATGATGGTGCCCTCCGGGTCCACGATGACGCTCTCGCCCACGCCGGCCGGGGATGCTCCGTTGACGTTCACCACGAAGACCTGGTTGGCGAAGGCGTTGGCCTGGGACATGACGATTTCCATGGCCCGGTCCCGTGTAGTGGTGAGGGTTGGCTGGATGATGACCTCGGCACCCAACCAGGCCAACTGCCGTGCAACTTCGGGGAAGCTGCCGTCGAAGCAGATCGCGAGGCCGATGCGTCCGCAGCCCGGGATGTCGAACGTGACAAAAGAGTCGCCTGGCGTGGTGGTCTCGAACGGGCGCCAGGGGAACAGCTTCCGGTAGCGAGCCACGATCTCGCCCTGCGGGGACACCGCTATGGCGGTGTTATAGGTGTTTCCGTTCTCCGTTTCCAGCAGTGAGCCGGGCACGAGCCACACGTTAAGCCTGCGGGCCAAGGCGGAAATGCGGTCCGTGAGAGGGCTGGGGATGGGCGCGGCGGAACGGGTCTCGCCCTCTGGATCCGGGAGCAGGAACTCGCCTGGCGCGGAAAGCAGCAGTTCCGGAACCACGATGACGTCCACGTCGGGGCCGAGCTTCTTGGCGGACTCGGCCTGTGCTTCGAATCGGGCCCACGTGGCCTCGAGGTTGTGCGGGACGGGGTTGGTCTGGATTGCTGCGATGGACAGGATGCGCATTTATGCCTCGGTTTCGGTGCTGGGAGTTTCGGTGCTTGGAGATTCGGTGCTGAGAATTGATGGAAGTTGGTGGCGGGTAGTGACGTTTCCGCGGGGGATGGATTCGCCCGAAAAGAAGCGGTGCAGCCTGGTCCGCAGAATCGCCGTCACCATCAAGCCCAAGGACAGTGCGCCGATCCCGATCCAGAACACCGAGCCGATGCCAAGCCAGGAAAGGCCCGCGTACTCAGGGGACAGCATGTCCACGGCGCTGTACGCGAACGCTCCGATCATCAGGAGTGCTCCGAGGCCGGGGAGGATGCCCTTCAGGATCAGGGCGGATGCGGAGGTGCGCATCAGCGGGGCGAAGTACACCACCGAGGCCAAAGCTGTGGCCGCGTAGTATGCGGCGATCATCAGGCCCACCGAGAGGATGGCCAGGCCGATGAAATCGGCGCTGATTGCCGTCAATCCCAAGGTAATGGCCATGGTGATGGCCGCCCACCACGCGATGGAGGTGGTGGGAGTTCCCCGCTTGGCGTGCATCGTTGTGGTCGCCTTGGGGAGCGCACCATAGCTGCCCATGCTCAGCCATGTCCGTGGCGTGCTGACGGCTACTGTCATGAGGGCTGCCAACGCGGACAGCCCCACTGCGAGGACGATGACCTGGCCAAACACGTCTCCTGTAGCCTGCGGACCGAGGACCGAGAGGACATCGGAGACGGTTTCGGGATCAGTGATGCTCGCAGTTCCTGCAAATCCGACGGCGGCGGTGGCTGTCACGACGTAAGAGAACAGCAGGATGAGGGTAGTGATGACAACCGCCTTGCCCGGTGTTCCCTTGCGGTCGGTGGTCTCTTCGTTCACGGCGATCAACGCATCCCAGCCCCAGTAAATGAACAGGCACAGGATGACGCCGGATACGAGCCCGGATATGTCGCCGGATGCAAACGGGTTGAACCACTCCAGGCTCGGCTGCCCGGCTCCTTCCGGGGCATTGCCTGTCGCCATCGCGGTGAAGGCCGCGACGCAGAATCCGCCGAGTGCCACCAACTGGAGGCCAATCAGCGCGTACTGGACCCAGGCGGAGAGTTCGATTCCCCTCGCGGCGATCCATGCGCTCAGGGCGATCAGCCCGCAGGCAATGGCAGCTACGGCAAGGGGTTCTGCGGCGATTGATGCCAAACCAAAGAAGGTGAGCAGGTAGGTGGTGGCGACTTGAGCCACGGCGGCGCCGGCTATGAAGGTGGCCATCTGCGGCACCCAGCCGCCAAGGAACCAGCCGGCGGCCGGCCCGAAGACGCGGGTGATCCAGACGAAGACGCCGCCGCAATCGGGCATCTCCCGGTTGAGGTCCCTGAAGGCGAGGGCTGTGAAAAGGATAGGCACGAATCCCAGCAGGAAGGCGGCCGGGGTGCTCTCTCCTACGGCGAGAACCACGAAGCCCAGCGTCACGGCCAAGCTGTAGGCGGGGGCGACGGCGGCCAGGCCCAGGGCGACGGTGGGACCGATGCCGATGGACCCGGCTTTGAGGCCTTTGGAGCTTGGATCCTTGGGGATTGGTTCTTGGATGGCTATGGGTGGGGCTGGGGGGAATGACACGGAAGACTCCTCGTTGAATCAGTTGGTCGTATCTGGGATCAGTAATTTGAATCACATTCAAATTTGAATGCCATTCAATACCCGTCTAGAGTCAATGTCAACAGGAATCTTCACGAGCTCACGGGGAGCACTAGTGGCCAAGGTAGACAAGAAGGAAATCCGGCGCCAGGAAATCGTGGCTGCTGCCCAGGCTGTAGCTGCGCGCGACGGGGCCGAGGGGGCCACCCTGCGCGCCATCGCCGCCGAAGCCGGCATGGCCGCGAACGCTGTGCTTTACTACTTCGGCAGCCATGCCGAGATCGTCGCTGCTGCTGTGCGGGCTTCCTCCGGCAGGTTTCTTGAGAAACTCGCCGAGTCCGTTGACCCGGACATGAGCCCGACGGCGCGGCTCGCCGCCATCATGAGCGCGGGAACAACTGCCGGGCTGGACGACGACGTCTCCCGGATCCTTTACGAATACTGGCCCCATATGCTCCGTGACCCCGAGCAGCGGCGCATCCAGGACGAGCTCACCAGCGCCCAGGAACGGATCTACCGCGACATCATCGACGCCGGAACCCGCTCCGGCGAGTTCTCTCCCGTTCTGGACCCGGCCAAGATCGCCCGGACCCTGGTTGCACAGGAAGATGGGCTTGTGATGGATGTGCTGGCCGGGAGTGCCAGCAGCGAGTACGTGCTGGATCTGATGGGGAGCCTCGCCGCCGCTCTTCTCGGCCTGGAAACCGGGAGCCTGATGGAGCGCATGGGCGCACGGTCAGCACCTGCCACGTAACGGCCAGCGCTGCTTTCGGCGTTAGGCTGCTGCCATGGAGAAGTCATTCGATATTGAGTTGGTCAATCAGAACGAGTACTTGGTGCGCTGGGCCTCGGAGGGCCAAAGCGGGGAGTCCTTGGTCCACACCAACCCGGAGTTCCTTGCCGCGGTTGGCCTGGATGGCTTCGACGAGCAGCTCGTTGTTGAAGAGACCACCACCTATCTGGCCGAGCACCAGCCGGTGATTGACTTCCCCCAAACAGTGGACCTCGAAGAGATCGCCGCCGCCTACCCGGAGTACACGGAGCAGATGAAGGTGCGGCTCGACGCCAAGCGGGGCCTATGACAAGTGTCCTGAAGCCTCTATCCTCATGACATGGGCGTTTGGGGAGCGTATTCCTTGCCGGGCTCCCGCTTTTCGGGGCGGGACCGGGCCTTCCTGCGGGAAGACGCAGCGAAATCGTCGGGACGGCCGGGTGGCCCATGAACCCAGAAGACAATCTCAGGCACCCGGACAATTACGCAGCCTTCATCGAGAGGATGGACGACGCCGCAGCCCGGCTCAACACCCGGCTCCGTTCCGTCATTAAGGCACTCGCTGCGGTCTCGTTGCTCGTGGAGAAGTACCAGGCGGCATCCCTGAAATGGGAGCAACGCCGAACCAGGGTGGCGCTGGAACTCGACCGCTGGACGGGCGGGCCGGAGACCTATGCCGCTCTGGGCGAACTCCACGATACCGCTGTGAAAATGGTGGCACTCCACCACTCACAGACAGCGCGCATCACCGCGAAGTTGCACCTGCTGCAAGACCATCGCGATGCCATCCAAAAGTCATTGGGTGAGCTGGAGGCCGGCAGGGCCCGGCTGGTGGCGTCCCGTGCAGTGTCGCAAGATCGACACAACCTGAAGAGCGCCCTCTATGAACTTGCCGGTGCAAACGGCGCCGGAGCAGCAACCCCGGACCATGGTTTGCTCAGCGATTTGAGGCAAGCCCGCGAGGCGGTCGTCATGGCCGAGGCGCTCATGGAAGTGAAGGGATCCCGACCATGAAAGATTCATCGCAACCACGATCTCCCAAGGACGCTGTCACAGTGGTTCATTGGGAAAGGAAGCCGGGTGACGAGCCAGTCATCAAATTCATGATCTTCAGCGTGCTGGGGGTGCTCTTGGGGCTGGTTCTCATGGTTTTCATGCCGGCGTTCAGAAGCATCGGAGCCCTCGCCCTGTTCACAGTGGTCTTCGCGGGTCTTCTCACCATTCCTGTTATCGCAGCTCAGCGGACCTTCATGCGGGGAGTCGCCAAGAGGGTCAATGACACCATCGATGAGGTGACGGGCAGCTCCCGCCACGGGCTTTCACCGAAGCAACTCAACAGGCTCATCAAGAGCGGCGAATCGTGGCCGCTCATGGTCAGCGGCGTGCCAGGGCTGCGGCTGCAGGTTCAGCGCGTCCTTGCACGTGATGAAGGGGCTCCGGAGAAGTGGCGCGCAGTGATCACGGCAGTCCCTCCCCGGAATGGAATGTCCAGCTTCGACCGCTTGCTGGAAGCCGCGGTGAGCTCCAGAGCGGGAACCGCACGTAGCCGGTGAAATCAGGCGTCGACGTCGGCGGTGACGCGCTCGCCGTTGAAGTACTCCAGCTGCCAGCCATCGGTGACGTGGTGGTGGGCCAGGTTGAGCACCGCGTTCTGCACGCTGTCCAAGGTGCGTCCAATGGCCCGGCTGAGCGTCAACCGGATCAAAGTGCCGTGCGCGACCACCAGGACGCGCTTGCCGGCGAATTCTTGGGCAAGCTCTTCCAACGCTGCAATGCCGCGGTCGGCGGCAGCTTCGTCGCTTTCGCCGCCGCGGAATCCGCCCGGGATGCGCAGGGCCTCCAACTCCGGGCCGGCCTGCAAGCCTTCAGCGGGTCCAAAGCTGCGCTCCGTGAGCTCAGGAACCAGCCGGGCAACCTTTAGGCCAAGTCCTTCGGCGATGATCTCCGCAGTTTCGGCGGCGCGGCCCAACGGCGAGGACACCACTGCGTCCCATGGCTGGTCCGACAGGAACGCAACGGCTTCGCGCGCCTGGCCGCGGCCGACGTCGTTAAGCGGAATATCGGTGGACCCTTGCAACCGGCGCTCCGCATTCCAGTCGGTCTGGCCATGGCGGACGAGGGCGAAAGTTGTGAGGGTCATGCCTTCCATTGTGCCCTGCGGGCCTGCCGGACCGCAGTTCCGTACGTCACGTAAGGAAGCGCCCGACGGCGGGAGGTCGCCGTCGGGCGTTCAGCGTTGCCGCAGTTCGTCCAGCAGGTGCTGAACGGCGGCGGGCAGTTCGACGATGGCGAAGTGACCAGAGTTTGGCACCGTCACCGTCCGGATGTGGGGTCCGAGGGAAGCCAGCTGATCAAGATCGGACGGGGGAGTGAACGCGTCGCTGTCTCCGCGGATTGCCAGGACAGGACACCTGATGCCGTGCCACTGGGCAACGTCGTACTGCGCCACGGCCCTCGTTGCTGCGCAGAACGCCCGTGGGCGGGCGTCGCGCCCCAACCCGCGGATGACGTCCGCCGGAATGGCCGCAGGGTCCGCGAAGAGGGGTGACAGTAACAGCCGCATCATCGGCGTGTTCCCCACCCAGCGGATCAGGGTGGTGCCCAGCTGTCCCAGCACTGCCGTGGAGCGCATCAGGAGGAGCATTCCCATGAACCACGGCAGCGTCGCGAGCCCCCGCCACGGATGCCGGACAGCGTGGGCAACGCCGAAAGCCGTGGGCGATATCGCCGCAACGCTGCGTGTCCGTTCGGGCCACGCCGCAGCCAGATGCAGGGCAATGACGCCACCCATGGAATGGCCCACCAGGTTCCAGGCGCGGTAACCGAGGCTGTCCAAAACCTCGACGACGGCGCCCGCCATGGCCTCGACGGTGGCGGACTCCAGCCGCGCCTTTTCGGTGGAGTCACCCCAGCCGGGCAGGTCGACCAGGACGCGGTCGCGTTCGGGTGCATCAGATAACGGTGCATCAGATAACCGTGTATCAGAAAACGGTGCGTCAGATAACAAGGGCTGGAAGGTTGTCCACGATCCCGCGGCGCCGTGGAGGTAGACGTCGGCGGTTTTGCCGTGGGCTTCCGCGCCTTTTTGGAGCTGGACAGCCTTGAGAAGACGCACGCTGCAGGGGCCCAGATCCGTGCCAACCACTATGCGACGCAGCGAGGTGCTGCCCACTGTGCACGATTCCTGCTGAACTGCCATGGTGACCCGCTGCTCCTACCTCAATGACACTGACACTGACACTGATTCGGAGCAGCGGGCCTTCTGGATCGGCGCGGGGTGGTTACGCCTTTTGGTACACCGTGCGTCCGCCCACTACTGTCCGCAGGACCTTGGCGTCCAGAAGCGCTCGCGGGGCGTCTGCTGTGAAAACATCGGTGTCCAGGACCACGAAGTCTGCGTACAGTCCGGCAGCCAAGCGGCCGATGTCGTTCTCTGCTCCGCAGGTCCACGCCGAATCACGCGTGGCGTGCTCGATCGACTCCGCCAGGGGCAAGGCGAACTCAGGGACGTTGGTGCCCGCTGAGGGATCCAAGGCCGAGGCCCGCGTGGTGGCCACGTACATGTTGGGCAACGGTGCGTGCGGGGAGGTGGGCGAGTCCGTGCCAAAAGCCAGCCGGGCGCCGGCAGCCGTGATCCAGGGCCACGGGAAGCCGCGTTCCACTCGGTCGTCGCCCAGCTTGGCGCACCAGTTCTCGCTGATGGCGGGATCGGCGTGGACCGGCTGCATGCTCGCGGTGATCCCCAGGGCGGCGAGGCGATCGACGTCGGCCCTGTCCACCAACTCCAGGTGCTCAATGCGGTGGCGGCGTTCGCGGGGGCCGTTCTGCGCCACGGCGTGTTCCACGGCGCCGATGGCGATCCGCACCGATTCGTCGCCGATCGCGTGCATGGCAACTTTCAAACCGGCAGCATCGGCCGCGGCGACCACTGGCGCGAGCTCCGCAAGGCTCCAGATCGGCTCCGCATTCGAACCATCGGCGTACGGCATCCCGAGGGTGGCGGTGCAGCCATCGATGGTGCCGTCGATGATCACTTTGATGCCCACGACGCGCAGGAAAGGAGATTCATGCTCGACGGCGAGCGCTGCCGCCCGCTCGACCTGGGCGATGTTTTCCTCCGCCGATCCAGCATTGTTCACCCTCCAGTAGGCAATGAGCCGGCTGGTCAGGGTGCCGTCTTTGTCGGCCCGTTTGAAGGCCTCGAGGTCGGTCTCGTTGAAGCCCATGTCGCAGGCAGTAGTCACTCCCGTTTCGCGGTAGGCCTGCTGGACGGCGGCGATGCTGGCCTCGTGCTCGTTTTCACTGACCTGGGCATCGAGGTAGGGGAGCACGATGTCGTAGAAGGCGTTCTCGTCGATGTAGCCTGTGGCGTGCCCGTGGGAATCGCGCTTGATGGTGCCGCCGTGCGGGTTCTCCGTGTGGCCGTCGATGCCGAGTTCGGCCAGCGCTGCGGTGTTCACCCACACGGAGTGGAAGTCGTAGGCGAAGGCGTACACGGGCTTGCCTGGAACTGCGGCGTCCAGCATCGCGGCATCCGGCACACCGCCCGGAATGGCACCGTGCAGCCAGCCGGTGGCCAGGACCCGGTCAGCATCCGGGCGTTCGGTGGCCCTTGCCTGGATGCGGTGCTGGATCTCCTCCACGGATTTGGCTCCCCACAGACTCACCTGGCCGAGGGCTTCTCCAGTACCGACGACGTGCGCGTGGCCGTCCACGAACCCCGGGACCACCAGGCAGCCTCCGAGGTCAATCCGTTCGGCGTCGGGCTGGAGTCGTTCGGCGGTATCGGCGTCGCCGACGTACAGGATGCGCTCGCCCTGGACGAGGATGGCCTCGGCCCAGCGGCGGGTATCGGAGGTGAAGATGCGGGCGTTGGAGTAGAGCTGGGTGGTCACGCTGCGTTGTCCTTGCTTTCGGGTGCTGTTTCTTGCGCGGCGGCTGCTTCTGCGGCAATCCGGCCGTCCATGGACCGGCTGACGTCCAGCAACAACTGGTTTTGGAGTCGGTGAAGGTGCTCACTTTCCGGTTCCGGCCATGTGGACAGTTTCACGATCACGGTATCGGTGGCGGGGTCTATCCAGAGGTACTGGCCGTAGATGCCGATGCCGGTGACATTGCCTCTATCGTTGCCCGTGCACCACCACTGACGGGTGTAGGAGCCGTGCGGGTGGATGGCGGTGAAAGAGGAGTCTGCCATGGCTTCACGGTCCCCGCCGTTGAGGATGCTCCCCACCCACTCCGGGGAAACCACCCTGCCAAGGGGACCTTTGCCGTCGTCGAGCATTAACTGCCCCACCCGGGCGAGGTCCCTGGCGGTGCAGGAGACCCCGCCGTTCGCGAAGCCGAACCCGGCGGGATCCACGGTGATGGTGGCATCCCGGTCGGCGTCCAGTTTGGACCACAGATACGTGGAGAGGGCCTCGGAGTAGCGCAGCCCGGTGACTTGCTCGATGATCCAGGCCAGGACATCGGTGTTGGCCGAGCAGTACTGGAACTCGGTCACGGTGCCGTTGCCGGTGAGCGTGGTCAGGAACGCGTAGGTGTCCTGGGGATCTTCGGGGCGGCGGGTGCGCCACCCTGCCGAACGGTCATGGGTCTGAACCTCGGAGGCTGGATCCACATAATCTTCGCTGTAATTGAGGTGGATGGCCATATCCAGCACGTGCTGGATGGTGGGACCGTCGTAGGCAGAGCCGGCGAGCTCTGGAACGTAGTCCACCACGCGGGCGGACGGGACAATCTCTCCCGAATCGATCAAGGCCCCCACCACCAAGCCACACATGGACTTGGAAACGCTCATTACCAGGTGCAGGTCATCCGGCGCGAAGCCTGGGCGGTAGTACTCTCCGATGACCTCGTTGCGGTGCAGGACCAGGAAGGCATCGGTATAGGTCTCGTCGAGCCGGTGCTTCAGCCCCGGGAGCCCCAGGCCGCTCAAGCTGTCAGCGGCTGTGTCGGGTTGGTCCTGGAGGCGGCGGGAAACTGCCGCCGTCGGGACTATCTCGCCAAGATGCGCGAACGTCCAACGGTTGTGCGGTCCTTCCTGCCAGGTGTCCAGCGTTGGCTGGCCGATGGCGCCGGGATAGCGGGAAGGGTGGTGGCCGGTGGGGGCGGTCATGCGTGCGCTCCTTGGATGACGGATGGTGTGGTGGCAATGCGGCGTAGGGCGGGGTTCAAGGCGACATACACGCAGGCGGTGACGATCATGGAAACGGGGACGGAGAGATCCAGGAAGCCCATGGCTGCCGAGATTGGTCCGGTCCACACGGCGTTGGTGAGGAAAAGTGAGGCCACGGTGGCGCCGAGGACCACCGCCAGCAAGCCGGGGATGTGCCAGCCGCGGCTGTACCAGAACGGGCTGCCCGATTTCTCATCGAAGAGGTCGTCGCCGTTGTAGCGACTGTGGCGAAGGATGACGTCCACGGCGAAGATGGTCATGGTGGGACCGGAGATCAGGACCAGCAGTTGCAGCATCAGGTTGACGGCGTCCAGGAGGCTGGTGGACATGACGAGGTAGATGGTCAGTGCTGTGCCGATCGCCCCCACCACGATGGCCGACGGGATGCGCCGGATCGGAACGCCGATGGACTGGAACGCCATGCTGGCGGTGTAGGTGGTCATGCCGTTGAGCGAGATCGTGTTGATGATGACCCCCACCACGAAGATTGGTCCCAGCCAGGCAGGGAGCAGGGCCAGGAGCGCCGACTCGATGCCGAGGTCCATGGCTGCTGAGCTGATGCCCGTAGCCAGCAACGCGCCCACGGCAGTGAAGAACATGCAGGGCAAGGCGCCGCCAAAGGCCGTGGCCGCGATGATGTGTGAGCGTTTGGTGGTCGCCGGGAGGTAGCGGGCAAGGTCCGGGCTGTTGGTGTAGGAGAGCGGAGTGGAGGCCAGGATGGCGATGCCGATGGTCACCGCTGACCACAACGGTGCACCTTCCAAGGGCGCCGGGGCCGTATAGCCCCATTGCACGTGCGGCAGGACGAAGGCCGTGACCAGCAGGAAGATGGCCAGCAAAACGGAGGCCACTACGGGGTAGCTGCGGAGGATCAGGCTGTGGCCGAATACCGCCACCAGTACGGTAATCGCGGCAACGACGACGGTGACGGTCACCGGGCCGGCAACGGGATCCGTGAAGCCAAGCTGTGCCAGGAGTTCAGCTCCCATGAAGGAGGACGCGAGCCAGTTCAGGGCCAGGAAGACGGCGGAAATGAACCAGCCGAAGAAGGCGACGACCACCCTGTTGCCGCGGATTCCGTAGATGGCGCGGGTGATGACGGAGCCGGATGTTCCCGCGGCAGGGCCGCTGGTGGCCACGATCCCGGTGAGGATCCATGGGAGGCTGCCGGCGACGATGACCAGGAGGGCCTGCCACAGCTCCAGACCGAGCAGGATCAGCGAGGCGCCCACGGTGAAATTCAGGACGCTGACGTTGGGGGCGACCCACACGGGGAAGAGATCGCGGGCGCGGCCGTGGCGTTCCGAGGCCTCGATGAGTTCGATGCCGCGGGTTTCGGGATGGGCAAGGGGTTCCGGATAACTGACCGGATCGGTGATGTGGGGCTGGGACAACGCTGTTCCTCTCGGGCAAGGTCCGGCTCACGACGATGGGATACCGGGCCATTGATGCTATTGGTCATGCGACCAACGTGCTATTGGTCACTAATCCAATAGACTGTTGAGCATGGTGTCAAGCCCCACATCGCAACGCGTCCGCAAGTTACCTGACGAGCGCCGTGCCGAAATACTCGCCGAGGCCGCGTCCATTGCCCTGGGTGAGGGGCTCGAGCGGATAACCCTCCGCGCTGTCGCGGACCGCCTTGGTGTGCGGCCCGGCCTGATCAGCCACTACTACCCGGCCGCCGAAGACCTGGTGGTCGCAGCCTTTGTTCTGGCGGTATCGGAAGAGCGGGAAGAATTATTTCCCGACGGCGGATCGCCCCTCACGCGGATGGCCCACCTGATTTCCCGCATCGAGGGCGGCGGCGCCTTGGAGCTCACCCGGCTCTGGCTCAACGCCAGGCACCTCTGCCGCTTCACTCCCGCGTTGGCCGATGCCATGCTGGCGCAGGAATACCTGGACCGCACCCGGCTGACCGCCCTCATTGAAGATGGCGTGGCGTCCGGTGACTTCGCGGTGGAAGACCCGTTCGCGGCCTGCATCCGGATCTGGGTGGCCATTGACGGCGTCGGCTCCTACGTCAACAATCCCGGATCCTTCGACTATGAAGCGTTCACGCGCTTCGTGACCGACGTTGCCGAATGGTCCCTGGGCGTGCCCGCGGGCGTGTTGCGGACAGTGGTGGAACAGCTGCGCGAGGCCTGATTTCCACCCCTCTGTTCGTCGTTACGCAGCACCCCGCATTGTTCTTCCCATCGCTTAATCAGTATCCTGATGACTTATCTGGTGAAACCGGATGATGCTGTTTGGGCTTCTTGCCTGGGCCGTAGGTGGCTGAAGCAGTCGGCCCCGCGGCCATCGTGAAAGTTTGATTGACGGCATTACTTGGTGACGCAAGGACAGCGGTTGGGTCCGTGGCTCCAGGGATGCCTGAAGGACGTGACATTCGTGGGCAACAATGACGAGGCCGTGGACTCCCGTGTCCCCGATTCCATCGACGACACACTTGACGGCCGCTACCAGCTGGGGCCCGTCCTGGGCAGGGGCGCCATGTCGGCTGTCTACCGGGCGACAGATCTGTTGCTTGGCCGCGAGGTGGCCATCAAGATCTTCCTCCCAGGCTCCGGTGATGACTCGTTCCGGGCCCGCCAGCACAACGAAATGCGGTTGCTGGCGGCCTTCGACCATCCGGGGCTCGTAGCGGCGTTGGATGCCGGCGTGGACACCCGGAACGACGAAGAACGCGCCTACCTGGTCATGGAACTTGCGGAAGGCCGGGACCTGCGGGCCGTGCTGTCGGATGGGCCGTTGACCGTTCCTGAGACCGCGCGCATAGGGATCAGGCTGGCCGGGGCGCTGTCCCAGGTTCACGCGCAGGGCGTCATCCACCGTGACATCAAACCGGCCAACATCCTGGTCTCCGACGACGACGCGCTGGGGGAGTCAGTGAAGCTGGCCGACTTCGGCGTGGCGCTGGTGATGAACGACAACCGCCTGACCGCCACCGGATTCACCGTGGGCACGGCTCAGTACTTGAGCCCCGAACAAGCCCAGGGTTTGCATCTAACCCCGGCGAGCGACATCTACTCGCTGGGCCTGGTTCTCCTCGAATGCCTCACCGGCAGGGCAGAGTACCCGGGAACACCCATCGAAACGGCGTCAGCGCGCCTTCATAGGGCACCACAGATCCCCGTGGAATTGCCCAACCCATTGCGCTCGCTCCTGGAAGCCATGACGGACATGGATCCTGAAAAGCGGCCTGGCGCGCAGGGGGTGGAACAGTCGCTTGCCGAAGAAGGGATCCAGTCCGGCCGCAGGACGGCGTTGCTGCCAACCGTGCCTTCGCGCCCTCCTATTCGGACAGCCACCCGGAAGCAGGCGACGGTTACCAGCATCCTCGACTTCGGCAGGCGCCGCCCCAGGACGGTCAAGGGTGTTGCCGCAGCAGCCGTGACCATACCGCTGGCCCTCCTGATCTTCTCGCAAGGAATCAATCCCGCCGGCAACAACACCGCCGATCCCTCGCAGCCGGCTGATCCCGGCGTTTCGCAGGCCGAGCCGCAGCCAAGCGGTCCTGCCGGCCCGGCCGCGCCCGTGGAGCCGGCGATCGCGGATCCAGCCCCTGCAGAGACAATGCCGGCAGGCACTGGGCCAGGTGGGACCGTGCAGGCGGAGGTGGTGGACCTCTCGGAGGCAACCAGCCCGGAGCAGGTTCCAGCGCCTGCCGACCAAGCGCCTGCCGATCAAACGGCGGGCGGGCAGGCGCCCCTGACGGGCAAAGACCTCGCTGGCCAGAAGAGCGAGGGCAAGAACGACAAGAAGTCTGAGAACGGCAAGGGCAACGGGAAGTAGTCCAAGCACGGCTGGCCAACGCACGACGGCGGCCTGCCGCCGTCGTACGTCAACTTCCGGACGCTCCGCGGCGCGTGAGGTTCGGCAGCGCTGAAAGTTCAGTGACTGCACAGATTCAGCGGCCGGGAACGCACCCCGGTGAGCTGCCCCGGCACTTATAGCTCGCCCCTGGCGTGAGTTCGATCCCGGCGAAGAGTTGCGGGAGGGTCACCAGGTAGAACCCCCTGCCTTTGAGTTGCGTGATGAGTTCAGCCTGGCCGTCCACGGTGGATGCGTGGACGTCGTGTTGAAGGATGATCGATCCGGGCTTGACCAGGCTCATGACCCGCGGCACGAATGTTGCTTTGTTCCTGGACTGCCAATCCAGGGAATCGACATCCCAGAGAATCTGCGGCAACCCCACGGATGCGGCCACGGACTTGTTGGTTGCGCCGTATGGCGGCCTCACATAGTCCGGTACCACCCCCGTCGCCTTTTCGATGGCGTTTTGGGTGCTTCTTACCTCACCTTGAATGCCTGCGGGAGGAAGCTTGGTCAGGTATGGGTGGCTCATGGTGTGGTTCGCGATGGTGTGGCCCGCTGCCGCCACGGACGCAGCCACCCCCGGGTTGGCCTTGACGTAGCCGCCCTGCTGGAAGAACGTGGCAAAGACGTTGTGCTTTTCCAGGATGCCCAGGAGCCGGGTGGTTTGGGCGTTGGGTCCGTCGTCGTACGTCAGCGCAGCGCAGGCCACGAGGTCGCAGTCGATATGTTCCACGCCGCCAGGGATGGGTTGCGGAAAAGCGGGCGGTGTCTTGGCGATGATCGCACTGCGAAGGGACTCACCTGCCGGGGAAATGACCTCGGCAGTGGTGGCGGCGTTCAAGTTCACGGTGACGGGGTGGGGCAATTCAGCACCGGATGCGGAGTTGTGGCGGAGAGTGACGCTGAGATTGCCATCCGCCGTGAACCCGATGGCGGTCAACCCGACGGCGGTCAACCCGACGGCGGGGAGCGCCCCTGCTGTTAACGCCGCAGCATCGCCCACCGACGTTGAAGGTTCCGTAGCTTCGGCGAGTATTGTCCGCAAGGTGCCGGTCATGGCCGGGTTGATCAGGCCTGCACTGTCGGTGACAACGCCCGTGGTGAGGTCTTCGTAGGTGATCTCGTCGATGAGGCCGGTCCGGACGCCCCCGGCCATGGTTGTTTGAACGAACCTTGCCCCCACCACACTCCCGGCCGCCAGGATGATTTCGTGGGTGACCGACACGCCGTCGGACAGGAGCGCAGCCGGGGTGGGCGGCAGGGCCGCGGGTTCGTGGCGTCCGCCGGCGCGGGCATCGAAAATGCTGAGCAGCCGGGCATCGAGCCTGCTGTTGAAGGACTCTGCCCCGCTGATGTATTGCCACGTGGCAACGGTGGGTGAGGTCCCGGACGTCCGGGTTGTCACGTCCACAATGGACGTGCCTGGGGCGATCTTTGAGGGTGCCGTCCCGATCGCCGCAATCGCGGGCGGGGCCAGCGGCACTGATGGGGAGCTCATGGGGACACAGGCGGCCGTGAAGAGCACGATGACCATGAGGGGGATCGCGAAAGGTGAGCGGGCTGGGGCGGACCGCATCACGTTTCTTCTACCGGAAATGCGCTGTCGTCATGCCTCGAATGATGACAGCTGCAAGGGCAAGGACCCGGGAGACACCCCGGTGGGCTTAGCTTCCGGAGGGAAAACTGACTGCCACGGTGGTTCCGCCGCCCGGGGTTTCAGCAAGGGTGAGGTCGCCTCCGTGGGCTTTGGCGATGCTGCTGCAGGTGGCCAGGCCCAGGCCGGAACCCGGACCATCGCCCTGCCTCCGCAGGCGCACCAAGGGTTCCAGGACCTTGGCG
The DNA here is from genome assembly GCF_031843805.1 of Arthrobacter sp. WCS2018Hpa-7. Classification (NCBI taxonomy): domain Bacteria; kingdom Bacillati; phylum Actinomycetota; class Actinomycetes; order Micrococcales; family Micrococcaceae; genus Arthrobacter; species Arthrobacter sp. WCS2018Hpa-7. The sequence goes on from NZ_JAVTJB010000002.1 coordinate 156,601, forward strand.
CGGTCCCCGGGGGCGATTCCCTTGCCGTTGTCCGCGATGTAGATGGTGGCCCCATGATAGTTGGAAACGCCGCTGATCCGGATCCGGAGGTCGCGATCCGGGCTGCGGTAGTTCATGGCGTTGGACAGGAGGTTCTGCAGCAGGGTGCGGAGCTGGCCGCGGTCCGCGTGGAGCCTGAGCTCCTGGACCTCCACGATGCCATGGTTCTCGATGCCAAGGTCCCGGGCAACCTCCTCGGTGACCTCGCGCAGGGAAACGTGGGCGGGCTGGATGCCACCGCCCACGCGGGAGTAGCTCAGGACATCTTCCAGCATCCCGAGCATCCGGCGGCCGCTGGCACCGATCCGGTCCAGGTACTTTGCAGCGGTGCTCTGAGGCTCCACATCGGGATCGTCCTCCACCAGTTCCACATAGCCGAGGATGGTGGTCAACGGGATGCGGAGATCGTGGCTGACGCGGCCCGCGAATCCAGCGAGTTTGGCGTTGCTGTCCCTCAACTCTGTGTAGGTTCGGTCCAGCTGGACGGTGCGGTGCTGCAGTTCGAGCAGCTCCACTACTTGCTTGGCCAGGACCTCCAGCATGCTGACCTGTTCGGGGCGCAGTTCCTGGGTCTTGTCGGAGAAAACACACAGGGTCCCGGGGACGAACCCGGACTCTGTTTGCAAGGGAACAGAGGCGTAAAAGCGGACTTTGCCGATTTCCCCGGTGACAAAAGGATTGTCCGCGAAGCGCGGATCCTTGGACGCGTCCGCCACCACCGTCCTCTCGCGGGAGAGGAAGACCTTGGCGCACATGGAGTCTTCCCGGGAGCAGACCCCCGGGTCTACGCCCCAGGCTCCGATCTGGTGCTGGTACTCGGCACTGATGATGTTGACCACGCCAAAAGGTGCGCCGCACAGCTCCGTGGCCAGCCTCACGAGGTTCTGCAGGGCGCTCATGACGGCGGCATTGAGCAGGAGGGTTGAATCCACGGCGGGATCAAGCCCGTATTCCTGAAGTTCCAAGTCCCTGCCGGCGTCCTTGGTGAAGGACAACTGCCCCTGAATTTCCGTCATAAAAACAATCCCCCAAGAGTCTCGTGAATTCCCTGCCGATACTACCGGGAGGTTGGACCCGGTGGTTTACTGGAACGCATGACCGAGCAGGAACCGGCCACCGCCGCGTCTACTGACAATATCGATCTCTCCGTACGAACCCCGGCACAAAGATCCCGCACATTTACGGGGATCCTGGTCAATACAGCCATGGCCAACATCACTACGAGCTACCTGTGGTTCGCGCTGACCTTTTGGGTGTACCTGGAGACCCGCAACGTGATTGCCACAGGGGTGATCGGCGGCGCCTACATGCTGTTGATCGCCCTCTCCAGCATCAGCTTCGGAACCTTCGTGGACCGTTACAGGAAATTGGCTGTGATGCGGTTCGCCGCCGCGTTCACCCTGGTGATGTTCGTCCTGTCAGGGGTCATGTTCCTGCTGACACCCGAGGAAGCGCTGCTTGACCTGACGCAGCCCTGGTTCTGGATCTTCACCATGATCATCCTGATCGGCGCGGTGGTGGAGAACATGCGCAACATCGCGCTGTCCACCACAGTCACCATCCTGATAGAGCCTGACCGCCGGGCCAACGCCAACGGGCTGGTGGGTATGGTGCAGGGGCTCATGTTCATTGTGACCTCGGTGCTTTCCGGGTTGTCCGTGGGGCTGCTGGGCATGGGGTGGACCGTGGTTGTCGCACTGGTGCTCACGGCGCTGGCCTTTGGACACCTGCTGACGCTGCGCCTGCCGGAAGAAGTACGGGCAGCCGCCTCCGACGCCGAAGGTGGATTCGACCTGCGGGGCTCCTGGGCCGCCGTCATGGCAATTTCCGGACTGTTCGCACTGATTCTCTTCTCCACGTTCAACAACTTCATCGGCGGCGTCTACATGGCGCTGATGGACCCCTACGGCCTGGAAATGTTCTCCGTGGAAATGTGGGGAACCGTCTTCGCCATAGGAGCCACCGGGTTTGTGGTGGGCGGCGCGCTGATCGGCAAGTTCGGCCTCGGCTCCAACCCTTTGCGGACCATGCTCATCGCAGTGGGGCTGATGGGCCTCCTCGGTGCCGTGTTTACGCTGCGGGAATGGGCCTGGCTCTACATCGTGGGGATCTGGCTGTACATGGCGTTGGTTCCCATAGTGGAAGCAGCCGAGCAGACCGTCATCCAGAAGGTTGTTCCGCTGCCCCGCCAAGGAAGGGTGTTCGGCTTCGCCATGGCGTTCGAGTCAGCGGCCGCCCCCATCACCGCCTTCCTCATTGCCCCGATCGCCCAATTCTGGATCATCCCCTACGCCCGTTCGTCCGAGGGGGCAGCACAACTGCAACCGCTGCTGGGTGAGGGCATTTCCCGCGGCATTGCCTTGGTGTTCCTGGTGGCCGGCCTCGTCATGATTGCCGTGGCACTGCTTGCCTTCCTGACCCCGGTCTACCGGCGTGTCTCAACCTCGTATGCGAAGACAGCCGCGGAGGAACCCGAGAACGCGGACTCGCCCGCGGCGGGTTGAGCTATGGACTCCTGGCCTGCTGGACCCGGAATCCGAGCAGTCGCGCACCCAAAGATCACTCGTTTCGGATGAGACGGGGTGATTGTCCGTGGGTGCAGGGTTGAGTCAGATGGTGGCGCCGGGGGCAGCGCCACAGATGCCACAGAGAGGGAGATACTTCCATGGCTGAGAAGGATCCCTGCGACTACGTCATCGGATTTGAACCGGACGATGTCATGTTTTTGGTGTGGAATTCCGGGGTCCGCATCGAAGCTGCCAACGCCCGGGCCGCCGTCGAAGCTGTGAACGACCTCGCCGCGGGCGGCAGGTATCCCCTCTTGGTGACCATGGCCGAGACCGCGCATCTCAGCCGCGCAGCCCGCGACGTCTTTGTTGAACCCTGCGCGGCCTCGAGGATTGCCCTCTTGGGAAACAACCCCGTGGACCGCATGCTCGCCGACTACCAGTTGGCCGTTCAAGAGCCGCCATGCCCCACGCGCTTCTTTACCTCCGAAAGTGAAGCGATCGCCTGGCTTCGGCTCGGAAGAACCGCGCCGTGACCAAACCGGCGTCGGACATCCCTGCCTCTCCGGTGACTGTTCCCGCTGATCCGTCCCGCCGCTTGGCGAACGAGTCCGAGGCCCTTCTGGCTGCTTCCTCCGCCGCGGCGGTTGCCGGGATCGCAGCGTTGCTTATCTTCTTCGGCCGCACCCCACCGCTGTGGGGCGGCGTCTCCCTGGGGCTGGTGACGGCAGGCGCGGTTCTGGTGCTCGGGTTGGTGGCGGCGTACATCGGCTACTGGCGCTCGCGGTACCTTCCGGATCAGGGTTGGCGTCTGCGCCTTCCACCGTGGAAGTTCATCCTGGACGCATCAACTGTTGCCTTGGTCCATGCGCTGATCGCGGCGATCGCTACAATCGCCGTTTTCCTCCTGCTGCAGCGGAGCTTCCAGGGACTCACGGTAGATATCTATGCGGCCACCGTGGGCATGGCCGTTGCCACCGGCCTTGCCGCGTATTGGATCTACCTCTCGGTGTATGACATCAGCACCCGCAAGCTGTCCGGACTCCTGGTGTTGTTCATGGTGATGAGCATTGTGGCCAGCATGGCGACGTCGCAGGACCCCAAATGGTGGGAATACCACTTCAGCCAGCTAGGCACATTGGGCGGCGCCTCCAGTGGCTTGTTCAATCTGTCATTGATTGTTGCCGGCTTTTTCATCACCACCTTCGCCGTGTACCTGGACCGGGATCTTCGTTCCCTCATCGAACAAGGTGTGCTGGTCAACCCCTGGAGCGCAGGACTATGCTCGGGTGCTTTCGTGGCCATGGGGTTGCTGCTCGCGGGCGTGGGCATTGTCCCCTTGTCCGTCAGTTTCCTGATCCACACCTTGTTCGCCTCCGGGATGGCCGTGGTGTTCATCCTGTTGCTGCTGGCTTCGCCGTTCATTCTCCGCGGCCTGCCCCGCCGCTTCTTCCTAGTGTGCGGCAGCTTCCTCGCCGCCTTGATCGTGTCCCTGGTGCTGTTCTACCCGGTGGGCTACTTCAACCTCACGGCGTTCGAGCTCATTGCGTTCGTGATCATCTACGGCTGGATCGCCGTCTTCATCCGCCTGCTGGACGCCCTGGCCGCCGGGAACAATTGATGGCGGCCGGACAATTGGGGGCCGAAAGGCGTGCACTGCAGGCTTCGCTGTGGGTCTCCGCCGTTTCGGCAGCAGGGGCACTCTTTCTCGGTGTGCTCAGCGGGACCAGGATCATCGTCTTTGACGGCGCCTACATGGGTATTGGGCTGGTCCTCACCGCGATCTCCTTGAAGGCGTCCTCGGCCTCGGCCAAGGGGCCCACACGCCGTTTCCCGTTCGGACGCGATGCACTGACCCCGCTGGTAGTGCTCATCCAGGGTTTGGCGGTGGCCGGGACGCTGCTGGTGGCTGCGGGTGATGCTGTGGTTGTCATACGCGACGGCGGTTCGCCGGTCAGCGCCGCCATCATCGCCATCTACGGGGCTGCGACGGCGGCCGTTGGGTTCGGCGTGGCTGCGTGGATGGGGAGGGCGGCACCTGATTCGGATCTGGTGGTGGCCGAAATCGCGCAGTGGCGTGCTGGTGCGATCCTCAGTGTCATGATGCTCCTCGGTGCTGGGGTGGCGTTGGTCCTGCAGAGCCTTGGGCTGGACGACGTTGCCCTTTATGTTGATCCGGTCCTGGTCCTGGTGGCCTGCCTGATTTTGGCGTACATCCCCCTCGGATTGATACGGACCGGGTTGAATGAGCTCCTCGAAGGCGCGCCGTCCCCAGAGCTCGATGCCGCCATCACCGCAGCAATCCGCGGTGTCCGGGCAACGTACGGGCTGCAGGAACCGCTCATTCGTTCCGGGAAAGTAGGGCGGAAGCTGTACGTCGAGGTTGATTTTGTGGTGGTCGGATCCGAATGGAGCGTGGGCGAGGAAGACGCCGTCCGCCGGGCCGTTGTCAAAGCTCTGGAACCTTTGGGCCTGGACGTGTGGGCTTATGTTGCCCTCACCGCGGCCCCGGAACTCTTCGAGTAAACCAACGCCATCCCCCGCTTCGGATGAGAACCCCCATACCCCTACCCCTCGTCCGGGAGGTATGGAAGTATCGGCAAATGGACCAATATCTGTGGGTGTTGAAGCAAGATCAACTTGATTTGATTCGCGAATTGGAGCCAGCCAGGCTTGAGCTCCTCGATGAGGAAGGCCTGCTGCAACTGCACAAACGGGTCCGGCGGGCCCGCAACAAATACACCACCAATTACCGGCGCAAAGCCGCTGACGAAGTCTTGGAGGCCGGCGGGCGCGGAGCTGCGTCCAACAAATCCGACAAAGCCCGCGCCCGGGCGTTCGTGTTCGAGGAAGCACTCTCGATCGTGAGCACTGAACTGGCCCGGCTGGCCCACGAAGCCGCCGAAGCCCTGAAAGATGAACGGCTGGAACGTGCCAGCGCAGCTAAGTCCACTGGGCCTGCGTCCTCCGGTTCCGGCACTAAATCGGCAGCGGGTTCGGGCCGGGCACGGTCCCACCAAAAGACCACGGGCGGAGTGAAACGGGATGCCTCCAGCCAGTCCCAAGGCGCCCAACGCCAAGCCAAGAAGGACTCGCGCTAAGGCGCCCACCACTTAAAGGCAAGAAGCGCACGACGGCGGAAGGTCGCCGTCGTGCGCTTGTCGCCTTTGCGCGTTTGTTGCCTTCGCGGTCCTCCACACGGCGCCTCAGGCCGTAAACGCCAGGTCCTCCAGCCTTACCGGGAACCGCAGTGCTTCCCCGCGGGACAACCGCAGTGCCTCGTTCACGGCGCTCGCCGCCATGCGTTCCAGCTCATTGCCCAGCGATCCCGCCACATGCGGGGTGAGCAGCACGTTGGGATGCGTGTAGAAGCGGGATTCGGCGGGCAGCACCCACGGGGTAGTCACGTCCAGGATCGCGTAGAGGTCGCCGCGTTCCACCCGTGCGAGCAGCGCATCCTGGTCCACCAGCTCGCCGCGTGAGGTGTTGATGAACGTGGTGCCCGGCCGCATCCGCTCGATCAACCCGGCGTCCACGAGGTTCCTGGTGGACGGCAACGACGGCGCGTGGAGACTGACAACATCGCTGCTTGCCGCCAGCTCCTCCAAACCGACGAGCCCGACGCCGAGGACAGCCGCCTCCTCGGGGGAGAGATAAGGATCAGCCACCACCACCTCCAGCTCGTACGGAGCCAGCAGCCTGATTACGTGCCGCCCGATCTTCGACGCCCCAATGATGCCCACGCGCTTCCGGTAGTTGCCCATGTCCGGGAAGAGTTGCTCAGCCAGGACGTCGGTCCGGGTGGTGTGCAGGGCGCGGGCGATCTGGAGGACGCGCTTGTTGGCGAGGATGATCATGGCCACGGTGTACTCGGCCACCGGGATGGCGTTGGCATCCGCTGCGGAGCTGACCTGGATGCCACGTTCCCAGCAGGCGTCGCTGATGTGGTGTTTGACGCTGCCGGCGGCATGCAGGACATGGCGCAGCCGGGGTGCGGCATCGAGGACGGTGTGGTCGATCAGCGGACACCCCCAACCGGTGATGAGGATGTCGGCCTCCGCCAGTACGGCGCGGCCTTCCGGCGTCGAGAAGTCCTGAATGGGGTCACGGCTCAGCAGCGTCAGCGCGGGCTCCAAGGGATCAAGGCTCCTGGGCGGAAACACCGCCCGTGCCGTGTGGGCCGGCATGGCCAAGGCAACATTCAAGGTCACTTGACGCTCCCTGCGGTGAGGCCGGACTTCCAGAACCGCTGCAACATGATGAACGCGAGCAGCAACGGGATGATCGAGAGCAAGGAACCCGTGATGACCATGGGCGTGAACTCTGGCTGGGGGATGGAATAACCCTGCCAGATGGAGATGCCAACGCTGACGGGCAGCAGCTTCTGGTCCTGGAGCATCACCAGCGGGAGCATGAAGTTGTTCCAGACGCCCACGAACTGGAAGAGGGCGATGGTGATGTACCCGGGCATCATCATGGGCAGCCCCAGGGAGAAGAAGGACCGGATGGGTCCGGCTCCGTCAACGCGGGCTGCTTCCAGGGTCTCGGCAGGAACGTACGCAGCCGAGTACACCCTGGCCAGGTACACCCCGAACGGGTTGCAGAGCACCGGGATGAGGATGGCCCAGATGGTGTTGGTCATACCCACCAGGGAAGCCAGAAGGTACATAGGCAGCACCGTGGCCGTGTTGGGAATCAGCACGCCCACCAGGACGATCCCGAAGAACGAGTCCTTGCCGCGGAACTGGAATTTATCGAACGCGTAACCGGCCATCACGGAGATGAGGCCGCCAAGGATTGCTCCGAAAGCGGCATAGAACATCGAGTTGGCCATCCAACGGAGGAACATCCCGCCGTCCTGGTTCAGGACCGCCATGACGTTCTCGAAGAAGGCAGGCTCACCAAAAGCGTAGGCGGCGGTGCCGTAGAGATCCGCGGTGTTCTTGGTGGAGGCGAAGAACAGCCACACCACGGGAAGCACCATGTAGGCGCAGCCCAGGATGAGCAGGGCATTCACGGTGAACGTACTCGCGAAGCCGCCGTTGCGGGCGTGCCGGCGCCTGCCCTGTGCCGGCGCCTGCCCTGTGACGGTGCGGGAGATCGTGGAGGTGCTCATGCTGTGTTCCTTGAGCTGAAGCGGGTCACGGCCCAGGACAGTACTGCAGCCATGAGCGCGATGATGATGGAGGCCGCCGCGGCCTGGTTAAGGTTGTGGCGGTTGAAGGCGGCGTCGTAGGCCCACATGTTGGGTACCCACGTGCTGGTCACCGATGCCGTGGCCTTGGAGATGATGGACGGCTCCGTGAAGAGTTGGAGCGTGCCGATCACCGTGAAGAGCATGATGACGCTCAGCGCCGGGAGGATCAGGGGCAGCTTGATGCTGATGGCCGCACGGATCTCGCCGGCACCGTCCACGCGGGCAGCTTCCAGGATTTCCCGGGGCACGGCCTGCAGGGCGGTGAAGAGCACAATCACGTTGTAGCCCGTCCACTCCCACACGGCGATGTTCACGATGGACGGCAGGATCATCTGGTTGTCCAGGAAGTTCAGCGAGATTCCGCCCGCTTCCAGGACTGAGACGATCGGGCTGACACCGGGCGTATAGAGGTAAGCCCAGATCAACGCGGCAATGACTCCGGGCACCGCGTGGGGGAGGAAGACGAGCAGTTGGAACAGTTTCCGGGCCCGTGCCACGGCAGCGTCCAGCAGGAGTGCAAACGCCAAGGCACCGCCCACCATGCAGGGGATGTACAGCACGCAGTACAGGGCGAGACGTCCAATGCCGCCAACGAAGCTCTCGGACTGCAGGACCTGGACGTAGTTTTCCAAGCCCACGAACGCCGTCTTGGCTTCACCGAAGCCGAGTCCGGACTTTTGTTGGGCGAAGAAGCTGAGCACCATTGCGTAGATCACCGGCGCAACCATCGCGAGGGCAAATATCGTGAAGAACGGGGTCAGGAACAGCGCAGCCGTTCGGCCACCAGTTCCGGACATTGCGCGGGGTTTGCGCGGTTTTCGGGGTTCGACGGCGGTGGCTTGCTGGGCCTGTGGGGGTGGAGTGGACGCTGTGGCATGGATGGACATGATGATTCTCCTCGCTGGCAGGGCGGCAGCGTTGTCACGAGGCCGCCCTGCCGTGCGGGCCTACTCCTTGACGGAGAGGCCGTTCTGCTTGAGTCCGGCCACTGTCGCGTCCTGGGCGGTATCGACGGCGTCCAGGACCTTGCCGCCGCTGGTTAGCGTGCCGTAGGCGTCCTTGAGCGCGGTGTTGGTGATGTCCCAATTGGGACCCCACTGCCAGCCCGGCGTGATGGTGGAATATGCCTTGTCGAAGACTTCGTAGATGTCGTTGCCGAAGTAACCGGCGTCGAAGGCTTTCTGCGCCACGGGGGTCAGGCCCGGGTAGGCAAGGAAGGCAGAGCCGGTGTTGCCGCGGGCAGTGATGGCCTCCTTGCTGGTGGCAAGGAACTCGATGAACTTCGCCGCAGCGGCCGGATTCTTGCTGCTCTTGGTGATGTTGAAGCTGGAGCCGCCGTAGAACGCGTCCGCCGGAGTGCCCCAGTTGGGCACCTCGGCAGCGATCCACTGACCCTTTTGGCCGCTGGCCTCCGTCCGCTTCTGGATGCCGGTGGCGCTCCAGTTGGCACCCAGGACTCCGACGACGGCGCCGCTCGCCAGGTCTGCGGACCATTCGTCACTGAAGGACTGCTGGACTTTGACGATCTTCTGGTCGATCAGTTTCTGCCAGTACGTGGCGACCTTCCGGGTGGCTTCGTCGTTGACGCCCACCTTCCAGCTGTCGCCTTCGGTGCCGAACCACTTGCCGCCTGCCTGCCAGGACAGCGCAGCAGTGAGAGCAGCCTCGTTCGGGTTGAAGCTGGCCAGGTGTGCTTCGGGGGCAACGGCCTTGAGTTTCTTGCCGGCCTCCTCGAATTCCTGCCAGGTCTTGGGTGTGGCGACTCCGGCCTTATCCAGCATGTCCTTGCGGTACCACATGATCATCGGCGCGGCATCGTAGGGGAGCGCGTAGGTCTGCTCGCCAAACTGCACCAGGGCCTTGGTTTCATTCGTGAGTTTGTCCACGGTTTCAGCCTTGTTGATGTAGCTGTCCAGAGGTTGCAGCTGGCCGTTGCTGACGAATTGGGGGAGCTGCGGGTACTCGATGGTGGCAACGTCCGGGCCATTGCCTGCGGTGATGGCAGTGGAGAGCTTGGCGTAACCGCCGGCACCGCCGTTGGGGATGGTTTCGAAGGTGACTTTAATCTTGTCCTGGCTGGCGTTGAACGCTTCCGCCACCTTGTCCATACCGGCCATGGAGGACCAGAACGTGATGTTACCGCTGGGGTCTTCCACCGGGGTGGGGGCTGGCGTGGCGGCCGGGGTGCTGCCACAGCCGGTGACGAGTGCAGCACTGGCCATGAGGCTGGCTGCTCCAAGCAGAAGCTGGCGACGCTTCATTCTGTTCTCCTTTGAAGTTCACGATGCGAAAGTCGTGGTGCTCTAGGCACTTTCGGACTATGCACCATGAAATCCACAAAAGTGAACATCATCAACAAAATGAACAGAAGTAAACAGCGGCTACGGCTGCGTGGAGCCGCGCACTTCCAACGACGGGGACAGGTTCACCCGCTGCAGCGCGGACGTGCTTCCGCGCCGCGCCCCGATGCGGCTCAGGCACATCACCAAAGCCTGGTGGCCGACGTCGTATTTTGGCGGTGCCACAGCGGTGAGCGGGACGGCACCGAGGGCGGCGATCTCGTCGTCGTAGGAGACGATCGCGAAGTCCTCCGGCACGCGGATCCGTCGTTCCAGGCAGGCACTGACGAACTGGAGCGCGTCCTCGTCGGTGTGGACCACGGCGGCCGTCACCTCCGCCGATGCGCACCAATCCAGGATCCGGTCCACCAGTTCCCGATGGGCTTGGGGATCGTTTTGGGCCCGGGACATGGCACGCACCATCGAGTCATCTCGGGCATGTCCGGCCCGCTGCATGGCCAGGTGGAAGCCGTCGATGAGTTGCGGGGCAGTGGGGCTGTTCTCACGCAGGCAGATAGCGATCTTCCGGTGCCCGAGGCCCAACAGGTGGTTCACGGCGATCTCCGAGCCGCGGACATGGTCGCTCCGTACGGCTTCGAGCCGGCCGTGGTCCAAGGCGTCGTCGATGGACCGTTCCACCACAACCACCGGCACCTCCGCCTCGGCCAGCAGGTCCAATGTTTCGGTACCCGCCAACGATTGCCCGCTGGGGGTGATGAGGATTCCATCCACGCCGTGTTCGTAGAGCCGCCGCAGCTGCCGCCGCTCTTCGGCGTCCGAATAGTTGGTGACGCCCAGCACCAACCGGACGCCCGCTTCCTGCGCGGCGGCTTCAGCGCCGCGGATAACGCCCGGGAAATAATACGACGCCGACGGCACGATCATCCCGATGGTCGCCAATGGCCGCCTCCCACCCGGACGCCAGGACGTGGAGGGCTGCGTCGCGGGTCCAGCCGACGGTTTGCCGCCCACCGGGATGGCGCCACCGTGGACCCTTTCCAGCAGGCCCTGCTCAGCGAGCACTGCGAGGTCCCGCCGCACGGTCATCCCCGAGGTACCCAATTTCGCCGCGAATTCGCTGGCATTGAGCGAACCGTTCAGGGCGAGTTCCCTCAGGATGAGCTGTTGACGATCCTCGGTCAGCATGCAGGTGTCCGCCTATCAAGTTCACTTGTGTTCAGTTTGTTCATTATGAACCAGAACCCGGCGGCTTGGACCCCTGTTGCCTAAGTGCCCAGCTTCACCACGGAAATCTCGACGACGGCGGCCCGGGGGAGAAGGTGCCTGCGGATCGCCCCGGCTGCTTCGCGCGTCACGGCCGGAGCAGGACGGGAAGCATTCACCCCGATCCTGACTTTCACTGCCAGTGCGTCGGCCGTCTCGGTCAGGCCGATCAGGGGAAGTGTCTCTCCCGTGACCGCGGCCAGGGCGGCACCGGCTATGGACTGCCACAACGGCTGGGCGGGATAGACCGAGTGGACCCCGTCTACCGCCTGGACGAGGCCGAGCAGTTCCTCAGCCAAGGCGGCTGACGCGGCTGCTGACCCGTCTGCCGTCCCGCCTGCAGGGGAAGTGTTCGCGGCTTCCAAAAACTCCGTCATGGCTGGTCCTCCGTGTTCAGCGGATCGGTGGTGGCGGGTGTATCTGTGGGCTGAACCGGTGCCGGCGGCTCGAGGACGTCCGTCACGGTGATGTTGATGGCGTGGATGTTCAGCTCGGTCTGGGCTGCCAACGTCCGTGCCAGCTCGTCGCGTAGGGCAGCTGCGCGTTCTTCCATGGGGTGTCCGTACACCACGGCCACTTCCACCTCCACCGTGATGGGGGCTCCCATGGTGGTCACCTCTCCCTGCAGCCGGCACTTGCCGGCGGCTGTCCCAGGGAGTGCATCGGCCACGGACCGGATCAGGGCGGAGATGGCTCCTTCGGATTCCCACAGCGTGTCATCAGGGTGCTCTGCCTGCAAGGGAATGCTCCGTCCGGGCCGCAGTTCCAAGCGCAGGTTGTCGAGGATGGCCTGCATCCAGTCGTCGTTGCCTGAGCCCGCGTCTGCAACATCGGACCGGAGCAAATCTCCGCCGAGTTGGGAGAGGCGGCGCAGGGAGGCCAACGCGGCCTGGCACTCGGGGCACCTCTCCAGGTGCGCTGGATCGTCAATCTGTCCCGTGTCCAAGTAGGCACTGAGATCCGCAAGGCTGTGCCCGCATTCGAGGGTGTCGTTGGTGTTCATCGCCATTCCTCCATGGTGCGTGCGAGCGTGATCCGTGCCCGGGCCAACCGGCCGCGGACACTGGCGGGGCTGATGTTCAATGTCAGCGCAATCTCCTCGTAGCTCTGGTCATTGAATTCCTTGAGTACCCAACAGCGTCGTTGCTCCTCGGGGAGTGCGGCGAGCGCGGCCTTGAGCGCCTCCACCCGCGAGGTGCTGACAGCGTTGTTTTCCGGATCCTGGGTCCTCGTCCGGGGGCTGTCATCGCGCTGGTTTTCCACGTCGTCCAGATCCACGTGGTGGCGTCGTCTCCTGAGGTGGTCGATGCTGCGGCTGCCAAGGATCCTTAACAGCCAGCCTTTGACGGCGGCAGGCTCGCGGAGGGTGTCCAACTGCTTCCAGGCCTGCACCAGCGTTTCCTGGACCACGTCATCGGCGTCCGCGAGGCTGCCGGTCAGCCGCCGGGCGGTGGCGCGCATCAGAGGGCCGTGGCGACGTGCCAGCGCTTCGAAAGCTGCCGTGTCGCCGTCGGCCGCCCGGCCGGCCAGCAAGGCATCCGGAACGAGGTCCAGTTGGTACTGCGCCGCGGGTGAACCAGTCACATTCTGCCTTCCCAGTGGGGTCGAGGTTCATGGTGGAAAGGGGCCGGTCCCGCATCGCTGCGGGACCGGCCCGGGAGAGGCCTACTTCTTGGTGAAGCCCTCTTTGAGCTTCTGGGCCGCATCCTTGATGTTGTCTCCGATGTCGGCGGCGGCGTCTTTGACCTTTTCGCCTGCCTGCTGGAGTTTTGCCTGGGCCTGATCGTGCTGGCCTTCACGCTCCAGCGACTGGTCGCCGGTCAGTTTTCCGGCACCTTCCTTGGCAGCCCCGAGGTGTTCGGTGGCGGCGTTGTTGATTTTGTCGTTGATTCCCATGGTGTTCCCTTTTCTTTTCAGTGCGCGGGCTCTGTGGTGCCCGCGCATGGTTTGGGCGGAGAGAAGTGTGTTCCTGCGGTTACCGAGTACGTCGCGATCCGGACACCTGGGTTCGGGCGCCGCTGGTAATTCGGACCAGGACGGGGATTGGATGTCCCAGCAGGGCATCTATTTCCCGGATGAGTTTTTCGGCGGTGTCGGCAAGTTCCCGTGGTGAGCTTCCCTTGCGGGCATCCATGCGGAGCCGGAGGGCGGTTCCCCGCCGTGACTCCCAGGCCGAAACGGACGTGGCCAGGACGTCCCGGTTTCCGCTGAGGGCTTCCCGGAGGGCTGTGGAGACCAGACCAACATCCACCACAGTCCGGCCGCGGGCGCCGCCAGTCCCCTGGGATCCGTCGCGTACGTCGGTCCCGTCCCGTTCTTCAGTCCTGTCCAGTTGCTCGGCGAGGCGTGGAGTGCGTCCCCCGCTTTGGGAGGCGAGCCAGGCTGCGCTGAGGGCGACCCCCGCCAGCAACACGGCGATTCCTGCCACCAGCCACCAACTCCGGACGGGGTCCGGTAGGGGTGCGGTGCCCACGAGGTTCCTGCCGGAGTCCCGGACCGATGATGCCACTGCTGTCCAGGCATCCGCTGCTCCCGGCAGGGTTCCGGCCGCGATGACTGCGGCGCCGGCTCCCAGCAGTGCGAGGCCCACGAGGGCAAGCAGGATGCGGTTCAGTGCACGGTGTGTTTGCCTCATTGCCCTACTGCTCCTTGGTTCAAGACCCGGACACTCGAGGAGGCCCGGCGGTCCAGCGCGAAGGCGGCCAGTTCGCCGTCGACCGCTGTTGTCACGGACTCAAGGTCCAACGGAACGCCCGACGTCGGACGCACCTGGACGCGTACGGACCGCCCACCGACGGTGGTGGTCACCTGCCCTGGGGCCAGGCCGGCGGCGAGCCGGGTGGTGTTGGAGAGAGCTGCGGCGATCACGTCGTCGTCCACCACCACGGCGGCGCGCTGGCTCGCCAAGGAGCGTCGGGCCTTCCGGCCCCTGCCCACGGCAAGTCCCAGCAGCAGCAGCCCCAGAATTCCAAGGCCCGCTCCGGCCGCTGCCATTCCCGCCGGGACCGTGGTGACCGGAAGGTCCACGAGCCACTGGAACATCTGTGCGGGGCTTGCCAGCAGCGGCTGGTCCTTGAGGATCCACAACACGGCTTCCACTGCGAGCCAAAGGAAAACGACCATCAGAATGCAGGCGGAAACGATGGACGGAAGAGCCCGCGAAGAGTGGGTTTCGCGGCGGATCATCCGCCGTTGGGTTCGATCTTGGGTCACAACACTCTCCTTACATCGACTCGGTCCGTGGATTGTTCCTTGGACTGCTTGGTGCGGGGCTGCTCCTTGGCACCGGCGAGACGGATATCCACCCGGCCGATCTCCAAGCCGGTCAGCTCCAGGCCGCGGGACACCAGTTGCGTTCGTGCTGCCTGGGCCTGTTGGAAGACGGTTCCTGTGGTTTTCCGCGGTCCCAGAAGCGGCGGGAGTGACAGCTTGACGGAGAGGCTGACCCCGAGCTTGCCGGCGTCGTCATCCAGTTCGGCCGCCACGTTTCCTGCACCCACCCGGAAAGCCTGGGCTGTGACGGCTTCCAGGGTTTTCCGGAGAGCGTGCTGGGTGATGCGCGTGTGGCCGGCGCGACTCATGATGAAGAGCGCTTGCCCCGCAACGCGTCCAGCACGCCGCGCAGGTCAAGCTTTCCTTCGGCGGAGCGGCCCAGGACAGCCCCGACGCCCATGAACAGTGCCGTCAGCAGGAGGCCCCAGAATCCAAAGGCCAACCCTGCCAGCGCCAGGACCGCTCCTATGGCCGTGCCGGCGATGGTGGGGTTCATGCGACCCTCGGCTCACGGCCGGCGTCGTCGGTCTCTGCGTCCTCGGAGGGAACATGGATGTCCGTGATGGTGATGTTGACCTCGGTGACTTCCATTCCCACCAGGTCCTCGATGGCGTTGTAGACGGCGTCGCGGGCGTTGTCCGCTACTTCCTGCAGCGGGTGCGGGTACTCAACAACCAGGGTGACGTCCACGGCCACCTGGGTTTGGCCCACTTCGACGCTGACGCCCTGGGTGAGGTCTTTCTGGCCCACCTTTTCGCGCAGGTTGCCGATGGCGCGGGCAGCGCCGCCGCCGAGGGCGTGGACTCCAGGGATTTCCTGGATGGCGATGCCGGCGATTTTGGCAACGACGCCGTCGGCAACCGTCGTGGCACCGCGGCCGTCCTTGCCCTTGTTCAACGCGGCGGCGTTCATTGCGGGGGCGTCGGCGTCAAGCGTGGCGGGGGTGTTGGTGGTCGCTGCCGTGCTGTTCTTGGCCGGAACGTCTGCGGGGGTGTGCGTCTGGATCGTCATGGCAATCAGTCCTGTCAGTTGGAAGCGGCTATGAATCATTGCGGCTTGGTTCGCTACGGCGTTTGTTTCGCCGTCATGAAGAAGACGCACCCAGTGGGCAGATCCTCACGGTGCATTTTGTGTGAGTTGCATCACGTTTTGGTGTTCACTATTGTTTAGCTGGTCCCGCTTCGGATCAGCGGCACCTAAGGTGATGAGGCTGGAACTACCCCGCAGGAGACTCATGGCCACCGGCTTCACCATGCCCGCCCCGGATTTTGACCTCAGCCCCATCACAGGCTGGACGCGGGAGCACTGGGTTTCCTTCGCGGATCAGCAGCTCCTCGCTGTGCGCCCGCACTTCTCCGCCCTAAAGGCGGCCATCCGGCTGGACGGCCGACCGTCGTCGTCGGGCGCTGTGTCCGACGCCTTGGAGGGCTTCGCGCGGACGTTCCTGCTGGCGGCTTTCCGGGTGGCGGGGGAGGAGGGTGAGGATCCCTTCGGCCATCTGGACCTCTACCGTGAGGGCCTCCTTCACGGCACGCAGAAAAACGGGCCCGAAGCCTGGCTCCCCATCACTGACCGCTCCCAGCCCATGGTGGAAGCCGCGTCCGTGGTCCTTGGGCTCCAGCTCACCAAGCCCTGGCTGTGGGACACGCTGTCCGCCGGGCAGCAGGAGCAGGTAGCTGCCTGGTTGCAGGGTTCCTCGCACAGCACCTGCGTGGACAACAACTGGGTGCTCTTCCAGGTGATGATCGCCGAGTTCCTGGCCGGTGCGGGCTTTGAGCACAACGCAGCCCAGATCGAGCATGGCCTGGACAGGCTGGACGACTGGTACGCAGGCGGAGGTTGGTACCGGGACGGAGACAATAACGATTCCGGTGATTTCTTCGACTACTACTGCGGCTGGGCCATGCACCTGTACCCCATCCTGTGGGCCGAAGCTGCTGCCGGACGCCATGCACAGGCCGATCACCGCCTGGAAATCTCCCGCCGCCGACTCGCCACCTTCCTGGAGGACCACCTCAGATTCTTCGGTGCCAACGGCGCCCCCGTGTTCCAGGGCCGCTCCCTGATCTACCGCTACGCCGCCGTAGCGCCCCTCTTTATGGGCGAGGCGATCTGCGCCACGCCGCTGGCCCCCGGCCAGACCCGCAGGATCGCCAGCGGTGCCGCCAAATACTTCCTCGACGGCGGAGCCTACGACGACGGCCTGCCCTCACTCGGGTGGTTCGGCGCTTTTGAACCAATGACCCAGGAATACTCCGGGCCGGCCTCGCCGTACTGGACGTCCAAAGCCTTCGTCGGACTGCTCCTCCCCGCCGACCACTCGGTATGGACGGCCGTCGAGGAGCCCTCGCCGTTGGAAGTGGCGGACGGCCTGAAGCACGCGGAAGCCCCCAACTACCTGCTCCATTCCACCGCGGCCGACGGCATCGCCCGCGTGCTTAACCACGGCAGCGACAAGTACTACGCACCGGGACCGGACGATCCCCTCTACCGCCGTCTCGCGTATTCAAGCCGCACAGCGCCGCTGTTCACCCAGGACCCCATCGACAACCACTTCGCCATCCTCAATGACGCAGGGACACCCAGCAGGCGTTCGCGGATCCACCGGCTGCCTGCCGGGCAGGGCCAAGCGGCCAGCTGGCACGCCCCGGTGTGGAGCGATGCTGAGGATGCCGCCGATTCGGTCTGGAGGGTGGCGACGGGGACCGCCGCCGCCGGCGGATACGAACTGCGTGTGCACGCAGTTGAAGCGCCGGACAGCTCCAAGCTCATGGTCCGGGACGGCGGGTACGCGCTCGCGGGTGATCATCCGGTGCCGGCCGACGGCACACTTACTGACGGTCGGCTGCACACAGCCATCTGGCCGCTCCATGGCTACGCGGACAGCGGCACTTACCAGGCCAAAGGGGTGTCCCCTTTCGGTGCCTTTGCCACCTGTGGCTATCTGCAAGGCAGGCTGTCCGGGGAGCGCAGCTGTTTCGCCTCCCTGGTGTATCTCGGCGGCGAGCCGGCCGCCTGGGTTCCTCCCGCCGTCGGGCCTTCTCCCGCTTTTGAACTGTTCGACGACGGCGCCAGCGTCTCCGCCCGCCTCGCTTTGGGCCCGGGCCAGGTGCTGGAAGTGGTGTTCCCCTTCTGAGGTGTGGGCCCGGAATCTTGAGCAAATCTTGAGATGACCCGGCGCCCTTCTTGAGGGCTCCGTCCGATGGTTGAAACATCAGCCAAGCCGCTGATGGAGCTTCCAGGAAGGACCACCGAAATGACTGACCAGATCTCCACCCAGTCCTCGAACGTCACCGCCGCCCACGACGCCCTGTCAGGCACCGCAGAGGCCGTCCGGCATGCCGGCGAGGTTCTCGGACAGACGCGGGTGGCCGTTCGTGAGCAGTTCAACCCGTTGGGTGTGGGACTGCGCAGTATCTGGCCGCAGTCGGTGGTCGGTTTCTAAGGGTCGTGGGTGCCCAGGAACCCTTGGGCTTTGAAGCGGGCAGGCAGCTCCCTCATGGGGGAGGTACCCTGCCCGGCCTCATTTAAGGGACGATGGAAGCAGCTCATTAAATAAGGAGGCTTGTCATCAAGGAAGAGATGAGGAAGGCCGCCGATGTGGCTGAGGAAGCTGCGAATTCGCAGGCCTTCGCCGCTGTGGCGCGCGCCGGGTACGTGGTCAGCGGGATCCTGCACGTGCTCATCGGCGTCATCGCCCTCCAACTGGCGTTCGGAAGCAGCGGCGAGGCCGATGTCAGCGGGGCCGTGACGTCCCTTGCCAGCCAGCCCTATGGGCCGCTGCTGCTCTGGGCCTGCTTCGCGGCCTGCACCGCGCTGGCACTGTGGCAACTGGGGAACGCCATCCTTGGCCACCGGAACGGCTCGGACAAGATCACCAAGAAGCTCTCCGCCATCGGGCAGGCGATCGTCTTCGCCGCCCTCGCCACCACCATCGTCTCGTTCATTGCAGGCAAGGGCCAGAACAGCCGCGAGTCCAGCAGCGACTTCACGGTCACGCTCCTCAAGGCGCCATTTGGCGTGTTTCTGCTGGTCGCGGTGGGTGCCGGCATCGCCATCACGGGGATCGTCTTCGCCGTGCGGGGATTTCGCCGGAAGTTCACCAAGGACCTCACGTTGTCCTCCAACAGTTCGGTGCGGAAGTTCCAACTGGGGGTAGGTGTGGTGGGGTACATCGCCAAGGGGATCGCCCTCTTCCTGGTGGGCCTGCTGGTGGTCATCGCCTCCGTGCGTGCCCAACCCGAGCAGTCGACCGGGCTCGACGGCAGTTTGAAGGCTCTCAGGGAGCAGCCGTATGGGGTGTACCTGCTGGCTGCCGTAGCAGTGGGGCTGATCGCCTACGGCCTGTTCCTGATGGTCAAGGCGCGGACCCTGCGGACGTAGGTCCCGGACTCCTGTATTACCGTCGCCGTGGTGGTCTTACTGTTTCCCTGAGTCCTCCCGCTCCACCGGAATCCAGAGCTGCCCGCGGCCGTGGGTGCCGCCTGCTTCCACCTGGACGCTGAGCATTTCAGGGCCGGGTGCCCACCTGTACGGGTTGGCCGGGAACCACTCCGTAGCTGCGTCTGCCCACATGCTTTGCAGGACCTCCGGGAACTTTCCTTCGGTTTCGAAAACCACCCACAGGCCTGCCGGAACGTCCATGGCCGCGAACCCTTCCGGTGCCTGCTGGCTGGATGCCACCGCATGCCAGTAGTCCAGCTCGCTTCCCTCGCTGCGCTGCTCATCGATGTTGTCAGTGACGGACAGCGGGCCCGCCGGCTCCATGTCTGCCAGCCCCAGTAAGCGCTGGGTGACAGCAGGATCCAGGCCCCGTTGAAAATCGATGATGGCCTGGTTGGGTCCTTCGTGGACCAGGGGGACGCGGGCTTTCAGGCCAATAAGGCGGAAAGCGGATTTGTCTTCAATGCGGTGTTTCATGTCGGTATTCCCTTCGACTCGCAGGTGGAACCTCAGCTGAGGTTGGGAATGAAGCACGGCGCCGGCTTGCCTCGCTTCAGACGGCGTCAGGCCGTGCATGGCTTTGAATGCCCGGGTGAACGCCTCGGCAGAGGCGTAGCCGTAGCGGACAGCAACGCCCAGGACTGTGCCGCCGTCGATGATTTCCGCTGTGGCCGCTGTCAGGCGGCGCCTCCGGATGTACTCCGAAACCGGCAGCCCGGCCAGGGAGGAAAACATCCGCCGGAAGTGATACTCGGACGTCATGGCGATCCTGGCCAACGTCCCCACGTCAATGTCTGCCGTGAGGTCCTGCTCGATTGCCTCGATCGCCCGATTCCACTCCTGCATGCTGACCCGTTCCCTCGTTGTGTTTCCCTGCCGTGTCTTCATTCCTGCCCTTGACGCTACGCAGGGCCGGGGGCCGATGCCCCACCTATCCTTGCCCGAAAATATCAGGGCCCCGTTTGGTTGGACCGTGCGATCAGTGCCGATCGCACGGCACGCCGGGCAGCAAAGCCCCGAAACGGGACCGCCTCCTTCGCGGGAATCCGAGGCAACGCAAGGACCCGGAGGCTGCGGCTGCAGCGCTCCGGGTCCTTGGTGTTATTCAGTCCCTGCCGTCCGGTGACAACCGGTTCATTCCTACGGGCGACTTGAGCCAGACGCTTCTTCATCCGGTTCGGACGAGAAGGGCCGGTCCTCAGGGGTGTCTTCCGTGTTGTGTTCGTCCAGTTCGGCGTCTGCCGACGGGACCGTCTTCTCGGCGTAGTCCCCTGCGGTGTAGTCGCCTCCGGCGTCATCCTTCAGGGTCTCCGGGGATACCCCGGTATCGCCGTAGTCGCCCTCGGAGTACTGGCCTTCGAGTTCGTCGCCCTTGGCGTCGCGGTTCTGGTTGTTAGCCATGGTGTGTCCGGCGGCTGGTGACCAGGCCGTAGATCAGCAGCACGATGATGGAGCCGCCGATAGCCAGGAGCCACGTTGTCAGGGAGAAGAATTCCTGCAGGCCCGTACCGAAGATCAGGCCACCGATCCAGCCGCCCAGGAGAGCGCCGACGACGCCCAAGAGGAGGGTGATCAGCCAGCCACCACCCTGGCGGCCGGGAAGAATAAGTTTAGCGATAGCGCCGGCCAAAAGGCCGAGCAGAAGAAAACCAAAGAAACCCATTTTTGGTCCTACTTTCTTGTTGATGGAAACTTGCTGATGGAAATTCCATGAACGTGATGAAGCGAGTAAGTTCACCGGGCGCCTGTTCCAAGGTTTAGGCACCGTAATGGGGCCCCTGAAGGCCCTATGGAATGTGGGGGAGTGGAACTGTTTATGCAACCCCGATGAATTTATGAAATACAGCCAATAGAGCACTCCTGCCGATTGGGTCGGACTCGGTACTACACCAGTAACGCTAGCGGCTCCCGCGGCTGGTAGCAAGTAACCTGACTATTAGCTCAACCTTGCTTGCAGGCCCGGGATGCCGGGGATCCGCGCTCTAGTGGCCCTTGAGGGAGTCCGCTGCTCCCTTGGCTGCGTCCTTGATTTTCTCACCGGACTGCTTGAGATTTGCCTCAGCTTGCTCGCTGCGCCCCTCGGCCTGGAGGTTCCCGTCGCCGGTGGTTTCGCCGGTCTTTTCCTTGAGCTTGCCGCCGGCTTCTTCGGCAGCATTGTTAATCTTGTCGTCCAGTCCCATGGCATTCACTCCCCGGGTTGCGATGCGGTTACTTCCTGCGGTTATCCGCTGGTTGGCATAACAGTTTAGTGGATTGTTAAATTTCGGCAAATTACTGGTAACCGGCCCGCAATCACTGGGCAGGTGACAGCGCGTGCCCGCCGGGGCTAGTGTCGAGGAATAACGCCTCGAAAGGAGTGATTCCTGTGAAAGGGAAAGCATTGTTCGCCGTTGGAGTGGCTGTCGGCTACGTCTGGGGATCCAAGTCCTGGCCGGAGGTGTATCGGCGTCTCCGCGGAGGCACTGAAAAGGTCTGGAAGAATCCGGAGGTCCAGGAGAACGTCCACCATGCCACCGAAGCTGTGCAGGAGTCAGTTCCGGACATTCTGGACAACCTCTATGAGGCCGGTAAGAAGCTGATGGAGAAGGCCGAGACCATGTTCCCCGGCATTTCCTCACCGAAGACGGACCAGCGGTCCGGTCCTTCGTGCACCAGCTCCTCTTCCACTGGCCCTACTGTCACCACCGTGCCCACGGTCAAGTCCGACGTCGTATCGGACCCCGCCCGGGATGACACCACCGGCAGCGACTGGACCGATGAGGGTGGCGCGGCGCCGGAGGGGCCCGCCACGAATACGCCGCCCAGGGCCTGAAGCCCCTGGGCTACTTGGCGCGTTCCACCGCGGTCACGATCGCCTCTCCCAGTTCCTTCGGTTTGGTAAATTGCGGCCAGTGACCCGTGGGGAGGTCGATGTAGTCCACGTCCCGGATCCGAGCGAGCTCGGCGGTGAACGGGTGCCCGGCGTCCATCCATTCCTTAAGGAGCGACGACGGGAACTGGCACGCGATGATCGTGGCCGGAACGTCGTACCGGCGGACGTCAGTCAGGTGCTGCTGGTCGACTGCCACTCCCTTGGGCTCAGGGACGGCGCGGGCGCGGAATGCTCTCTTCAGGTCATCGGTGAGGTCAATCAGGTCTTCGTCTTCGAAGGCTTCCCACGGCGGCAGCGGGATGTCGTCGCCGTCGTCGGGCAGTTCATCATTGATGACCCCGCCCTCACCAAGCGGTCCGCTATCCACATAGATGGCGCGGGCCACGCGGTCCGGACGGGAGTCGGCTGCACCGTGGATGATGGCGCCCCCGCCCGAGTGACCCACCAGGATGACCTTGCCTTCCAGCGAATCCATTTTTGCCACCACGGCATCGATGTGCGTGCGAAGACCGATGCCGGCGCGTGGTGCATCGGCAGACTCCAAGCCGAGCAAGGTCAAGGGGTGAACCGTGTGTCCAGAGGCGACCAGTGGGGGCGTCACCTCATCCCATGACGACGCGTCCAACCAGAAACCGGGTACAAGGATGATGTCCATGTCGGTACCCTACGGGAGGCCACTGACAGTTTGTAAGAGTGGCTAGTTTCCTCCGGCCAGCTTCTGCACTTCCTTCGCCAGGATTTTGTCGCGGGACTCTGGAGTGCGGGCCTTCAGGACCTGCAGGATGATGAGGTACCGGTCGGTTTTGCCCAGCCGTTCAAAGGCTTCCTTTGCAGCCGTGTTGGCTGCCAGCGCCGCTTCCAGGTCTTCGGGCACCTCGGCCTTGGCCTGCGAAACGTAAGCGGCCTCCCACCGTCCGTCGGCTTTGGCGGCCTCTATCTCCGCGAACCCCGCAGGCTGCATGCGCCCGGTCTCGATGAGGTGGGCCACTTTGCCCACGTTCACCTGCGACCATGTGCTCCGGGCGCGGCGCCGTGAATATCTCTGCAGGAACGTCTGCCCGTCGTGGGCCCTCCGTTGGCCGTCGATCCAGCCGAAGCAGAGGGCGGCGTCCAGGGCATCCTGTATCTCGATGAGACCGGCGCCCGCGTTCTTCTTCCCGATCACCAGCCACGCTTCGGTGTGGGTGCCGTGATGCGCCGCGAGCCATTCCTCCCACTCCGCGCCGCTGGCAAACCTCAGCAACTCCGGTTCGTTCTCCCGCTCCATGGTCTCCCCTCCCGTTGCACTCGCCCAAGTACCAGCATCCCCCAAGTAAGTCGCAGTTGATGCCGTTCTCAGCGCTGAAAACGGCATCTGCTGCTACTTGGTTGGGTGCAGGGAGGGGGTTGACGCGGGTCACATTCACGGTTCATAGTTATCGTATACGATTTCGTACCTGATGCAGCTTGAGGAAGAGGAGGCGCCGTGACACTGGAGTTCCGGACCCAGGAAGTCAGCCAGGACATGCTGGCCCGGACGCGCAAAGTCATTGCCGTCCACATCAACTACCCCAGCCGTGCGGCCCAGCGTGGACGGACTCCTGAGCAGCCGTCGTACTTTCTGAAGCCGTCCTCGTCGTTGGCGCTCGGTTCCGCGGATGCTCCCGGCACGGTTGAGCGCCCGGCTGGTTGCGAGCTGCTGGGCTATGAGGGCGAGATCGCGCTGGTGATCGGCAAGACCGCCCGTCGCGTGGAATTGGAAGACGCGTGGAGCCACGTCGAGTGGGTCACCGCGTCCAACGACCTCGGTGTGTACGATCTCCGCTACGCAGACAAGGGCTCCAACGTCCGGTCCAAGGGCGGCGACGGTTTCACCCCCGTTGGCCCGGCACTGATTCCGGCCGACGCCGTGGACCCGGCCCGGTTGCGGATCCGCACCTGGCACAACGGGGACCTCGTCCAGGACGACACCACCGAGGACCTGCTCTTCCCCTTCGCCCAACTCGTCGCGGACCTCTCGCAGCTGCTCACCCTCGAAGAGGGCGACATCATCCTCACCGGCACCCCCGCCGGCGCCTCCGTTGCCACGCCGGGTGACGTCGTCGAGATTGAGGTCACCGGCGGTGACTTCAGCAGCGGCCGCCTGGCCACCAAAGTCACGGAAGGCACGACGCCGTTCGCGGACTTTGGTGCCCGGCCCAAGACTGATGACACCCAGCGGGAAGAGGCGTATGGATCGCGGGAATTGGCGGGCTTGGCGCCTGCCGCGAGCCTCCTGACGCCGGAGCTGAAGGCGAAACTTGAAAGCGTCGCGACCGCCACCCTGTCTTCCCAGCTCCGCAAGCGAGGGCTGAACAACGTGAGCATCGACGGCCTCCAGGCCACCCGCCCGGACCGCAAAGTGGTGGGCCTGGCCCGGACCCTGCGCTACGTGCCCAACCGCGAGGACCTCTTCAAGTCCCACGGCGGTGGGTTCAATGCCCAGAAGCGCGCCATCGACTCCGTGAACGAGGGCGAAATCCTGGTCATGGAAGCCCGCGGCGAGAAGGGCACGGGCACGGTGGGGGACATCCTGGCGTTGCGTGCCCAGGTCCGCGGAGCTGCTGCCATCATCACCGACGGTGGCGTCCGGGACTACTCGGCCGTGGCCGATCTGCAGATGCCGACGTACTTCGCCAACCCGCACCCGGCTGTGCTGGGACGCCGTCACATTCCGTGGGATACGGACATCACCATCGCTTGCGGCGGGGCCACGGTCCAGCCGGGGGACATCATCGTGGCCGACTCGGACGGCATTCTGGTGATCCCGCCGGCCATCGCCGAAGAGCTGGCGGACGACTGCATCGCCCAGGAAAAGGAAGAGACTTTCATTTTCCAGATGGTTCAGGAAGGCAACAGCGTGGACGGGCTGTACCCCATGAACAAGGAATGGCAGGCACGCTTCCAGGAATGGCAGAGCCGGCAAGGAGCCCACAGTGACTGAGACCGCCGTCGGAAGTACCGCCGTCGAAAACGCCGCAGCCCAAAGCAAGTCCCAACAGGCCTACGCCGCCGTGAAGGCGCGCATCGTGGAGGGCGCTTACACGCCGGGGTACCGGCTGGTGCTCGCCAAGATCGCCGAGGACCTGGGCTTCAGCGTGGTCCCGGTCCGTGAAGCGATTCGCCGCCTGGAAGCCGAAGGACTGGTGAAGTTCGAACGGAACGTGGGCGCTACGGTGTCCGGGATCGACCCCACCGAGTACCTCTACACGATGCAGACCCTGAGCATCGTGGAAGGCGCGGCCACCGCGTTGTCCGCGCCGCTGATCGACTCGGTCTCCATTGCCCGGGCCCGTGCGGTGAACGAGGAAATGCGGGAGTGCCTGGAACACTTTGATCCCGTCCGATTCACCGCCTTGAACCAGGACTTCCACAGCGTCCTGTTTGAACACTGCCCCAACCCGCACATTCTTGACCTGGTCCACCGGGGATGGAACCGGCTGGCGTCCATCCGGTCCTCGACCTTCCGGTTCGTCCCAGGCCGCGCGCAGGAATCGGTGCGCGAACACGAAGCATTGCTGCAGCTCATCGAGAGCAGTGCAGACGCCGACACCATCGAAAAAGCAGCCCGCCAGCACCGCGCTTCCACCCTGGATGCGTACCTGGCCCAAGCCAAGCAATAACTACCAACCACTGATCGCTAGTTAGGACTTCAACGATGACGACCTCAGTAGAGACCGCCAAGCACTATATCCCCGAGAACCTGCCGTCCCACATCCAGCACTTCATCAACGGCGAGTTCGTTGATTCGGTATCCGGCAAGACCTTCGACGTCCTGGATCCGGTATCCAACGGCAATTACGCCACGGCTGCTGCGGGCCAGAAAGAAGACATCGACCTTGCTGTGGCTGCTGCCCGCGAGGCGTTCGTCAACGGTCCCTGGCCGAAAATGAAGCCACGCGAGCGTGCCCGGGTGCTGAACAAGATCGCCGACGCCGTCGAGGCCCAGGAAGCCCGGCTCGCGGAACTCGAAACCTTCGATACCGGCCTGCCGATCACCCAGGCCAAGGGCCAGGCCCTGCGCGCAGCGGAGAACTTCCGCTTCTTCGCGGACCTGATCGTGGCGCAGTTCGACGACGCCATGAAGGTCCCGGGCTCGCAGATCAACTACGTGAACCGGAAGCCGATCGGCGTCGCGGGCCTGATTACGCCGTGGAACACCCCGTTCATGCTGGAGTCCTGGAAGCTTGCCCCGGCGCTGGCCACCGGCAACACCGTGGTGCTGAAACCGGCCGAGTTCACCCCGCTGTCCGCATCGCTGTGGGCGCAGATCTTCAAGGATGCGGGCCTGCCCGACGGCGTGTTCAACCTGGTCAACGGCCTGGGCGAAGAAGCCGGCGATGCCCTGGTGAAGCACCCGGACGTGCCGCTGATCTCCTTCACCGGCGAGACCACGACGGGCCAAACCATCTTCCGCAACGCCGCAGCCAACCTCAAGGGCCTGTCCATGGAGCTCGGCGGCAAGTCCCCGTGCGTCGTGTTCGCCGACGCCGACCTGGACGCCGCGATCGATTCGGCACTGTTCGGGGTGTTCTCCCTCAACGGCGAACGCTGCACCGCCGGTTCCCGCATCCTGGTTGAACGGGCCATTTACGACGAATTCTGCGAGAAGTACGCCGCCCGGGCCAAGAACATCGTGGTGGGCGATCCCCACGATCCCAAGACCCAGGTGGGTGCCCTGGTTCACCCCGAGCACTACAACAAGGTGGCGTCGTACGTGGAGATCGGCAAGTCCGAAGGCCGACTCCTGGCCGGCGGCGGCCGACCTGACCACCTGCCCGAAGGTAACTACATCGCACCCACGGTGTTTGCCGACGTCGCGCCTGACGCACGGATCTTCCAGGAGGAAATCTTCGGTCCCGTCGTGGCCATCACGCCCTTCGAGAACGACGACGAAGCCCTCGCCTTGGCCAACAACACCAAGTACGGCCTCGCGGCCTACATCTGGACCCAGAACCTGACACGGGCCCACAACTTCTCGCAGAACGTGGAGGCCGGCATGGTGTGGCTCAACAGCCACAACGTCCGCGATCTTCGCACTCCGTTCGGTGGCGTGAAAGCGTCCGGCCTGGGCCACGAGGGTGGCTACCGTTCCATCGACTTCTACACCGACCAGCAGGCCGTGCACATCACGCTCGGATCCGTTCATACGCCTAAATTCGGCGCCTAAAAGCTTCCCACTGACCCTTTCAACGAAGAGAGAATCCCATGAGCAACTTCACCGGCCCCATCCCTACCCCCACCGTCCCGGCACCGGACATTGTCCGCTGCGCCTACCTGGAACTGGTGGTCACGGACCTGGCCAAGTCCCGCGCGTTCTACGTGGACCTCCTGGGCCTGCACGTCACCGAGGAAGATGAGAACACCATCTACCTGCGCTCCTTCGAGGAGTTCATCCACCACAACTTGGTCCTCCGCAAGGGCCCTGTGGCCGCAGCAGCAGCCTTCGCCTACCGCGTGAAGTCCCCGGCGGAGGTGGACGCCGCCGAGGCCTACTACCGTGAACTGGGCTGCCGGGTGGAGCGCCGCAAGGAAGGCTTCACCAAGGGCGTTGGCGACTCCGTCCGCGTGGAAGACCCGCTGGGCTTCCCGTACGAGTTCTTCTACGACGTGGAGCATGTGGAACGCCTCACCCAGCGTTACGACCTCTACTCCGCCGGCGAACTGGTCCGCCTGGACCACTTCAACCAGGTCACCCCGGACGTCCCGCGCGGCCGCAAGTACCTGGAGGACCTCGGCTTCCGCGTCTCCGAGGACATCAAGGATTCCGACGGCGTGACGTACGCCGCGTGGATGCACCGCAAGCAGACCGTGCACGACACTGCCCTGACCGGTGGCAACGGACCCCGCCTGCACCACATCGCGTTCTCCACGCATGAGAAGCACAACATCATCCAGATCTGCGACAAGATGGGCGCCCTGCGCATCTCCGACCGGATCGAACGCGGCCCCGGACGCCACGGCGTGTCCAACGCGTTCTACCTCTACATCCTGGACCCGGACGGCCACCGCGTGGAGATCTACACCCAGGACTACTACACCGGCGATCCGGACAACCCCACCGTCACCTGGGATGTCCACGACAACCAGCGCCGCGACTGGTGGGGCAACCCCGTGGTCCCGTCCTGGTACACCGAGGCCTCCCTGGTCCTGGACCTCGACGGCAACCCGCAGCCCATCATCGAACGCGAGGACAAATCCGAAATGGCCGTCACCGTGGGCGCCGACGGCTTCTCCTACACCCGTCCTGACGGCTCCTCGGATGCGGCTGAGGGATTCAAGCTGGGGGCGCAGGTCTAGCTATGTTGGACGCGAAGACGATCGAAGCCATTGCCGACGAGCTCCTCGAAGCCGGCCGCAACCGCAAGCCGGTCCCGCGACTGACCGCCCGCTACCCCGACATGACGGTGGAGGATTCCTACGCCGTGCAGCAGTTGTGGAGGCGGCGGAACGAGGAAGCCGGGCGCACGTTGGTGGGGCGGAAGATCGGCCTCACGTCCAAGGCCATGCAGGCAGCCACCGGGATCACCGAACCGGATTACGGTGCCATTTTCGATGACATGGTCCTGGAAACGGGATGCTCCGTGGAGTGGGACAAATACACCCACCCTCGGGTTGAGGTGGAGTTGGCCTTCGTGCTGAAGTCCGGTCTCAAAGGGCCCGGCTGCACGATTTTCGACGTCCTCAACGCCACCGACTACGTGGTTCCGGCCCTCGAGATCCTGGACTCCAGGATCGAAATGGAGGGCCGGACCATCGTGGACACCATCTCGGACAACGCCGCGATGGGGGCCATGGTGGTGGGTGGTCGCCCGGTGCGGCCCGACGCCGTGGACCTCCGCTGGGTGTCCGCCATCCTGTACAAAAACCAGACCGTGGAAGAGACCGGAGTGGCAGCCGGAGTGCTGGATCATCCGGCCAACGGCGTGCACTGGCTGGCCAACAAGATCGCCGCGCACGGGGACTCCATGAAAGCCGGAGATATCATCCTGGCGGGCTCGTTTACCCGCCCGCTCTGGGTGTACAAAGGTGATACCGTGCACGCTGACTACGGACCGTTGGGAGTTGTGACATGCCACTTCAGCTAGGCCCCACTTTCTACTCGGCGCTCACTGAGGCGGGCCGGCCGCTCGCTGGCATGTGGGTGTGTTCCGGTAGCCCCTTGGTTGCAGAAATCTGCGCCGGATCCGGCCTGGACTGGGTCCTGATCGACGCCGAGCACAGTCCCAACGGACTGGAATCCATCCTGGCCCAGCTTCATGCCGTGAGTGGCTACCCGGTGCAGGCCATGGTCCGGCCACCCGTCAACGACACCGTGGTCATCAAGCAATACCTGGACCTCGGTGTGCAGAACCTGCTCATTCCCATGGTGAACTCGGCGTTTGAGGCCGCCTCCGCGGTGGCCGCTGTCCGGTATCCGCCTCATGGGGTCCGGGGCGTCGGCTCGGCGTTGGCCCGGGCGTCCCGATGGAACCGGGTTCCGGACTACTTGGCGACGGCCTCGGAGACCATCAGCCTCACGGTCCAGATCGAATCCGAGGCTGCGGCGTCTGCGGTGGAAGAGATCCTGGCCGTCGACGGTGTTGACGGCATATTCCTCGGCCCCTCGGACCTCGCTGCTTCCATGGGCCTGCTGGGACAGCAGGAAAATCCCTTGGTGAGGGCCGTCGTCGAGCACTGCCTCGCAGCCGCCAAAGCGGCCGGAAAGCCTGCCGGCGTGAACGCCTTCAACGAGTCAACCGCCCGCGCCTATCTCGACGCCGGTGCCTCCTTTGTGCTGGTCGGCGCCGACGTTGCGGTGCTGGCCCGCGCGTCGGAAGGGTTCGCGTCAACATACATTCCCGTGTCTGAAACGGCTGACCGCGAAAGCTACTGACCTGTTCCAGCCCGGGGTAGACGGTGGGCTAGGCTCGATGGAACGAGAGCCTGAGGGGGCAGAGCCGTGAATCGTCGTGGGTTAGCTGTGATTGCCGTAGTTGCTGTGCTCGGACTGGCCGGTTGTTCGTCGCCCACTGGCCCGGATGTCCTGGCGCGGGAAGCGACGGCGGAGGACGAGCTTCCGGAGACCGTAAGCCTTATCAGTGTGGACACGGACATCAAAGCGGGGTCGGCCCGGTTGCTGACAACGTATGACGATGTGGAGTACTTCGCGGCCAAGAGTTCCACTGGAGGGTCCGCCTGCTTGATTTCGGTGCCTGTAGGACTCCCGGGGCGGTGGAGGGCAGGTTGCGCAGCGTTGGCGACAGGCGAGGAAATCATCACTCTGACTGGCTTTGACGATTCACAAGCGACGCTCATCAACGATGGCGTGGATGCAGGCCAGCCGAAATACGACGGCTGGACCCAGATCCACCCCAACGTCCTGTACAAACCCCGCTAGCTACTTGCGGGCCATGTACCACTCCGTGAATTCACGGGCGCGGCCGTCCTCGGCGAATCGAATGACCCACAGGTTGTCGTAGGTGGGGTCCCCGTTGAGGTACGTGGTCAGGCCTTGGACGAACGCCGTGTCACCATCGGTGCCCAGGAGCGTCCACTCGAAGGTCCAATCCTCGGGCTTGTCGCCGGCGTCCGCCCACGCTTTCACGATTTCCTCGTGGCCGTTCCACTGTTTCGCCGTGTTGGGGCGGTCGTTGTAGACGGCGTCCTCGGTGAAAAGTGCCCTGATTTCTGCGGGGTCGTTTGAGGTCCACGCGCGTTCGTACTGGTCCATCCAAGAGTTCACGTCGCTCATCCCTCCGTTCTACCCTGCTGCTGGGCCGGGTTCAACGGGTGGGTGATTCCCCGGCTCGCGCGGCGGATGTGGTCCGGGGTGAGGCCGGTCTGTGAGGCGAGCTCCAGATCATCGCAGACCTGGTTCCGGAGGGCCCTCACAATGAGGGCCTCGCGGCGTTCGGTGATCTGCTCCCGGTGGCTTTTTGCTGCCTTCAAAGCCTCGCTCTTCGCCGCCAAAGCAGCCACGTGCGCATCGCGGGGGATTCCACTGGGGTGGAGGTCGTCATAAGCCAAAGCGATGGTCCTGACCGCTTTGACGTTCTCACCCGTGATGGCCGAAACGGTGGTCAGGCTGAGCCCGTCCTCGATGGCCTGTGCTATCAGCTCGTTTCTGGCCGCGCTCAGGTTACGGATAGCGCTGGCCGCATGCGAGATGAGCTGCCGATGAACTCCCAGCGCGTGTGCCAGAGTGGCGTGTTCTGTGTGTTCCTGCGCTTGCGGGCGCTGTGCCTTGGCCCTGTAGGTGTACCTTCCGGTGGCTGAGCGGCCCTGAGGGGAAACGGCGGGGGCTGAGCTGGTTCGGGGTGGCATGGGGCTCCCTTTTCGGTTCGGAACAGGTCCTTGTGATCCCTCGAATGTAGGCGTCGTTGGGCCGGGTGAGGAAATACCAATACCGCGTGAGCCCATAAGCAAAGTGCATGGAAGATGTGTCATAAGCCCCCCTTATAGATCCACGCACATTAGGTCTTATCCACAGCCCGCGAGAATCCCTAGTCTCGAAAAAGGGGACACGCGAATCCGCATGTCCTGAGTTCCATATTCCTGGAGGAGACATGTCCGAGTACCTGCCGGCGTCGAGGGTCACCCGCATCAAGTCCTCAGCGAGCGTCGCCGCGGCCGCCCGCGTCCGCGAACTGAAGGCTGAAGGCATCCCGATCATCGACCTGACCGTTGGCGAGCCGGACTTCGACACCCCGGACCACATCAAGGCCGCCGCCATCGAGGCGATCAACAACGGCGAGACCAAGTACACGTCGGTGACGGGTACCCCTGAGCTGCAAACCGCCATCCTGCGCACAATCGAGGGGCACACCGGACATCACTATGAGCGCAACCAGTTGACCATCGGCGGTGGCGCCAAACAGGTCCTCTACGTTGCCCTGATGGCGTCATTGAATGACGGGGACGAGGTGATCGTCCCCGCGCCATATTGGGTTTCGTACCCGGACATGGTGCTGGCGAACGACGGCACTCCCGTGATCGTCCCGTGCGGCGAAGAGGTGGGCTTCAAGCTCACGCCGAACGCCCTGGAAAAGGCCATCACCCCCAAGACCAAGTGGCTCA
This sequence comes from Arthrobacter sp. WCS2018Hpa-7, assembly GCF_031843805.1. NCBI lineage: Bacteria > Bacillati > Actinomycetota > Actinomycetes > Micrococcales > Micrococcaceae > Arthrobacter > Arthrobacter sp. WCS2018Hpa-7. The sequence continues at coordinate 188,572 of NZ_JAVTJB010000002.1, forward strand.
TCCTCAATGCCCCGTCCAATCCGACCGGCGCTGTGTACACCCGCGACGAACTGCGGGCCCTCGGCGCAGTCCTGGAGCAGCATCCACAGGTGTACATCCTCACTGACGAGATCTACGACGAAATCCACTTCGGCGACGGCCGCGTCACCAGCCTGGTCACCGCCGCACCGGTTCTCAAGGACCGCATCCTGCTGGTCAACGGCGTCTCCAAGGCCTACGCCATGACGGGCTGGCGGCTCGGCTACGGCGTGGGACCGGCTCCTCTGATCGCCGCCATGAACAAGCTGCAGTCCCAAACCTCGTCCTGCCCGTCGTCCATCAGCCAGGCTGCCGCGGTAGCGGCGTTGAACGGTGACCAGACTTTCGTCCGCGACAGCGTGGAGGTGTACCGCAAGCGCCGGGACGCCGCCGTCGAGGGCTTGAATGCCATCGACGGACTGTCTGTTGCGCCGGCGGAAGGCGCCTTTTATGCCTACGTGAACTGTGGCGGGGTCATCGGCAAGACCGCTCCCGATGGCACCGTCATCAAGGACGACCAGGATTTCACGCTTTACCTCCTGGACGCTGCCCGCGTCGCTGTCATCCAGGGCTCGGCCTACGGCCTGGGTCCCTACTTCCGGATCTCCTTCGCCACCTCGCTGGAGACCATCAACGCCGGCGTGGACTCCATCCGCGACGCCGTCAACGCCCTGTCCTAAGACTCACAGAAAGATCCCGACCATGATCCACGTCAAGACCAGATTCGAGCGCCCGGATGCCGACATCGTCAGCCGCCTCGCCAAGTTTTCCTCAGCCACCATCCATGAAGCCCAGGGCCGCCGCGGCGCCCTGAGCTCCAAAATCAAGCCGATCGACCGGTCCATGTCCTTCTGCGGCCCGGCCGTGACTGTGGCCTGCGCCCCGCAGGACAACCTCATGCTCCAAGTGGCCATCCACTACGCACAGGCCGGCGACGTGGTTCTGGTCGGTGCGCAGGAAATGGCCGAAGCCGGCACGTTCGGCGACGTCCTGGGCAATGCCATGAAAGCCAAAGGCATCGCCGCCATGGTGACCGATTCCGGCGTGCGCGATACCCAGGACCTGATCGAACTCGGCCTGCCCGTCTTCTCCGGCAGCGTCAGCATCAAGGGGACCGTCAAGGAAACCCTCGGTCCGATCAACCACCCGATCGTCTTCGGCGACGAAATCATCTACCCCGGCGACATCCTCCGCGGCGACGCTGACGGCGTGGTGGTGGTGCGCCGCGAAGAAGCCGAGGAAGTCATCGCACTCTCCCGGGCCCGCGACGACCACGAACGCGAACTCATCAAGCTCTACCACGACGGCGGCACCACCATTGAGCTGTGCGGCCTGACCGAGAAGCTGAAGGAGAAGGGCCTGTTGGTCGAGGACTAAGGGTTTCCGAAAGGACCGGCCACCGCAGGACGGTGGCCGGTCCTTTGCCGTGCTGTTTGCCTATTCTTGGGCACCCCCACTTGGGCACAGTAAAGGCGCCTTGCCAGGGGCAGGGCGCCTTATGGTGGTGGAGCTTTGGTGAAGGTACGACGGCGGGTGGCCGGGTTTGTGGGGTTCGGCCGGGCCCGCGTGGGCTTAATCAAGCCCTGAGTGTCCCGGACGCGTGTCCACCAGGTGCCATTCGATGCTGCTGCCGGCGTGGGCGGGCATCAGGCTGCCTTCGAAGACGAAGAGGGGTTCACCGATGCCGCCACCCGGACGCCAGAAGCCGTTTCTTGGGCAATGGAATCCGGTTCGTGCGCTGACGGTTCCGCGGGTCGGATTCGACACCCATCCGGCTGTGCTGATCTTTTTCACCGTTGTTTCCTTTGAACTTGCCCGCGGAACCCCGTGGGCCTTTTTCGAATTTCTTTCTTATTCGATAATAGGAAATTGCAACGGCCTTGAATAAGACCAAAGGTGTCTGTCCGGATAAGCGATTGTTATGGATGGGCCGGCAGTTGCACGGGGTCGGTCCCGTACTTGTTGATCAGTTGTTGATGCAGCATCTCCTTGACCACCAGGAGCACGGCCGACGCGGCCTCTGACAGCGGCTCGTGGTCCGGGGTGCAGAGGGCAATCTTGCTCTGCAGTCCGGGCTCCACGATCCGCAGCACCTTGAAGTCCTGGTCCGGGAAGAGGGCGTCGGCGGCAGACTTCGGCAGCACGGTCCCGCCGAGGTTGGCCCTGATGAGCCTCGTCAGTGAAGGAACCGATTCCACTTCGCCTACCAGTTTCAGGGGAAGGTCCTGGTCCGCCAAACCCTTCTCGATGAGCTGACGCAGTGTGTGGTTCTTCTCCGGGAGGAACAGCCCCACCGTGCTGGCCTCCGCGAGGGTGATGGTGTCCTTGCCGTGGCTGATGTCCACATCGGGATGGACCACCAGGTGCAGGTCTTCCACGATCATGGTGGTGAACTGGACTCCACGGATCTTTCCAGGCTCATAGATGAGAGCCATGTCGAGGCGGCCGTTCTTGATGGCCTCGCTCAGTACGCCGCCGAAAATCTCCGTCAGATGCACCACGATGTCCGGGTAGCGGCGGCCCACTTCACGGATGATCTGGGGTGTCAGGCTAGAGGCCATGCTGTAGGGCGCAATCGCGATGGAGACCCGGCCGGAGGGGGCTGCGCCGGAGGACGCGACGTCCTGCCGGGCTTGTTCCACCAGCCGCAGAATCGACTGTGCATGGCGGTAGAGCGTGTGCCCGGCTGCCGTCGGTTCCACGCCTTGCTTGCTGCGGATCAGGAGGCGTTGCTTGAGGTCGTTTTCCAGTGCAGACACCTGCTGGCTGAGGGCCGGCTGGGCAACATGGAGCGCTGCAGCTGCCTTGGTGATGCTCCCCGAATCAACGATCTGCACGAAGTATGAGAGCTTCCGCGTGTCCATGGATGTACCTTCCTGGGGAGCCGTGCCCCGTGGGTGGGAAGTCCCCTTGGGTGGCAGGTCCCGATGTTCAAATATAGACGCATCGCCCAGCGGGCAGTCTCTGGGACCCATGCCACAGGGTGAGGTGGCGCAGGTCATAACGGAGAGCTATCACGGGATAGCTATTAGGTCTTTGTGCAACGTACTTGACCGGTGCAAGACTTTTAGGACGAACTTCCGGCAACGCTTCGGATTCCATCCAGCGGCTGTCATTTCCCGGAAATTCCATGGTGCCCAGTAAATGCCCTTTGCGAATTTCACCATCAAATGCAGGACCACGGAAAGAGAACCACGTGAAACCGATCATTGATCTTGTAGCGGATCTTGGAGAGGGATTTGGCGCCTACACCATTGGCGACGATTCCGAACTCCTGGAGATCGTGACAAGCGCCAATATCGCTTGTGGTTTCCACGCCGGTGATCCGGACATTATGGCGGCCACCGTTGCGCAATGCGTTCGCCGCGGAGTCGGCATCGGAGCCCACCCGAGCTTTCCGGACCTGCGTGGTTTCGGCAGGCGGGACATGGGCCTCACTGCAAGCGAGGTTCAGAACGACGTTGTGTACCAATTGGGTGCGCTGAACGGCTTCGCAGCCTTCCACGGTACCAAGGTCACGCACCTGGCACCCCACGGCCGGCTCGGCAACCTGGTTGCTGTCCGCGCTGACTACGCCCAGGCCGTGGCTGACGCCGCCGCCCGCGTAGACCCGGAGCTGATTGTGGTGGCGCAGGAAGGTGAACTGGCTGTCGCCTCACGGGCTGCCGGGCTTGACGTTGCAATCGTCGGCATCGTGGACAGGGCCTACCAGGAAGACGGCACCCTGGTTCCCCGCAGCCAGCCCGGCGCCGTGCTCCACGATCCCGCAGAGATCGTTGAGCGAACCCTCCGCATGGTGATGGAGGGCAAGATCCGCTGCGCCAACGGCGCGGACCTGGACATCGACGTCGACACCCTCCTCCTGCACGGGGACAACGCCGGGGCAGTTGACCTGGCACGCCGGATCCGTGCAGAGCTCCTCTCCGCCGGTGTGCGGATTGCCCCGGTAGCCGAGGTCATGGGCGCAAAGAAGAAGGTGGCCTGACATGTCCGTGCTCACAGCGGCCCCCACCGAGATCTACGAATCCGGAGACTCGGCACTGCGCGTCGTGGCCATCTCGGAGGCCAGCGAACACAACTGGCTGACCGTCCACGGACTGGCCGACTGGTTGGAAAACTGCGGAGCCGAAGGTCTTCATGGAGCCGTTCCCACCTACGATTCCGTGCTGGTGGAATTCGACCCCATCCTGGTTTCTGCCCGGCAGGTGCGGGCCTTCGTAAAGCTCGGGCTGCTGGAACTCGGCCACGCCGTGGGATCCGCGCAAGCACCCCGCGAGTTTGATGTGCCCGTGGTGTACGGCGGTGAATACGGTCCCGATCTGGAGCGCGTTGCTGAGCACCAGGGAATCTCCGTGGAGGAGGTCGTCCGCCTGCACACCCACAAGACCTACACTGTGCGTTGCCTCGGTGCTCCGGCTGGTTCTCCCATGATGGACGGCCCCGCCTTCCCCAAGCCCGTGCCCCGCCTCAAGGATCCCCGGCTCAGCGTTCCGGCTGGTGCCGTGGCAGTTGCCGGACGCCAGGCAGTCATCGCTCCGGCTGTAGCTCCCGGTGGATGGTGCGTCATCGGCCAGACCCCCTTGTCGGTCTTGAACATCCGGCGCGAACCGTTGGTGCCCTACAAGCCGGGCGACATCCTGCGGTTCCGGCAGATTCGTGCTGAAGACTTCAGCCAGTACGCCGGTCTCGAATTGGAGCCGATGGAAATGGCTGCTGTGGAGATGCCTCCCGCGGAGCTGGGAAGGCAGCCATGACCGGCGAAATCCTGATCCAGCAGCCCGGCAACTCGGTGGTCACGGACCTCGGCAGGACCCGCGGACCGCGTTTTGGCCTTCCCGTCAATGGTGCTTTGGACCAGTATTCAGCCCGTGCCGCCAACATCCTGGCAGGAAACCTGGACAACGATCCCTTGGTGGAGATCACTGCCCTGGACTTCCGGATGACGGCCACCACCGACATCCTGATCGCCGTCACCGGCGCCCCGCTCACACTGACCGTTGGCGGGCGGCCAGCCAGCCAGTGGGAACCGGTCTCGGTGCTTGCCGGAGAAACAGTGTCCCTCCGCGGGATCACCCGTGGCCTTCGCGCCTACCTGGCCATCCATGGCTCCATCGAGGCAGAAACACTGTTGGGCAGCGTGGCGCCGGATACCGTGGTGGGCTTCGGGCTCCAACTCAAGGAGGGCACCAGTCTCCTTACCCGGACGAGTGTTGGCCCGGTTCGCCAGCCCTACTTCGATCTCCCGCTCTTCCGGCTGGGCCTGGAACGCCCCAGCATGGACCCAAACCTGTTGGTCGACGTGACCGACGGACCGGACGTTGCCGAGTTTGGCGACTCCGGTGAACTGCTCTTCACCTCGGAGTACGCCGTCAGCGGCCGCAGCAACCACATTGGCCTGCGGCTCGGCGGAGACCTTCCGGAAAGAACCTCAAGCGGTGAGGTTCTTTCCCGCGGAGTGCCAGTAGGCGCCGTCGAGGTTCCCTCCAGGGAAGAGCTGCTGGTACTGCACCGGGGGCGCGGCGTCACCGCCGGGTATCCCGTCCTGGCAGTAGTCACCAGCACCGGACTGGATGTCCTGGCCCAAGCGCGGCCAGGGGACAAAGTCCGTTTTCGGAGAACCACAGTGGCAGAAGCAACTGCCGCCCATCGGCGCTCGCGGGCCCACCTTGAAACCCTCCGCGAATCCGTCAACACCGTCTTCGGACTACTCGGCATCGGATGCCGTCCCCAGTGGCAGGACCTACCAGTTGCGGCATGCAGCTAAAACCCTGTCGTCACACCAGTAGGCATTGCTACGCTCATCCCAGTAAGGAAAAGTCATGACCGCAAGCACCAACGCTGCCCCCGTGCAGCATGAGCGGCTCACCAGCCGCCAAACCCGCAAGGTTGTCACCGCAGGTTGTGTTGGCATCTTCGTGGAACTGTACGACAACGGCATTTTCGCCTTCATGGCCGGAACGCTGGCGCTCGTCTTCCTGGCCCCGGGCAACCCGGACAACGCCCTGCTCTTCGTCTTCGCCGGCTATGCGGTGTCGTTCTTTGTCCGCCCGCTGGGAGCGGTGGTCTGCGGCTACCTCGGAGACCGGATCGGCAGGCAAAAGCTGCTGGTCTTCGTCATTCTCCTGATCAGCGTTGCCACCGCTGGAATCGGCCTGCTGCCCCCTTATGCGGCCATCGGCATCGCGGCTCCCATCCTCTTGGTCCTGATGCGGCTCCTCCAGGGCTTCTCCGTGGGCGGCGAGGCCGCCGGCGCCATGACCTTCCTCGCTGAGCACGCTCCCGAAGGGAAGCGCGGCATCATCACCTCCTATGCCCAGATCGCCTCCTTCGCGGCACTCCTGACCGGTACCTTGGTTGCCTTCTCCATGTCGCCGTGGCTCACCCAAGCAGCCATCGACGGCGGCGGGTTTGGTTCGTTCGCATGGCGCATCCCGTTCCTGGTCGCCATCCCCATGGGCATCATCGGCTGGTACATCCGCAAGGCCATCAGCGATACCCCCAACTTCGAAAAGCTCAAGGAAGAGGGCGGCCTCTCCAAGAACCCGCTCAAGGAAGCCTTCCAGTCCAAGGAGCACCGCCGGGCCATGCTCCTGGCCCTCTTCATCCCGCTCATGAACGGCTCCGGCTACTACGTCCTGTTCTCCTACATGCCCACGTTCCTCAAGGGCAAGCAGCTGAACTTCACCATCGGCGAAGCCCTCCTGGTCACGGCCTGCAGCCTGGTTGTCATCTGCATCGCCATCCCGTTCATGGGAGCCCTCTCGGATCGCGTTGGCCGCAAGAAAGTCATCGCCGGATCCGCCATTGCCATGGCAGTGCTTGGAATCCCGTCCTACGCCCTCATCGCCACTGGTGAAATGGGCCTGGCCATCCTCGGTGCCTGCATCATGGCCGTCGTGTTCGCCGGACACACCGCCGTCATCCACATCCTGATCGTGGAGCTGTTCCCCACCCGTGTCCGCTACTCGGCCTATGGCCTGGGCTACAACGTTTCCTCCGCACTGTTCGGCGGCACGGCTCCGTTGCTCATGACCTGGCTGATCGGCAGCACCGGCAACATCTACATGCCGGCGTTCTACGCAGTCATTACCGCGCTCGGCACGCTCATCGCGGTCAGCACGGTCAAGGACCGCGCCCACGAACCGCTGCGCGACGCGTAGCACCACCTGCCTCCGCGCTCCATCAACCAAGGCAGTGCGCCGGATCTCCGGGTCTGGCGCACTGAGCCCCACCGATTCCCCACCTTTTGGAGAACCCAATGTCCTTTTCTGACTACACCACCGCACTCGTCACCGGCGCCTCAACCGGCATGGGCGCAGCCATCGCCGAACGCCTCGCCAAGCGGGGCCTGACCGTTCACGCCGTGGCCCGCAACGAGGAACGCCTCGCCGAGCTGGCCGACCGCACCGGAGCAGTCCCGCACGTGGTTGACCTGACAGATACCGCCGCGCTGGCCGCCGTCGTGAGCGACCTCAAGGTGGACGTCCTGGTGAACTGCGCGGGCGTTTCCCGGCCGGGCAACATCCTGGACTCCTCCGAAGAGGACATTGATGAGCTGGTGGACGTCAACCTCCGCGGACTGCTGCAGCTCACCCGCCTGGTCCTGCCGGGCATGGTGGAGCGCGACCTCGGCCACGTCATCAACATCAGCTCCATCGCCGGCGTGTACAACTTCTACGGCCACACCGTCTATCACGCCACCAAGGCCGCCGTGCACCAAATCTCCCGCCAGCTCCGTAACGACACCGTGGGCAAGCGCATCCGCGTCACCGAGATCTGCCCGGGACGCGTGGAGACCGAGATCTTCGGCCGCAACCTGGGCGGTACGCCCGAGGCCATGAAAGAGGCCTGGCAGACCTACTACGAGGGCTACGAGTCGCTCACTACCGACGACATCGTGAACGCCCTGGACTACGCCATCGAAACGCCGCGCCACGTCAACGTGGGCATGCTCGAGCTCATGCCGACGTTCCAGGTGCCCGGCGGACTGACGTTCGACCGGCGCTGACGCCTCCGCGCTGACGATGGACCCGCGCTGATGCTTTCGGTCAGCACCCCACAGGTTCCGGTGGCATCACTCCCGTCACCGGAAATACAAGCTGGCGGCCGCCTTCCCGCGGCCGCCAGCACCCGTTAATGGGCCTGGACGGTCGGCCAACAGCGCACGACGCCGGTCGGGTCAGTCCTCGTCCAACGTTTCAGTCAGGTGGTGCGTGGGGATTCGGTCCCGGTCGTACGTAATTTCCGTGTAGCCGTGTGGCTGCGGACGTCCGTCGGTGCCCAGGTTCACGAAGACGATTTCCTCGATGGTCAGGATGGGCTGACGGGTGATCATATTGCGGACTTCGGCGCGCATGGTCAGGGAGGTACGGCCGAAGCGCTTGGCCGTCAGCCCCATCTCGATCAGGTCGCCCTGCACGGCCGAGCTCACAAAGTTGATCTCGGAGATGTACTTGGTGACGGCCCGGCCATTGCCCAGTTGGAGGATGGCGTAAATCGCGGCCTCTTCATCGATCCACTTCAGCAGGCTGCCACCAAAGAGCGTGCCGTTGGCGTTGAGGTCCTCGGGCCGCACCCATTTGCGGGTGCGAAAGGTGATGTCTGCTTTTTCCATAATCCGAGATTATCGAACTGCGGCGGCTGCCGCTTGATGTTGCGCCCCAGAACGGACGCCCAGCCTGGACCTTGCCATCAATGTGTTGCCCCGCGGCGCCATTCCACGTCACGCCCGCCCAGTTACGCCATTGCCGTGTGGGATGCGCTGTGGGAGTCGATCCTCTTGGAGTAGCAATACGATTCTGTGACGCCAACGTACGGACCAAAATTTGGTACCGCTGCAAAACCGGCGCTCTCGTAGAAGCTCCGACCGTCAGACTGGGCCGAACCCGCCTCCGCTGCGATGACGCCGAACCCGTGGGAGTGTGCCTGGGCTTCGAGTGCGGCCAGAATGGAGCTCGCCACACCCGAACCACGGGCATAGGGGACCACGTAAAGCCTCTTGATCTCAGCAGTCTTCTCGTCGAGCATCCTCAGCCCGCCGCATCCCAGCGGTTGACCTGAGCATTTCTCGTAGGCCACCACAAACACAGCAGTGTCTGCTTCCGACGGAGGAGGTCCAGGCTCGTGGTCCGTACTGCCGAACCGTGCATCGAGTTCAGCCTGCTGCGCGGCCCGGAGGTCAGCACCCACGGGGTTGGCCCATGTGACCTGCCGGATGTTGAGCCGTGGGTTGGTCTGCATCTTGCCTCTTTTCGCCGGGTTTCGGGGAGGTGTCTATGCGTCTTAAGCCTAGGGAGCTGTGGTTACCGCGGTGTTTCCTGCGCGTAAGCGTCGGGAGAATTGCTGGCCTTTTCCTGCGTTGTGAGGCCCGCTCTGCGCACTCCGGACTCGTTGTGGGGCGCAGAGCAGGCCTCACAACGCCAGAATCAGGACCACACCGATCAGGGCCGACGGGCCTCGCCCGTGGGGTCCTCGGCGGTTCGATCGGCCAAGGCCATTCCGCCCACAGGGATCTGGTCCCAGTGCAGCACCTTCCAGCCATTCCGGGGGTCGCCTTCGAGAGCCACGATGCCGGTGTTCGGGAGTTGATGGATCTGAGCGAAAACAGTGTCGATGTCCGTCGCCCGGCGTCCCGCCCAGCAGCGGATCGCGGCACCATGGCTGACGATCGCCGCCGTGGAGTGTCCAGCGGCCACAACTTCCTCCACGGACGCATCGAACCGGGCGAAGAAGTCGTGCCCGTTGAAAGCGCCCGGCATCCGTACGTCCAAGTCGCCATCCGTCCAGGCAAAGATTGTGCTCATGTAGCGGAGGTGCGACTCATGGTCTGTTTTCTTCTCCAATGCGCCCGCCTCAATCTCATGGACCCCCGCCAGAATGGCTGGCTCCAAGCCTGTGGCCTTCGCCAAGGGAGCGACAGTCCTTTGGGTGCGCAGCAGCGTGGAGGTGTAGAGCGCTTCGATGGCTTCGTCCGCCAGCGCATCCGGGAGGGCCGCTGCTTGGCGCTCACCGAGTTCGGTCAGTCCCGGCCCTGGAAAGGCGGTGTCCAGTTGGCCGGCAACATTCCCGGGCGTTTGTCCGTGCCTGATCAACAGGAGCTTCATGGGTGCTCCGCTCCTTACGTCGTCACTGATCCGTTTCCACAGAGGGTCCCGCGGTCAGACGCACCGCCGTGCTCGTTGCGCTGGTTGCGCGCCTCGCCCCGGCTGTGCTGGTCGCGCCGGCTTTGCTGGTTTGCACTGGCCGCACCGGGTTCCTCCCCGTGTACTCCCAGCCAATCAGCCCCTCAAGCACCGGAAGGACCCGACACGCCGTGTCCCGGAACTCCACCCTCGATCCCGGCAGAACAACCGGGAGAAAACACGATTAACGCCGACGGCGGGCCGAGGCACCCAGCCCCTGCCCGCCGTCGTCGTGCGTTTGGTCTTACTGCAGGTGGTCCACCAACTTGTCGGCGATGCCCGTGTATTTGCCCGGGGTCAGGGCGAGCAAGCGTGCCTCGGCGTCGGCGGAGAGGCCAAGCCCCTGCACGAATTCCTGCATGCGGGCGCCATCCACGCGCTGGCCGCGGGTGAGGTCCTTGAGCCGTTCATAAGGGTTTTCCATGCCTTCCACACCGGCGATTGCCTCGGCGCGCATGACCATCTGGATGGCTTCACCCAGGACTTCCCAGTTGCTGTCGAGGTCGCCTGCGAGGACTTCCTCGGCGACGTCGAGGGCTTTGAGGCCCTTGGCGACGTTGGAGATGGCCAGCAGCGAGTGGCCGAAGGCGACACCGATGTTGCGCTGCGACGAGGAATCCGTCAGGTCGCGCTGCCAGCGGGAGGTCACCAGCGTGGCACCCAAGGTGTCCAGGAGGCCGTTGGAGATTTCGAGGTTGGCTTCCGCGTTCTCAAAACGGATCGGGTTGACCTTGTGCGGCATGGTGGAGGAACCCGTGGCGCCGGCAACCGGGATCTGGCGGAAGTATCCGATGGAGATGTAACTCCAGATGTCCGTGCAGACGTTGTGCAGGATGCGGTTGAAGCGCGCGATGTCTGCGTAGAGCTCAGCCTGCCAGTCGTGGCTTTCGATCTGCGTGGTGAGTGGGTTCCATGTGAGGCCCAGGCCTTCAACGAACGTCTTCGCGACGGCTTCCCAGTCAGCACTCGGTACTGACGCGACGTGGGCGGCGTAGGTGCCGGTGGCGCCGTTGATCTTGCCCAGGAACTCGGTCTTGGCGATTCGTGCCAGCTGGCGGTTCAGGCGGTGGGCGATGACCGCGAGTTCCTTGCCAAGCGTGGTGGGGGTAGCTGGCTGGCCGTGCGTGCGGGACAGCATGGGCACGGCGCGGTTCTCTTCCGCCATGGCCTCGATCTGCTGGACGAGGGCGGCAGCGTTCGGGAGCCACACGTCCTCCACAGCGCCCTTGATGCCTACAGCGTAGGAGAGGTTGTTGATGTCTTCGGACGTGCAGCCAAAGTGCACCATGGCCGTCAGGTTCTCGATCCCAATGGCGGGCAGGCGGCGGCCGATGTAGTACTCCACGGCCTTGACGTCGTGGACGGTAACAGCTTCGATCTCGGCAAGTTCATTGACCGATGCGGCGTTGAAATCGGTGACAATGGCACGCAGCTGCGCGACTTGCTCGCCGGACAGTGGACCGGCGCCCGGCAGTACGGACTGGCTGGTCAGGTGGATGAGCCACTCGACTTCGACGTGAACACGATCGCGGTTGAGTGCAGCCTCGGACAAGTAGTCCACGAGGGGCGCGACGGCGGCACGGTAGCGGCCGTCAAGGGCGCCAAGGGCGAGAGGTTCGGAAGCGAGGGACACGCGAGGGGATTCAGCCATGGTGCCTATTCTTTCATGTTCCGCCAGGGGACCCGAGTCAGTGACGATGCTATGTGGACGGCTCCCCGGGTTATCCACATACGCGACGTCGGCGCTTCCGTTGGGTTCTGCCGCTCCGTAGCGTCGAACCTACCGATCAGCAGAACAATCAATGGAGTACACGGACATGAGCGTCGGCTTGATGCCTGCAGCCAACCCGCCCACTTTCGACCCCCTGGAGTGCGCCTCCCGAAGCCACGAAGTCCAACGGCTCGCTTGGCGCATCAAGACCTGCGTGGACCAAGTAGATGCTGTTCTTACGTCCCTGCGAAGAACCCAAATGGACGATTGGCAGTCTCCCGCCGGACGCGCCTACCGGACAACCATTGCCCTGCACGCTTCCGCGCTGATGCGTGCCCGTGAGGCCATGGACACCGCCGCTGCCTTGATGCTGCGTCATTCCCAAAACGTCTCAGTCTCGGGCGGGAGGGGCCGGTAATGGCTGATTCAGCTCCAGTGGGAGCCGGTGAAGCACCCCGGCCTCTATCTCCGGCGCCGGACGGAATTCTCACCATACGGGGCGGGGTAGGAGGGATGTCTTTCCAGTTGGAAGAACTTCTGCGGGGCGCAACCCAGCTCGATGACGTGGTCCAACAACTCCTTGGTATCGAAGACGAGGCACGTCGGGTCCAGGATGATCTGGAACCGTATCTGTATGAATCCCTTGACACCGGTCGCAATGCTGCCGACGCCGTGGCCGGGAGCAGGCGGGACGTGGCGCGGGTGCGTCAGGAGTTGGTCGAGGTCAGCTCGAGCGTCCGGGCCAGCCACCGGGACTACCAGAAAGTAGAGGCCGGCAACGGTTTCAAGCAGAAGCTGCGTCTCGATGAGCTCAGGAGCTCCGGGGCAGCCTGGGTCCTTGACCGGGACATGACGCACAACCTCCTCAGGGCAGTGGTAGTTCCACCTTGGACGAACGCGAGGGATACCCTTCACGGCATTCTGGAGTCGCCGCTCCTGGCAGCCCTTCAACCCCGTCACGTGAGCATCGAAAGGATGGAGCAATCCATAGAACCTGTGGAGCCTTCAATGGCAGAAAGCCTTCGTCGTCTCGAGAGGCTTCACTCCCGTAACAGCGGCGAGATTGAGGTCATCCAGTTCGAACAGGACGGCTCGTCGTCCTGGATGGTGCTGATACCTGGAACTCAACCCAACTCGCCCAACACGAACCCGCTCGATATCCCGGGGATCGGCGAGGCTGTTGCCTACGATTCGGAGGAAGTGATCCCGGCCGTTGGCCAGGCCCTCCGCGAAGCCGGGGCGGAAGCCGGAGACCAAGTTGTGGCGGTAGGGCACAGCCAAGGAGGCGTGCATGCCATGAACCTCAGCCAGAACCAGGCATTTCTCAGCGAGTTCGACCTCAAATATGTGCTGACAGCCGGAGCCCCTGTCGGCGGGATTACCCCGGAGCCAGGTATCACCTCACTCCACTTGGAACATGTGCAGGACTGGGTCCCGGGAACAGACGGCCAAGTGAACGCCGACACGAAAGACAGGGTGACGGTGTCGCTGACAGACGAGATCAGGACACCCGAAGGACAGGACGCAGGCCTTGGCCCGGGACACGACCAGGAGAACTACGCGGCAGGAGCAGAGCTGGTTGCCGCAAGCCATGACGAGTCACTGGCCGCCTCGTCAGCCGTATTCGCAGGCGTTGTGGGTGCCGGAGGGGTAGCAAGAGTGACGCGATTCAAGATGGAAAGGGCGCCAATGCCGGTTTCATCATCGCTGGAGAAGCCTGACTCGCCGCCGACGGTCCAGGACACGAAGAAAGCGGCCGGAACGCGGTAGGCGCTGCTCCTACCGCTTGCGCGTACCCGGAATCAGGCCGGCCACCATCGAGATGATGCTGATGATGAGCGAGGCCAGGATGGCGGTCCAGAAGAACGAGTCGAGGGTGAGGTGGACGGGTGTGAAAGAGCTCAGCCAGGCAGTGAGGTACAGCATCGCCGCGTTGATCACGACGGTGAACAGGCCAAGCGTCAGGATGGTGACCGGGAGGGACAGCAGCCGGACCAGGGGGCGGACCACCGCGTTCACTACGCCGAAGATCAGGCCTATGAACAGGTACGCCAGGATGATGCCGGCGGTGTCTGCGCCTTGGGTGAGGCCTGCGTTGGTGGCGGCTTTCTCGGTGGCGCTGGTGCTGATATCCATGCCTTGCAGCAGCCAGGTGGCCACCCACAGGGCAAGCCCGTTAATGAGGACGCGAATGATGAATGAACCCATGGGCCCATGCTTTCACACGGAGCTGATAATCAGCTCAGCATCAGTCATAAGCAGCCAAGTAGGCTTGAAGCCATGACTACTACTGACAACGCACCGGAGGGCGTACTCCCTCGACCGGTCGTGGACAGGCTACCGAAGTACGCGGCAGGTAAACCCCCCGCTGCGATCGAGGGCCTCACCAGCTACAAATTGTCGTCCAACGAAAACCCGCTGCCTCCGATTCCTGCAGTGTTGCAGGCAATTGCAGACCAGTCCGATATCAACCGCTACCCGGATCCACTCGCCACCAAGCTGCGCACCGCACTTGCCGGCTTCCTTGATGTCCCCGCCGACGATGTCGTCACTGGCGCGGGCAGCCTTGGCGCACTGAACCAGATTCTCGCAACGTTTGCCGGGCAGAATGACGACGGCAAGCAGGACGAGGTCATCTACGCCTGGCGTTCCTTCGAGGCATACCCCATCTGTGTGGGCCTCGCAGGTGCCGCCAGCGTCCAGATCCCGTTGCTGGCTGACGGACGGCACGACCTCGAGACCATGGCCTCGGCTGTCACTGTCCGTACCAAGGTGATCCTCCTGTGCACCCCGAACAACCCCACGGGGCCCATCCTCACCGCAGAGGAAACCGAGCGCTTCATCCAGTCGGTACCCCCACACGTGGTGGTGGTCATCGATGAGGCGTATCAGGAGTTCGTTCGGGATTCAGGCGCGGTGGACGGCGTTAAGTTGTACCGCAACTATCCCAACGTGGTGGTGCTGCGGACTTTCTCCAAGGCGCACGGACTGGCCGGATTGAGGGTTGGGTACAGCGTCTCAGGTCCCCTGCTCACTCAGCACCTCCGAGTCACCGCTACTCCTTTCGCAGTTTCCCAAATTGCAGAACGCGCAGCCGTCACCTCCATCGAGAATTTTGATCAGGTTGTGGAAAGGGTACAAAGCCTGGTGGACGAGCGGGACCGTATCACGGCCGGACTCCGGGACCTTGGGTGGTTCGTTCCGGAGGCCCAAGGCAACTTCGTTTGGCTGAACCTTGGGCAGCACAGTGGCGAGTTTGCGGCCTTGGCGGCAGAGCAGGCATTGTCCGTTCGGGCCTTCGCCAATGAGGGAGTTCGGGTGAGCATCGGTGAGGTCGAGGCCAACACCCGATTCCTGGAACTCTGTGCAGGTTATACAAATGCACCGCTGGGTTCCTAGCGGTTAACAAATGCGCCAACCGAACTTACTGCCGATAAAGTAAGGGACGAAAGCCAATAATATGCCCGTTCCGGAATACATTCCGGAACGGGCATATATCCCAGCGACAGACATTGCGCGGCGCCCCGCCGTGGCAAGCAAGGAGACGGAATGGGCTCGACACAACTGCCCCCCGGGACGGAAGACACTCTCGCGGCAACCTCCGCGGCAGCAGCCGCGCCAGGCGAACCGGTGGACATGGTTCAGTTGCTAGGCCCTGACGGAAAGCTGGGTTCAGATCCTGTGTTCTCGGATTACGCCAAGCGGATCGACCCCGAGAAGCTGCGTGTTTTCTATGCCGACATGGCCAGGATCCGCCGGTTCGACCAAGAAGCCACCGCCTTGCAGCGCCAGGGTGAGTTGGCGCTGTGGGTGCCGCTGACAGGTCAGGAAGCCGCGCAGATCGGTTCGGGCCATGCAAGCCAGCCCCAGGACTACATCTTTCCCACGTACCGCGAACACGGTGTCGCGCTGGTCCGCAACGTAGACCTCGCCGAGCTGCTCAAGCAGTTCCGCGGTGTGTCCAACGGTGGCTGGGATCCCCGCGAGAACAACTTCCACCTGTACACGCTGGTCCTTGCAGCCCAGACGCTGCACGCAGTTGGCTATGCCATGGGCATCCAGAGGGACCAGAAGCTCGCCGCAGCAGCTGATTCCACAGACCCCAAAGCCGCAGTCATCGCTTATTTCGGTGACGGAGCCAGCTCAGAAGGCGACGTCCACGAGTCCATGGTCTTTGCTGCGTCCTACGACGCACCGGTGGTGTTCTTCTGCCAGAACAACCACTGGGCGATTTCCGTGCCCACCGAAGTCCAGACCAAGGTTCCGCTGGCCAATCGCGCCAAGGGCTACGGCTTCCCGGGAATCCGGGTCGACGGCAATGACGTGATCGCAGTCCACGCCGTCACCGAGTGGGCCTTGGAACATGCCCGTGAGGGCCGCGGCCCGGTGCTGATCGAGGCCTACACCTACCGGGTGGGCGCACACACCACGGCTGATGACCCCACCAAGTACCGCGAATCCGCCGAGGAAGCTGCCTGGCGCGAGAAGGATCCCCTGGACCGCCTGGAGATGTACCTGCGCACCGAAGGGCTGGCGGACGAAGCTTTCTTTGACCAGGTCAAGGCCGACGGCGATGAGCTGGCCAAGTATGTCCGCAGCACCACGCATGGCCTTGAAGTTCCGGACATCCGCGACGCGTTCGCCAGCGTCTACGCCGAACAACACCCGCTGATTGCGGAGGAACTGGCTTGGTTCGAGGAATACTCGGCCGGCTTCGAAAGCGATGAGGAGACAGCTCACTGATGGCAACCATGACCATTGCGAAGGCCATTAACGAGGGTCTCCGCGCATCGCTGACGAACAATCCCAAGTCCCTGCTCATGGGCGAGGATATCGGTCACCTTGGCGGCGTCTACCGCGTCACCGATGGCCTCATCAAGGAATTTGGCGACGAACGCGTCCTCGACACACCCCTGGCTGAGTCGGGCATTGTGGGTACGGCCATCGGCTTGGCCCTGCGTGGCTACTCGCCGGTGTGTGAGATCCAGTTCGATGGCTTTGTCTACCCGGCCTTCAACCAAATCACCACGCAGCTGGCCAAGATCCATGCCCGCAGCCTCGGCAAACTCACCGTGCCTGTGGTCATCCGCATTCCGTACGGCGGCGGCATCGGCTCGATCGAGCACCACTCCGAGTCTCCGGAGGCGCTGTTCGCACACACCGCCGGCCTGCGCATCATCTCGCCGTCCAACGCCCACGATGCTTACTGGATGATCCAGAAAGCCATTGAGTGCCAGGATCCCGTGATCTTCTTCGAGCCTAAGCGCCGCTACTGGCTTAAGGGTGAAGTGGACGTCGAGAATGCCGGCCTTTCCGAGGACCCGTTCAAAGCCCACGTTGTCCGCGAAGGTACTGATGCCACGATCGTGGCGTACGGACCACTGGTGCCCGTGGCCTTGGCTGCTGCCAACGCTGCCACGGAGGACGGACGGAGCATCGAGGTCATCGACCTCCGCTCCATCTCGCCCCTGGACTTCGACACCGTTGAAGCCTCGGTCAAGAAGACCGGGCGCCTGATCGTCGCCCACGAGGCCCCCACTTTTGGCGGTATCGGAGGTGAGATTGCGGCACGTATCAGCGAGCGGGCATTCTTGCATCTGGAAGCTCCTGTGATCCGGGTGGGCGGGTTCCATATGCCCTATCCCGTTGCCAAGGTGGAAGAGGACTACTTGCCGGACATCGACAAGATCCTCGAAGCGCTCGACCGTTCACTGGCCTACTAACGCCCAGAGGCCTGCCAGCGCCCTCTCGCCTACCAAACCGCCCTGATCCTGCCCGGCTTCGCTGCCAGGTAACCGGAAATCGAGGACCACTGTGACTGTAAAGAAATTCAACCTGCCGGACGTCGGCGAGGGCCTGACCGAGGCCGAGGTAGTGGCTTGGAAGGTCAAGCCCGGCGACGTCGTAGCGATCAACGATGTCCTGTGCGAGATCGAGACCGCAAAGTCCCTCGTCGAGCTGCCCTCGCCGTTCGCCGGCACAGTCACTGAGTTGCTGGTGGAAGAAGGCATCACGGTGGAGGTTGGCACGGCAATCATCGCTGTTTCCGAAGGTGCCGAAGGCACGGAGGACACAAAGGGTACAGGGGGCGATGCCGCGCCGGCAGCGCCCGCCGTCGAGATGCCGTTGTACGGCAAACTGCCCGCCGATGACGACCACGATGACAACCGTCCAGCCGGAGGTCCGTTGGTAGGTTCGGGACCGAAAGCCGACGCCGTCAAGCGACGCGCGCGAAAGCGTCCGGCGGGTTCGGTTGAGGCAGCCACGGTCGCCGAGAATGCCGAAGGTACAGTTCAGGACCACCAGGCCGTGCTGGAAGCCAAGGCGGCCGAAGCGGCGGTTTCCCACCGCACGACGCCGGCACACACCGCCGTAGCGCCCGTCACCCAGGCGCCGGGCGCCCAGGCCCCTGTCACCCAAGCGCCGGCCCCGCGAGCATCTCAACCCACGGGCACGCCGACGGCTGCTTCCCGAGGTGCTGCCATCAGCGGCACCATCAGTGGCTTGGTGAACAAGGTCCTTGCCAAGCCTCCGGTACGTAAGTTTGCCCGTGATCTTGGCATCGACCTCGCCGATGTCGTGGCCACTGGCCAGCGAGGCGAGGTGACGCGTGAAGACCTGGTGAGCTACCAGGCGCAGCGCGATGCCGAACACGACCAAGCAGACTCGTTCTGGGGCGCCTCCAAGAAGCCACAGGACCAGCGCGTAGAGCGCACGCCGGTCAAGGGCGTACGCAAGGCGACCGCGAAGGCCATGGTTGATTCGGCTTTCTCGGCCCCCCACGTCAGCATTTTTGTGGACGTGGATGCCAGCCGCACCATGGAGTTCGTCAAACGCCTGAAGGTCTCGCGGGACTTCGAAGGCATCAAGGTGTCGCCCTTGCTGATCCTTGCCAAGGCAGTCATCTGGGCCGCCGCCCGCAACCCCAGCGTCAACGCAACGTGGGTGGACAACGCTGACGGGAATGGCAACGCCGAGATCCAGGTCAAGCACTACATGAATCTTGGCATCGCTGCCGCAACGCCGCGTGGCCTCATGGTGCCCAACATCAAGGACGCCCAGGACCTCTCGCTCAAGGAGTTGGCTCTTGCGCTCAACGAGCTGGCTACCAAGGCCCGCGCGGGCAAGACGCAGCCGGCTGAGATGCAGGGCGGAAGCCTGACCATCACCAATATCGGCGCGCTCGGCATTGATACAGGAACGCCGATCATCAACCCGGGCGAGGTTGCCATCATCGCGTTCGGAACCATCAAGCAGAAGCCCTGGGTCCTGGACGGCGAAGTCATTCCCCGCTGGATCACCACGCTGGGCGGTTCCTTCGACCACCGGGTGGTGGACGGCGATCTGTCGGCGCGCTTCATGGCCGATGTTGCAGCCATTCTCGAAGAACCGGCGCTGTTGCTTGACTGACCGGGACGCCTCGCAGGCCCCGGCCACGGTTACATCTTCAGGCGCGGGTCAGGGGACAGTGGTTGCCACTGACCATCCTGGCCACGTGCCCCCTCAACTGGTGACGGGGCCGTGGCGTACGGTTGCCCGCATTCTGACGGAAGTGTTCCAGCCGCCGATTGTGGTGACCGTGCTGTTGCTGGTCAGTCCCGCAATCGAACCCGGTTTTCCGGGCACCATTTGGTTCGGGCTCTTGGCTGCCCTCTTCGTTTGTGTCCTGCCGCTGGCCTACGTGTTGTTGATGGTCAAACTGGGCAGGATCACCGACCACCACGTCAGCGACCGGCGCCAGCGGCCCGCGCTGCTCCTGATGGCCTTGGTGTCAGTGGTGGTTGGCCTGGTGGTGCTGCAACTGATAAATGGTCCGGTCAGCGTCTCGGTGATGATCATCGCGCTCATCGGTGGCATCGGGATTTTGGCGGTGGTCAGCGCCTTCTGGAAGATGAGCGGCCACGCCTCTGCCTTGGCCGCGGCGGCGGTAATTGTCGTCGCGATGTTCGGACCCGCCTGGCTGCCGGTGCTGCTCTTGGTCCCTGCGGTGGGCTGGTCGCGTCTGGTCCTGCGTGCCCATACCCTGGGCCAGGTCATTGTGGGCTCACTGTTTGGTGGCGTGGTGATCGCCGGGCTGTGGTGGTTGCTGCGGGAGTGGATGCTCCAGCGATGAGCACGCCACCCGAGCGTGCCGTCCAGGTTTAGAACGCCGGGTAGCTGACCAGCAACGCCTGAAGTTCGGTGGTGGACATGTTGTTGGCCATCTCCACGCTGATGCCCATGGCAATGGCTGCAATGGTGACCATGGCAACGCAGGCCACGGACAGGAAACGCCAATCCTTGCGGAACACGCTTCCCAGGGTTTCCGGCATCTCAAGGCCCGGAGTGATCATGTTGGGGGCGCTGTCCCAAGAGCCGTCGTCGAGCATCGCGATGATGCGATCATTGCTGCGGTCATAGCGCATGGTGCTGATGTTGTTGCCGTGGCGGGCAAGCAGAATGTCGTGTCCCACGCGCTGGCGCGGCTGCAAAGTAAGCAAGTAAATGATCCCCTGAAGTCGGATATTGGAGGTGGCACGCGCCATTGGGGCATCTCAATTTTATAACGATGACTTCAGGGGGATGGCTCAAAAGACGCCAAACGCCGGGTGAGGCTCCCCACCCGGCGCCGTGATTCAGCTCGCTTTACGGCTGGTCGGTCTTGGCGATGTAGACGTCGCACGGTGCAGTGTGGGCCACGGTGTTGGCCACGCTGCCGAGCACGCGGCCCAGGCCCTGCATGCGCCGGTTCCCCACCACGATGAGCACGGCGTCCTGTATTTCGGCTTCCTTCACCAGGGCTTCGCCGGGCTTGCCGCGCGCTGCGGAGTAGGTGACCTCAAGACCCTCGTGGGACAGCCGTTCCGCCACGGTGCGGGCTACGGTTTCCGCTTCGGCGGCGTCGGACACGATCCACTTGTCGGTGCCGATCTCAACCACCTCGGTGCGGTTGCTGTCGAAAGCACTGACAACGCGCAGGCTGGCTCCGAGGCCGATGGCCAATTGCTGAGCGGCCTGTGCTGCCCTCATTGCCGTCTCGCTGCCGTCTACTCCGACAATCACAACTCCGGTCATTGTGCTGCTCCTTCATTGGTGGCTGTGATGGCTTCTGCCAAAACTGGGGCCAGGCGGCGGACGCCTTCGGCAATCGTATCCGGCGGGACTGCGCTGAACGCCAGGCGGAGCTTGTTGGAGGGGCCGTCGGCCGGCGAGAAGGCTGCGCCGGGGATGAAGACGACGCCGGCGTCGATTGCTTTCGCGAGCAACGGGTACGTGTCCACGCCCTCGGGCAGGGTCACCCACACGAAGAATCCGCCGTCCGGCCGGGTCCACGTGAGGCCCTCCGGCATGTACTCGTCGAGGGCGGAGAGCAAGGCCTCGCACCGCTCTGCATAGAGTTTGCGGTACGTGTCTATCTGGCCCTCCCAGTCGTACTCGCGCAGATATGCCGAGACCAGCATCTGGTTCAGCGGCGGCGGGCAGAGCGTCACGGCCTCGGAGGCCAGGTAGAAGCGACGCTGCAGGTGGGCGGGCACCAGCGCCCAGCCAATCCGAAGACCGGGAGCGAAGATCTTTGAGAAGGAGCCGAGGTAGATGACGTCGTCCGGGTTGGCGGCGCGCATCGGCGCGATGGGGTGGCCGTCGAAACGCAGCAGCCCGTAGGGGTTATCTTCCAGGACGATAATATTCGCTTCGCGGCATATATCGACGATTCGCTGCCTGCGCTCCTCGGCCAGGGTGATTCCGGAGGGATTGTTGAAGTTGGGGATCGTGTAGAGGAACTTGATGTTCTTGCCCTGCGACTGAAGCGCCGCGATCCTGGCCTCAAGAAGCTCAGGCACCAGGCCGTCGTCGTCCATGTTGATCGGCTCCACCTCCACCTGGTACGCCTCGAACGTGTTCAAGGCGCCCACGTAGGTGGGGTTTTCCACCAGGACTACATCGCCGGGGTTGCAGAAGACCTTGGTGGCCACATCCTGTGCCGACTGCGAGCCGGCAGTGATCACCACATTGCCGGGATCGGCGTCGGTAATGCCTTCGGCGGCCATGATCTCGCAGATCTGTCGGCGGAGCTCTTCGGTGCCTTGTCCGCCGCCGTACTGAAGTGCCGTCATCCCCTCTTCGGCGATGATGCGGGCGGCGGTCTGGCCAAGCTTCTCCAGCGGCAGCGACTGCAGATAGGGATTGCCTCCGGCGAGCGAGACAAGGCCCGGCCGCATGGAGATGTCGAAGACGTCCCGGACGGCAGATTGCTTGATGTTTGCGGCGCGCGCGGAGAACAGTTCCTCGTGCGGGTGTGCGGCCGTGGCGGCCCGCTCAATGGCGTCGATGGCTTCAGCGGGCAGCGTTGCGCCGGCATCCAATGTTTCGTGGGTCACAGTCACAGGATACTCCTCGATGTTGCTGATGAGGCAACAGTTGTTTTCGAATCTCCTCCATTTTGGCAGCCCGCGCTTTACGTCGCGATCCGGAAGGGCTGGAATGTAGCTATGACAGCGCACCGGGGATCCGTGACCAAGGCCGAACAGTTCCACAAACTCCATGATGCAGGGCCCGCGCCACTGGTGCTGGTGAACGTGTGGGACGCCGCCTCCGCCCGCGTTGTCCAGGAAGCAGGAGCGACGGCGATTGCCACCTCAAGCTCGGCCGTCTCCTGGAGTCTGGGGTTCCGGGACGGTGACCATGTGCCGTGGGGGCTGGCCATGGCCGCGTTGGGACGGGTGGTTGGCGCTACCACGCTGCCCGTGACCGCGGACATCGAGACGGGCTACGGGCGAACCGATGATGAACTGAGGGCGACCGTCCACGCAGTCCTGGACGAGGGTGCTGTCGGGATAAACATCGAGGACTCCGCCACGGAACCGCTCACCGACATCGACGAGCAATCGCGCCGCATAGCCCTCATCCGCGCCGCGGCCGACGACCGCGGGATTCCACTGTTCATCAATGCCCGCACGGACACGTATCTGTCCGGACAGTTCCCGGATGCGGCTTTCGACGAGACTCTGCGGCGTGCCGAGGCCTATCTCACTGCCGGCGCCGACGGCGTCTTCGTGCCCGGCGTCGTGGACCTGCATGTCCTCCACGAACTCTCCAGCAGGATACCGGCGCCGCTCAACGCGCTGGCGGGGGTGGGTGCGCCGTCGCCGCTGGAACTGCACGACGCCGGCGTCCGTCGCGTCAGTATCGGCGGCAACACCGCCAAAGCCGCCTACGCCAAGGTGGCGAGGGTTGCGAAGGAGATCCTGGGAGATGGCAACTGGGCCGGCCTCGCCGGGACACGCAGCCACGACGAGATGGACGCACTCTTTGCGGAGGGGCCCAAGTACAGCCAGTGAACTGATGCAACGCACGACGGCGGAGTCCGCCTTTAATGTCGGACCTCGCCGATAGCCTCGGATCCGAAGCAAAAGCCACCACGGCAGGGGAGTATGGATGGCACGACGCAGTGTGCAGTTCTGGCGGATCGAACAGCTGAACGGTGACGAGCTCAGCCGTCCCTTTCCGGCGCGCCGGGTGGCGGAGGTCCTGAAGAAAGCCCAGGATTCTGCGACGGACCGGCATTTCACCAGCGTGGACGGGACTGTGTTGCTCGCGCAGGCGGTGGCATCCTCGCCTCATCCTGTGCTGTTGCTGGACCGTGTCCGGGACACCAACCTGCCGAGTGTCGGCGACGCCCTTGGCCGGCGTAAACCACTCCCGCTGGCTCCCGGCGACCACCTCCTGGAGACCACCTATTTCGCGTTCCTGAAAAGGAACGTCATAGCCGTGCTCACCAGCGGCAACGGCCCGCGGGCATCCCGGATGGGGGAGTACCTCGGAGGGATGCTGGGACTGGAACCCACTCTGGTTCCTGTGGTGAGGGAGGATATCGAGGAAATCCTCACCCGGCTTGAAGTGAGCCGTTTCGAATTCGCGCTTCCCGCCGAGCGCCTCTCAGGGAAGCTCATGGAAGGTGAGTGGGCCGACGTCCTGGACAGCGCTTCACGCCTCATGAACGAAGGAACGTTCCGCATTTCCCTGAGCGTGGGCCGGTCCGGGAAGGCGGAGGACAAGCAACGGATCCGGGATCGTATTCAACAACTCATCGACCTCTTCCGCCGGGCCGGGTCCGTGGAGCACTTTGACTACGTGGTGGCAGAGGGCAAGGACTCCCTGACGGGCGACCGTGAAGTGGTTGACCTCCTGAAGGAACGGTTCGTGTCGCACATCGAGGTTGATCCGGACGTGTTCAACGATCCGCAGAAGTCAGTAGCCGAGGCCATAGCCATCCTCAACAAACAAGCCAAGGACAACGAGGCCTTTTTTGCGAGGACCCTGCCGGACGTCAAGGGCTCTGCTGACTCGAGCCTTGTGCCGGATATCGTCGCGGGCGGAATGGCTGCTGTGCGCGAGGCTCTCGTCGCGGCGACACTCGCTGATGAAGCCGCTGCAGGCGGGGAGGGCCATGAGCTTGTACGAGGTTGATATCGAACGCCCCGGACGGCGACGGACCCTGTGGCGGTGGTTCCTGCTGCATCCCACTGCCGACTATCTGTGGGCGGTTCTGGCCGTCCTGATCTGGTGGGGCATCGCCTTGCTGGCGCGTCAGCCGTTGATGCTGGAAGGGGTTGATGCCGGAACCCGGCGAACCCTCTTCCAGACGCTCGCCACCTTGGCCGGCGCCACGGCCGGGCTGACACTCACCAGTGTTTCCATGCTCATCAACGTGTTGGGCAAGAAAGCCGCGCCGGGCCAGCGGGAACTTCCCTTGGAGAAACTATCGGCCACCCATCGTCGCCAGATCGGTGAGGTGTTCCTGTTCGCCATCCCCGGGCTTGGCCTGCTGTTGGTCGCTGCCTTGGTCACCATGGTGCTGGAAGGAGGCGCGCCCACTGGTTTGTGGATTCCCGAGACCGTGGTGTTCGTGCTGGCGTTCGCCTCTGCCCTGGCTTTATTGCGCGTGGCCTGGGCCCTGCGGAGGGTGCTGGCGATCGCTACAGCGTGATGAAGGGGGTGGCTGTCCTAGCGCAGTGCCCGGAGGTATCGTCGCCGCACGCCGTTCTGTAGCAGCAGGAGGGCCGGGTACAGCAGTCGCCATGGTTGCTGCGGAGCCGGCCCTGTCAGCGAACGGATAGTCAGGCTTACCTGGTCCCCACTGCGATGCACAATGAACGCTTCTTCGCCGGAAACGGGATGCCCCGGGAGGGTCCGGTACGCGAAGCCCACCCGGTCCGGCTCTTTCACCACCGAGACCACCTCCACGGGTTCCAGCACCCTGAAACCGAAGAAATGTGCGGTGACCAGCACCCGATCACCCAGAGATACGGGGCTCGGTGAATCGACAGAGAATCCGCTTGCGGTCTTCACACCCCACCGGAGCACCTGCTCCGCGGCGCGTTCCCAGACAGCATCACCGACTCCCATGCTCGGAGATATCACCGCAGTGATCTCCGAGCGGCGGTAGCCCATCGCAGCACTGGGCCAGTCCTGCTCGTCAGGACATGTCATCACGTGTTCCCCCAAAGAGTTGCTCCCCACATCGCGGTACTTTGATGACGCCGAATCACGTCGCCAAGTTACAACAGGTCCCCAAGCTACAACAGCAAGCCGCTCTTCACCGTACCGCTGCTCAACCTGCCAGTTGCAGGCGGCGCCCCACTGCTCACCGTACGCTGAGGGCCTCCGTCAAGGTCCTGCCGTTCACGTAGATCTCCGCCCGCGATGCCCCGCTGGCTGCCACGATGGTCTGCGTTAGTTGTGCTTGGATACGCGGAATGTCGCACACGCCCCCTGGACGCAGTGATCCGCTGAGGTTCACCACTACCGTGGCCCCGCTCATGTAGCCGGACAGGTAGCGCAGCGATGAATCAGCCAAGGCGTCGTAGAGGGCGGCATCGCTGTCCACCGGCATTCCCGCCCCCAGCAGCCGGCCCAGCGCCACGGTCAGTGGATCCCCGGGAACGGCCACGCCGCGGACGGGAACCAGGCTGTCGTTGCAGCCGAACCGCACGCCGCGGGAGCCGCCGTCGTCGATTGCTACGTAGTAGACCGCCGGACCGGAGGCGTCCACGGTCATCACCGTGCCGGTTTCAGCAGGCTCGGGAGCGCTGGTGCCCGGCTCGGGTGAGGGCTCGACGGCGGCACGAGGCTGGGTAGGGGCGGCTGCGGGCGGAGCAGGGGTGGTGGAGGCGCCTGCACTCGGAGCGGGAGCAGCGGGCCCTTGGGACGACAGAGCCGGGGAAGAGGTCACCGGGGCGGGGATCAGCGACGCGGGACCGGCAACGGACGGCGTGCCTGGCGCGGAAGGACTGGAGGCCACCGGGGCGGTGGGCGAAGCGGCAGGTGAACTGACGGAAACCGTGGGCAGAGGTGCCGCGCTTTCAGGTGCGGCTCCTGCAGGACCGCCAGGGACGGTGGTGCAGCCAGCCACCCCCAGGCTGAAGAAGAGGCAGGCAGCCGTGATCGCCGTCGTACTTTTTTGTCCCCGTCCGGCATGCATGACAGCTCCGCGCTCCTGTCCGTCCACCTGTATCTCCAACGTTAGGCCGGGTGGGCGCAACACAACATGCCGCTACGGTGACGGTTCGGACAAGAGTTGGTCACGCTGGGCTGTCCGCAGTCCAGCAGCCCGCAGTCCAGCAGTCCGCGCGGCAGTAACGCGAATGCCCCCGCCCCGCACAAAGCGGAACGGGGGCATTGAAAGCGAAAGACTAGGCTGCTGCTTCTTCGTTCTGGACGGCGGTCAAGGGCTCGAAGATGCCCTTGATCTGCTCTACGACCTCGGCGTCGTCCTTCGGGTGCAGTTCAGCGAAGCGGATCATGGAACCCGGGACGGCCAGCTTGACGTCTTCCAGGACCTTGGCGCCGGCGATGCCGGCGGCCTTGCGGGCCTCGTCCTGGGCCCACACGCCACCGAACTGGCCAAATGCGGTTCCGACGACGGCGGTCGGCTTGCCGGAGAGGGCACCGGCGCCGAACGGGCGGGACAGCCAGTCGATGGCGTTCTTCAGCGATGCGGGCATGGTGCCGTTGTGCTCGGGGGTGACCAGCAGAATGGTGTCGGCGTCGGCTGCTGCGGCGCGGAGTGCGGCTGCTTCGGCGGGGACCTGACCCTCGACGTCGATGTCCTCGTTGTAGAACGGGATGCTGCCCAGCGAGCCGTGGATCTGTACATCAACATTCTCAGGCGCGTTCAGCTGGATGGCTTCGGCGAGCTTCTTATTGTGGGAATCGGCGCGAAGGCTGCCGACGAGGGTAAGAACGGTGCTCTTGGACATGGTGTCTCCTTGTGTCTGGACAGGTGCCTTGCGGAACCCGACCTGCGGTATCTGGGCTTTGGAGCCTTCATCGATACTAAACGGACTATGGTCCGCTTTCTATTCCCGGGGTCTAGAATATTTCTGTGAGCTCCATCCCTCTTCGGCCGGACGTGCCCTTGGGCGCGCCGCACGAGCGCAGCGATGCCGCCCGAAATCGTGAGCGCCTTCTCAGTGCTGCCCGGGACTTGGTGGCAGAGTTCGGTGCTGAAGCACTTACTATGGACGCGCTCGCCTGTAAGGCCCATGTGGGCAAGGGCACCGTCTTCCGCCGGTTCGGCAGCCGGGCGGGGCTCATGATGACCCTCTTGAGCGATTCTGAATCCGAGTTCCAGCAGGGCTTCATGTTCGGGCCGCCACCGCTGGGTCCAGGCGCCGCCGCTAAAGAACGACTGATTGCGTTCGGCGAAGGGCGGATCTACTTCGTCCTGGAAAACGGCGAACTCCTGAAAGCGGCGGGTGCTGCCACCCGCAACAGGTTCGATGTCCCCGCAACCAAGCTCTCTCACCGCCACATGGAGATCTTGCTCCGGGAGGCGGGGATTGCTGATCCCTGGGTCATGGCGATGTCCCTGACCTACGCCTTGGACCCTGAGCGCATTGTGGACGACGTCCGCGTGCGCGGCATTTCACCCACGCGCCTCACGGACTCCTGGCGCGAACTGATCACGCGGCTGCTGCCCGCCGCTTAGCCCACGCGGCTGCTGCCCGCCCGCCGCTTGGGCGCGCGGATGCCCCTGCCCCGCCCTGTTAGCGCCCCCATTGCCGCTACTGCAGGCGCACAAGTGCCTTTGGTGTCGGTAACGTGACGCAGTCTGCACATAACAATCTGGCTGCAGGCGCGAAACTGGACGCGATGAAGCAAAACGTGAAGCAGTTATTGTGGTAGTTTCCTCTTGAATGTGACGCATGCCATACAAGGCTGGTGATCACTGAAGGGGTGCGGGGGACCCAAGGCCCGCTGCGCCAATTCGTAGCTGACGCCGGCCACAGCCGGGAACCGCGGAAGGACGAGCATTGAGTTTTGCCACGATTCGGGGCAGCCGCCCGACATGCTGAAATATCTGATGAAGCGGTCGGGCATCTACCTGATCATGATCTTCCTGACCACAAGCGCCGGCTACTTCCTGGCGGTCTCATCACTCAAGCCCGCAGTTCTTGAGCAAGAGAAAATCCCGCGGCCAACCCCTGAACAGGTCAACGCTTCCTTCCGGGGACTGGGCCTGGACCCGGAGAAGAATGCCTGGGAACGCTACGTCGACTGGCTCGGTGGCATCCTCACACGCTGGGACTGGGGCCGGAGCCCCAACGGCGCGTTCGTCAACGCAGAGTTCGCCGACCGCGTGCTGGTCTCCACCCGCTTGTTCATCGCCTCGATCATCCTCACGCTGATCATCGGCGTCGCCCTCGGTGTTTATTCCGCAGCACGCCAGTACAAGGTGCAGGACCGCGTCATCACGTCCTACAGCTACCTGGTCCACATCCTGCCCGCGCCCATCGCCTACTTCCTGGTGCAGCTCGGAGCCATCAGCATCAACGAGGCCGTTGGGGAGCGCATCTTCTTCGTGACGGGAATTTCGACGCCGGGAATCGACCCCGGCTGGCCGGCTTTCGTTGACATGGTGGCCCACTACGCCGTGCCCACCTTCGCGATGACCATCTTTGGTTGGGCCGGGTACCAGATCGCCCAGAGGCAGTACCTCCTGGACAACGTCAATGCCGACTTTGTCCGCACAGCACGTGCCAAGGGGCTCACCCGTAACCAGGCCATCAGGAAACACGCCCTGCGCGTCTCCTTCATCCCGGTGGCCCAGAGTATCGCGTTCACCATCCCGGCCATCTTCACGGGAGGTTTCTTTGCGGAAGCCATTTTCGCCTGGCCCGGCATCGGACTCTGGAGCATCCAGGCCATCAGCCTTCAGGACGTCAATGTAGCCACCGCCACGCTGGCCTACGGCTCCGTGATCTTCGCGATCGGTGCCATCCTTGCCGACTTCGCCACCACGCTGGTCGATCCACGAGTGAGGGTCCAGTAATGACCAACATCATCGATCCCATCGCGGAAATCGACGAAGCCCGGGTTGGTGACCAAGACGTCGTCATCGGCAAATCCCGCATCATCTTCCGTCGCTTCATGCGGAACCGTACCGCCGTCGCCGGGTTATTCATCTTCCTGGCGCTGTTTCTCTTCTCGATTTTCGGCGGGTTCCTGACGTCCTGGGACAAGGACACCCTTGATCCGTTGAACATTGGCATGCCGCCGTCACCGGATCACCTGCTGGGCACCACGCAGGCCGGCATCGACCTCATGGCACTGATTGTGGACGGCACGCGAACCTCGATTCTCATCGGCCTCATTGTGGGCGGCGTGTCCGTGCTGATCTCCGCTGTGTACGGCTGCACCATGGCCTTCTTTGGGGGCAAGGTGGATGCCACCATGCTGTTCATCCTCGAAGCACTCATCATGATGCCCGCCATCCTGGTGGTTGCCGTGGCAACCAGCGGCAGCGGTGGCCTGAAGGACCTTCCCAGCTGGCTCCTGCTGGTGGTGGTCCTGCTGTTCTTCAGCTGGATGGGAACTGCCCGCCTGGTGCGCTCGCTGTCCATGTCGCTCATGCAGCGCGACTACGTCAAGGCCGCCAAATACATGGGCGTCCCTTCCCGCCGCATCGTGTGGCGTCACTTGGTTCCGAACATCGGCTCGTTGCTGGTGCTCGACTTCACCCGCGGCATCACCGGCGCCATCCTTGCCGAAGTAGCGTTCTCCTTCATCGGCATCGGCATCAAGCTTCCCGACGTCAGCCTCGGTGTCCTCATTGGGCAGGCCACGGGCCAGGTGTCCTCCTTCCCGTGGATGTTCTGGGTACCGCTGACTGTCATGTTCCTGCTGACCGGTTCGCTGGCCATGATGAACGACGGCCTCCGCGATGCCTTTGACCCCAGCTCCAGTTCCATTGGCCGGGCGAAGACCAAGACCGCAAAGAAGGTCAACAAATGAGCACCAACATCTCCCACACCCCCGCCGAACGCCTCCGCGACGCCGGACTTTACGCACCCGGCGACGCCGTCCTGAGCGTCCGCGACCTCAACGTCCGCTTCAACTCCGAAAATGGTGTGGTCCACGCTGTCCGCGGAGTGGATTTCGACCTCATGCCCGGCAAGACCCTGGGCATCGTGGGCGAGTCCGGCTCCGGCAAGTCCGTCACGTCCATGGCAGTCATGGGGCTCCTTCCCGAAACTGCGGACATCACCGGCTCCGTGCGTTTCAAGGGCAAGGAACTCCTGGGCCTCAGCGACAAAGCCATGTGCAAGCACCGCGGCAGTGACATCGCCATGGTGTTCCAGGACCCGCTCTCCTCGCTCACCCCCGTCTACACGGTGGGCACCCAGATCATTGAGGCGCTGACGGTCCACAACCCCACCATGAGCAAGCAGGCCAAAGAAGCCCGCGCCGTCGACCTTTTGCGCATGGTGGGCATCCCGAGCCCCAAGGATCGGCTGAAGGCCTTCCCGCATGAATTCTCCGGCGGCATGCGCCAGCGCGTCATGATCGCCATTGCGATCGCCAACGATCCGCGGGTACTCATCGCGGATGAACCCACGACGGCGTTGGACGTCACCATCCAGGCGCAGGTGCTGGAAGTCCTGCACACCGCGCAGGAGGAAACCGGCGCCGCCGTCGTCATGATCACCCACGACCTCGGCGTCGTAGCCGGCATGGCCGACGACATCATGGTCATGTACGCGGGCAAGCCGGTGGAAACCGGCACCGTGGAGGACATCTACTACAACCCGCGGATGCCGTACACGCTGGGGCTCCTTGGCGCGGTTCCCCGCATCGACACCGCCACCAAACAGTCACTGGTTCCCATCGAAGGAACGCCACCCAACCTCGCGCTACCGGTGACGGGTTGCTCCTTTGCGGCCCGCTGCCCCTTGGTCAGCGACGCTTGCCTGCACGGCGAGCCGGAGCTGTTCCCGGTACCTGGTGTTGAAGGTCAGACGCTGGGACACAAGGCAGCCTGCATCAAATCCGAAGAACTTTCCGGTCATGCGGACGCGCACAAGATCTTCCACGCGCCGCCCAAGCCGGTTTCAAAGTTCGACGGCGTCCCTCGCGTCGAGCGCGACAAGGTCCTGGAACTCAAGGACGTGAAGAAGCACTTCCCGCTGCTCAAGGGTGCCCTGATCAAGCGACGGATCGGCACGGTCAAGGCCGTGGATGGGCTGAGCTTTGACATCCGCGAGGGCGAGTGCGTCTCGATCGTAGGGGAGTCGGGCTGCGGCAAGACCACCACGCTCCTGGAAATCATGGAGTTCCACCCCGATCAGGTGGGCGAAGTGGTGATCGGCGGCGTCAGCAACAAGGTGGCCACCGACCACAAGACCAAGATGGCCATGCGCAAGGAAATGCAGATGGTTTTCCAGGACCCCACGGGCGCCCTGGATCCGCGTTTCACAGTGTACGAAGTCCTGGCCGAACCGCTGGAAAACCTGGGGATGCCCAAGGCCGCCATCAAGAAACGCATCATGGAGCTCATGAAGCTGGTGGGCCTTCAGCCTGACCACGTGAACCGCTTCCCCAACCAGTTCTCCGGCGGCCAGCGCCAACGCATCGGCATCGCCCGGGCGCTCGCGGTCAATCCGAAGCTGGTGGTCCTGGATGAGCCCGTCTCTGCACTGGACGTGTCCGTCCAGGCCGGCGTCATCAACCTGCTGGACCAACTCCGCGCCGAACTCGGACTCAGCTACCTCATGGTGGCCCACGACCTCTCGGTGGTCCGCCACATTTCTGATCGTGTGGCAGTCATGTACCTCGGCAAGATCGTGGAAACCGGCGACGTGGACGATGTCTTCGATAACCCGCGCCACCCCTACACCAGGGCTTTGCTGTCGGCGATCCCCGTGCCGGACCCCCAACTGGAACGCACCCGTGAACGCATCATCCTGCAGGGTGACCTGCCCAGTCCGTTGGATGCGCCCAAGGGATGCAATTTCGCCACCCGTTGTCCCGTGTTCGCCGCACTACCTGCCGCAAAGCAGGAGAAGTGCCTTACTCTGGAGCCGCCACTGGCTTCTGAGAAGGAAGGCGCGCAGGACTTCGCATGCTTCTTCCCGGATGGAGAGCTGGATGCCGACATGCTGGTGGTGCATGCCTGACGACATATGAAGCATTGAATACATCCGTGGTCTCAACTCGCAAAGATATTTCAGTCGTAAACACGAAGGGCAAACCATGAAGAAGTACACGACGATTGGCGGCGTGGCGCTCGTAGCAACGCTCATGCTGACCGCTTGCGGCGGGGGAACGCCGTCGGGTCCGGCCTCACAGAAGGCCGAAGCAAGCGGCGGCGACATCAGCAAGCTGATCAGCGTCAACGCCAAGGAAGCAAAAGACCTGGAGCAGGGCGGCACAGTCACCCTGGGAACCGTGGATCTCGGGCCGGATTTCAACAATAATTCCAACGTCGGGAACAGTGGCCCCACCGCCGCTGTGTTGACTCCCGTTAATCCGGCAGGCCTTAGCAGCGGCGGGATCGGCGGTTGCTGGAAGCTGGACTTTGACGGCAAGGCTGAGCCGAACAAGGACTTCTGCGAAGAGGTGAAGAGCGAAATCAAGGATGGCAAACAGACCATCACCATTAAGGTCAACGACAAGGCAACCTGGAACGACGGTACGCCTATCGACGTTAAGACGTTCGAGAACACATGGAAGATGTCCCGCGGCGAAGATAAGGCGATTGACATCGTCAACCCGGGGTCATATCCGTTTGTTGAATCAGTCAAAGCTGGTGCCAACGACAAGGAAGTCATTGTCACCACTACGCAGCCGGTCTATCCCCTTGAGGATCTCTTCTTCGGACTGATCCACCCTGCCGTCAACACGGCGGAGATCTTCAACAATGGCTTTGCGGGCAACATGCATCCTGAATGGATGGCTGGCCCGTTCAAGGTGGAGAACTACGACACCACCGCCAAGACCGTCACCATGGTTCCCAACGACAAGTGGTGGGGCCAGAAGCCTGTCCTGGACAAGATCATTTGGCGCCAGATGGAACCCAGCGCCACCATCGCCGCCTTCAAGAACGGCGAAATTGATGCTACTGACGCTCGCTCCCTGAGCCGCTACAAGCAGCTTGAAGGAACCAAGAACGCTGAGGTACGCCGCGGTCAGCGACTGTTCGCCGGTGGTCTCAACCTCAATGCCGAGCGGCCGGCCCTCACCGATGTGGCCGTCCGCAAGGCGATCTTCACGGCCGTGGACCGAAAAGCTCTCCGAGATGTTCAGTTCAACGGCCTGAACTGGTCCGAGGAAAGCTCGGGCTCCATGATGCTCATGCCGTTCTCCGAGTACTACCAGGACAACTACCCCGTGAAGGACGCGGACGCTGAGGCCGCCAAGAAGGTCCTCACCGATGCAGGTTACACTGCCAATGACAAGGGCATCATGGCCAAGGACGGCGTCCCCGTAACGTTCAAGGTGACCTACTTTGGCGAGGATCCCACACGGGCGGCCGTCTCACAGACCCTGCAGAAGCAGCTTCAGGCGGCGGGCATGGATGTCGCCGTTGAGCAGCGCGGGGACGCGGACTTCCAGAAGGTTCTGGGGTCGCGGGAGTTTGACCTGACGATTTCTGGCTATCAGGTTGGCCCGGATGCGACCAGCGGCGTCAAGCAGTTCTACGAGTCGACCACCAACGAAAACAAACTCGGCGATGCTGAGCTGGACGCTGAAATCAAGCGCCTGGCAACCATTGCTGATGACGCCGAGCGCAACAAGGCCGCCATGGAGGTCGAGAAGAAGCACATGGAGAAGTACTTCTCCATGGGTACCCTGCTGAACGGCCCGGAGATCCAGTTCGTGCGCACGGGCCTGGCCAACTACGGTCCGTCCCTGTTCAAGAGCAACTCCAACGTTCCTGACTGGACCACCATCGGCTGGGAAAAGGGCGCCAAGAAGTAGCCCTCCCGCTGTAGTTTTCCAAGGTGTAGTTTCCTGAAGGCCGGGAACGTCCCTGAATCCCTTGATGGGTTCGGGGAAGTTCCCGGCCTTCGCCGTCCCCAACCCTCGCTCACATCCCGCGTGCTCCAGCCCGGCCCTCTCTCACATCACGCGGGCAATCCGGGAACCCTCGTTCACATCCCGCGTGCTTGGGCCCCACCCTCGCTGGCATCCCGCTCCCAAAGACCAGATCTGGGGTCGTGAGATGTACAAGATGTACGTAAAGTACATTAACGACTATAGTTGGCATATGGGAACCGCAGATTACGTGGTGAGTGTTGCCGACCTCCGCGTACACCTTTCAGATACCATCAACCGCGCCGCATACGGACACGAGCGGATCAGCATCACGCGCCGCGGTAAAGTCGCCGCCGTGCTCATCAGCGCTGAAGACCTCGAGCGGCTTGAACGGCTCGAAGATGAGGCAGACCTTAGAGCGCTTCAGACCGCGAAAGCGGAAGATGATGGTGCCAGGGTCAGTCTCAATGATCTGCTGGAGGAAAATGGCATCACCCGGTGAGCCGATACCGGGTGGAGTTCAGCACGGCGGCGGCCAAACAGATTCGGAAGCTTGATGCTCCGGTCCGCCGCAAGATTCTTCTGGCCATTGCCGAGTTGGAACTGTACCCACGTCCAGTCGGAGTCAGGAAGCTTTCCGCAGAGTCGAATGCCTGGCGAATTCGTGTTGGTGACTTCAGGGTCCTCTACGAGATCCATGATGGTGAACTCATCGTCATCATCTTCCGTGCCGCCCATCGTCGCGAGGTCTACTGATCTAGCCTAGGGTCATGACTTCCCAGCCGATCCGTACCGCCGTCGCAGGCTTTGGCCTTTCGGGCAGCGTGTTCCACGCGCCGTACATCGCCAGCAACCCCGCCTATTCGCTTGCCGTCATCTCCACTTCGGATGAGGCGCGCCAAGCAAAGGCCAAGGACCGCTACCCGCAGGCCACCATCGTCAGCACTCCGGCGGACATCCTGGCGCTGTCGGACCAACTGGACCTCATCGTGCTGGGCACCCCGCCCGCAACCCACTACGCACTCGCGAAAGCCGCGCTGGAAGCCGGACTCGACGTCGTCGTCGATAAACCGTTCGTAGTTCACAGTGCCCAGGGTGAGGAACTGATCCATCTGGCGGCGAATCTGGGCCGTGTCCTGACGGTCTACCAAAACCGGCGCTGGGACGGCGACTCGCTCACCGTCAGGAAACTGCTCGACGCCGGAACGCTGGGGACCGTGACCAGGTTTGAGGTGGGCATGGAGCGCTGGGCGCCGGAGATCGCCAAAGCCTGGAAAGCCAGTGCCGCGGCGGAAGACGGCGGCGGTGTCCTGTTCGACCTCGGCACCCACGTACTGGACCTGTGCCTGCAGTTCTTTGGTCCAGCTACCGTCACCTACGCGGAAATCCAGGCCCGCCGTCCCCAGGAAAGCGTCGATGACGATGTCTTCCTGGCACTCCGGCACCAGTCCGGCGTGGTCAGCCATGTCACCATCAACCTGACCAGCCACCTGCACGGCCCGCGCTTCCGCATCCTGGGTACCGAGGGCGGCTTCGTGAAGTTCGGCACCGACCCCCAGGAGCCCTATGTGCTGGGCGGCGGGCTCCCTACGGACCCGCGGTACGGCGTCGAACCTGCCGAAAACCATGGCACGTTGGAACTGAACGGTCAGCGCATCGAGGTCCCCACAGAACGCGGCGCCTACCCAGAGTTCTACCGGATTCTGGCGGACAAGCTCGACGACGGCGGCGCGGCCTCCGCGCTTCCCTTACCTGTGGATCCGGCCGGCTCCGTTGCGGTGCTGAAGCTGATTGAGCAGGCTAGGACGCTGGCGTAACGTCTGCGCTGGCAACCAGCGAGTAGATGGCCTTGAGGTCGTCGTTGCCTTCGGTGGGTTGGCAGCTGCCCGTCAGCTGGACGATATCCGCAGCGGTTTCCTGGTGAACTACCGTGACGGCGGTGAACTGGGCCAGGGAGCCGGCCTGGGGGTGTGTGTACCGCGCCTCGCGTACGTGCCAATCCCGGCCATTGATCACTACAGGCTCCGTGCCCAGCAGAACGGCATCCGGCAATGCGTCCAGGAACGAGTCCACGGACGCAGCAATGTCCTGGAGCTGGTAGCCGGGCAAGCGGCGCGACACGGTGATGACCACGTTTGCGGTGTAGCTGCCCTCGGCTGCCGGGGCCATCATGGCTCCTACGGCGTCGGGGACCACATGCTGGGACCATCCCGCCGGCGCGTTGAGTTTGATGGTGGGGTAGGCGGGGAACGCGGCGGACGGGAAAACCTGGTGCGATGTCATGGGAGCCCTTTCGGAGCGCTGTCAGTCAGTTCGGGAGGCTATTTGTTGAGGAAGTCGACGAACCCGGTCACGGAATCCACGAACCCGGACGGGCTGATGGTGATCTGGCCACCGGCGCCCAGGCCCAGTTCCGCGGTGAGCTTGGCACCCGCGCCGAGGGTGAGCCCGTCTTCGTCCATGGAAGCCGTGAAGAAGTGACCCTCGCCAGCTCCGGCGGCCACCGTTGCGTTGAGCGTCAGTGTCTGGCCCAAAACCTCGACATACCGGCTCCCGGTCAGTTCCGCTCCGGCTCCGGCGCTGAAGGCTGTACCGGTGGTCTCGCGGCCCTTGACGCTGACTTCACCTTCGCCCGCGCTTGCCCAGGCACCAGCGCGCAATTCTCCGCCCTGCCCTAGGGAAAACAAGCCGCCAGCGAACTCGGTCTTGTTATCCATAGTGACCTTCTGGCCAGCGAAACCCTCACCGCCCGCAGAGAACAGGAACGGGCTGCTGGCATTGGCGTGGGCGCTGGCCTCCACTCCGGTCATCATTCGCGTGGTGGCGGTGTTGGTGACCCAGCCGTCGAAGAAGTCGGATCGTGTGGTGGTCACGTTCTCTGCGCCTGCGAACGCTTCGCCGGTGGCATGGGCGTTGGGAAGTCCGAGCCCGAACGGCACGCTGGCCCCGTACTCGCCTTCGGCGCGGGCTCCGACAAAGGTTTCGTTGGTGACCGTCGTCTTGACGGGACCAAATTCTGAGCTCGCCTTCCAGGTCATGTCACCACCAGTGGAAGCTTCGCCGGAGCCACCGACGTCGATACCGGCCGGACCTATGGATCCGTGCGTTTCGCCCGATGCTTTACTGTCGAAGGAGCCGTTGCCTTCAACCGTGACGGGACCGTATGTGGTGGGATCAAAAGTGAACTCCAGCGACCCCGGGGTTGTCCTGCCCGACCCGCCGGAAGGGCCTCCCCTGGATCCGCCACCCGAACCACCCAGGGATGCCTGCTCCTGTTGCTCCGCGTTGAGCTTCAGGGCGCGGGCATTGGTCCGCAAGCAAACAGCTGCGGCGCCAAGCCGTCCGTGGAGGTCGCTCTGCCACCTGCTGCGGAACTGCTCGGCGTCATTGCCTCGCCAATAAGTTCCGTTCTGAATCATTGCGGTGAGTTCCCGTTGAAGACTCGTGATCTTCTCGGCCTCAGCATCCATTACGGCCGATAAACGCCGGAGATCTCCGACGTCGGCGCCCACCAGTCCCTGTCCCATCACGCATCCCCTGAACGTAGCGACATCAAAATACCTGGGACCAGTCTTGGCGCCAGGTGTCTCCCGAGCATAGTTGTCCGGGAACAGGGCTGCCATGGGGAGAACTACCGGGGGTGGATAACTCCCTCCGGAAAATTTCGGCCACCTGCGTAACCTCGCTGCAGCCGTGAACGATGTAAGGGGAGTGCGGGCCACGTCCGCACGCTGATCATCCGGCCGCGACCCAACCGCTGCCGGGGCAATCCCAAGAATTTTGTCGGAGGGTTTTATGTCCTTGTTCACTGTCCTCGCCACCAGCAAAGTCGCCGCGGGCGTCCTGGCCGCCGGAGCTGTAGCTGCCGGTGGAACCGGTGTAGCTGCCTTCAATGGTGCGCTTCCCACCGGAATCCAACAGACCGCACATGACCTCGTTGGGGCACCTGCTCCGGTTGACGGTCCGGCCGCTGAAGCAGCCGACGGCGCCCGGACCGCCAGCACCAAGTCGGCTGACGCCGTCGGGACCGCGCAAGCAAAGGCGACCGAAGCCGCCGAATCCGGTCAGGGCAAGGCTGCCGACGCTGTTTCCGATGCGAAAACCACAGCCAACGATGCCACGTCCCCGGAAGCGTTCGGCCTGTGCACCGCGTTCCTCAACGGCGGCCTGAAGTCTGATGCCAAGGTCCCGGGCTTTGAGTCCTTGACCATTGCCGCGGGTGGCGAGGCGAAGGTGGAAGCGCACTGCGAGGCAGTGGTTGATGCCGGCAAGGCCGCCGACGCGAAGGCGAACGGTTCGGCCCAGGCAGACGCCGACGCCGATGCTTCCGTGACGTCTGAACTTCCGGCAACGCCGGCGGTCCCGGCCGTCCCCGCCAAGCCTGCCGTCCCGGCGACGCCTGCCGTCCCGGCGACGCCTGCCGTCCCGGCGACGCCTGCCGTGCCGGCAACCCCCGCAGTCCCGGCGACGCCTGCTGATCCGGCCCTCCCGTCGCAGGTTCCGAGCGGCGCTCCGGCGGATGTTCCGGCGGCACCGGGCGCACCCCTCGATTCTGTCCGCTAACCACGCAGCGGCTACGGTTTAACGGCGGGGTTCCTTGGCTTAGGGCAAGGAACCCCGCCCTCGTAACGTGGGATGGAGGCGTCCACGGGTGCTTGACCCTTTAGCTGACGAATACGTGCAGGCGGACCAGGATGACCCCGCGCTGCTCTTTACGGCTGCCTACAACAGCTTTTCCGGGCCGGTCTTTGGCTACCTCCGCGCCCGGGGTGTGGACGACCCCGAAGCCGTCACCCAGGACGTGTTCCTGGCTCTGTACCCAAAGCTTGAAACCCTCCACGGCGGCCTCCAGGGTGCCAAGACACTGCTGTTCTCCATTGCCCACGCCCGGATGGTGGACCACTACCGCAAACGCGAACGCACGCCTGACTCCACGCCTTACGAGTCGGAACTGGATTCGCGACGTGCGCCGTCGGCGGAAGACCAGGCCTTCGGTCGGGCCTCCGGTTTGGGAGTCACGGAACTCTTGAACGACCTCGCGCACGACTACCGGGAGGTCCTGGCATTACGAGTCATTGCCGACCTGTCCGTGGAAGAAACAGCGGACATCATGGGCAAATCCCAAGGCGCCGTGAAGCAGTTGCAGCGCCGGGCCTTGGGCGCACTGAAGAAGCGGGCACATCGAACGAACGGCACATCATGAGCGAACACTTACCGCCCCGCGGACGCAGGCACCAGCAGGCAGTCGACCGGTTCCTGGCCGACTCCGGCCTGGAGGGCGACGCCGAACTCCGCACAGAACTGCTGGAACTCCGTTCGCTGGCCGACACTGTCCCCGTGCCGTCCGAGGCAGTTCGTGCGCTTATGGTCAGCGCCCAAGGTGCAGCCACCCATAAGATCACGACGACGGATGGTCCCGCTGCGTCGTCGGGCGCACCGACGGCGGTACTCGCCATGGTCGGTGACCCTGCACGTCTGAAGGGCCCGACGCCGCCGGCTGAACCGGCGCCGGCCGGAGACCCAGCCCATGGGGGCGCCCTCCCTGCCGACGAACTTGCTGCGCGGCGACGGACGAAGCGTCGCACGGCCATTGCCGGCCTCGCCGTCGTGGTGTCCTTGGCCGGCGGTGCAACTGCTGCGGCCGCGTCCGACGGCGGAATCCCGGGTGCCGTCCAGCATCTTGGCGCGGCCATCGGCTCAGTGGTCTCGCAGTTCACTCCTGGTTCCGGCAACGCTCCGCAGCAGGGTGGCCCCGCCGGTTCCACTCCGGTGCCGACTGTTGAGGAGACGCCCGCAGTTCCCGACCGGAGCCAGCCCGCCCCGGCACCCGCTGCCCCTCGTCCAAGCGGCAAGCCCGGGACGGATTCCCTTCCGCAGCCCGGCGGAGGAGCGTCGCCTCAAAAACCCAAGGATCCCTCACCCCACGAACCCGGGAACGGCGGCATCCCCACGCCGGTGGTTCCTGTGACGCCGCCGGGGATCGACCAGCCGGGGATCGACCCCTCGCGGATCGATCCGGCGGAGCTCCGCCCGTCGGACATCCCCGTGACTGTTCCCACCCATGTGGTTCCCTCACCGCCAGCCAACCCCGATATCCCCGCGAAGTGACACTTAATGCCAATGTTCGTCAGAAACATTGGCATTAAGTGTCACCTCGGCGCGGATTGAACCACGCCGTCGGGCGTGGGGTCCTAAGCGGAAACCAGGCTGTGCCAGTCGGTGACGAGGGGCAGGTTGTGCGCCTCGGAAACGGAGTGGTGTGCCACGTGGCCTGCGGCGATGTTGAGGCCGGCAGCCAGCGCGGGATCGCGGTCCAAGGCGGCCTTGACGCCCAGGTTGGCCAATGCCACGGCGTAGCGCAGGGTGACGTTGGTCAGTGCGTATGTGGAGGTGTTCGGAACAGCGCCAGGCATGTTGGCAACGCAGTAGAAGATCGAGTTGTGGACCTTGTACGTCGGTTCCTGGTGGGTGGTGGGGTGCGTGTCCTCGAAGCAGCCGCCCTGGTCAACAGCGATGTCCACCAGGACCGAGCCCGGCTTCATGCGGGCAACGAGCTCGTTGGTGACCAACTTGGGAGCCTTGGCGCCCGGGATCAGGACTGAACCGATCACGAGATCTGCGTCGATGACTGACTTCTCGATCTCGTAGGCGTTGGAGGCAACGGTCTTCAGGCGGCCCTGGTAGAGGGCGTCGAGTTCACGCAGCCTGTTGATGTTGATGTCCATGATGGTGACATCAGCACCGAGGCCCAGCGCCATGGCAGCTGCGTTGGTTCCTGCAACGCCTGCGCCGAGGACAACAACCTTGGCCGGGCGGACGCCCGGTACGCCGCCCAGGAGGACGCCCTTGCCGCCGGCGGGAGCCATCAGAGAGGAAGCGCCGACCACGACCGAGAGGCGGCCTGCGACCTCGGACATGGGGGCGAGCAGCGGAAGGGTGCGGCCTTCCTGCACGGTTTCGTAGGCGATGGCCGTGACGCCGGAGTTGATGAGCTCGGCGGTGAGCTCGGGCTCTGCGGCGAGGTGCAGGTAGGTGAAGAGGATGAGGCCCTTGCGGAAGCGGTGGTACTCGGCCGCGATGGGTTCCTTGACCTTCATGACCATGTCCGCACGGCCCCAGACGTCGTCAGCGTCGTTGACGATTTCGGCGCCGGCGATCGAGTATTCCTCGTCGGTGATGCCCGAGCCGAGGCCTGCGCCGCGCTCAACCAGAACGGTATGTCCGTGGGTGCGGAACTCGTGGACACCTGCGGCCGTGATGGCTACGCGGAATTCGTTGTTCTTGATTTCTTTGGGGACGCCGATGATCATCTGTGGGCTCCATCGTTAGCGGCCTCTTCGGCCGAAAATGTGTTGCGGGCTGTGATTCCAGAATAGATCCGGCTGTGAGGCAGGCGACATGCGTTTGGTCGCGCGCAGATGGAGAAGCCCCGGAAATTCAACGATCTTCATCACGTGAGCTCGACATTTGTCGAGCGATGGAGCGTCAGGTGTCGCCTGCTGTTGGTACGCTTTCCTGATGCAGCAGGACGTGGAACAGATCGTTGAACGCGTGGCGTTGAAGCTGGGCCGCGGACTGTCCCTGGAAGACCTCGACGGCGTCCTCCTCGCCTACAGCTCCAACCAGTCGCACGCCGACCGCGTCCGCGTGAACTTTCTCCTCAGCAAGCGCGTCCCCAGCGACGTCAGTGTGTGGCAACTGTCCCACGGCATCGCCACGGCGGTGCGTCCCGTCGTCGTTCCCGCCAATGAGGAACTCGGCATGTTGGGCCGCGTCTGCGTGCCGCTCCTGGTGCGCGGCTTCCGCGTGGGCTACTTATGGGTCCAGTTGGACGTTGAAGAGCAAAGTGCGACGGCGATACTCGCCGAGTTGCCCGGCGTGCGTGACGAGCTGGACCTGTTGGCGGGGTTGCTCCTTGATTCCAACACCGCAGAATCGGAGTTCCGGCGCAGGCGTGAGCAGGAGTTTCTCTCGGCTTGCAGCGGCGAATCGAATGCCGTGGCCGCCGTGGCCGGGTGGAAGGAAATCCAAGGCCGCGGTCCATGGCAACTGGTGACCATCCTGGACGCGGAAGGTGCGAGGTCCGACGTCGATCCCCTTGCCGCAACCCTGACCCACCGTTCAGCCGCGCTGCAGTCCACCATCGGCGTCAACGCTGCGTTGTTCAGTGCCGGAACGGAGACGCATTCGGTGGTCCTGTTTCGCGAGTCCGGTGGCCGGGCAGACCACGCCCAGGTGCTGGTCCACTATCAAATGGAACTCGCCAAACGCGCGGGCCGCAAGGTGGACCGGGTGATCCTGGGCATCAGCGAGCCGTTCCACGTGATCCGGCAGCTCTCAGGAGCGTACCGGCAGTCCAAAGTTGCGGCGCAGGCCGCCGCGGTCGATCGACCCCTCGGCGAGCTCGTGGACAGCCGGGCCGTAGGCGTCTATCAGCTCTTCGACCGCCTGCTGGCACCCGGAGGCTGGGATGACACCGGTTCCGTGCACTTCCGAACGCTGGAGGACCAAGACAAGAACGGCGAACTCCTGCCCGTCCTGGAACTCCTCTATGACAGTGATGGTTCTGTCCAGGACGTCGCGACCAAACTTCACCTCCACAGGAGCAGCATCTACAACCGGCTCGGCCGGATCCGCCAGCTTATCGGCGCTGACCCGTTGAGCGGAGCGATCCGCCTCGAACTGCACGCTGCCTTGAAAGCCCGCCGCTGGGCAGGCCGGCCACGGATCTAGATTGGAAAGAAGAAAAGGCAGGCACCCTGGGGGTGCCTGCCCTTTTCGCAGGGTCTTGCTTTAGGAACGCCTCAGCCGCTGGCAGCTCCAACGTCCCAATCGGCGTCGGAACGCGGCCGTCCGGCTGCTGCTGCAGTACCGGCTGTGCCATCCCACGTGCGTGGTGGTGCGCGGCAAGCGCGTGCTCATTTGAGGGCGTCCTTTGTCGCGTTAAGGATCTCTTCGAGTGCCGTCTCGGTGGGCTGCGGCGCGGTGGCCGCGCTGGGCTTGCCCGTGGGCTTGGGTTTGGTGGTCTGCGTGGGAGTCCCCGTCGGGGTGGGGGTAGGAGTGGGAGTGGGCGTGACCGTCGGTGTGGTTGTGGGCGTCGGCGTCGTGGGTGGCGTAGTGATCGTGTCCGACGGCACCTCACTGGGTGCCGGCGCAGGCTGGGTGGGGACCGGGCTGGCGGTGCTGGGTGCCGCGGCGATGGTTGACGGCACTGCGGACGGGACCCAGACGGGGTCGGCCAAGGAGACTTTCGGGGTGGGAACGGACGACGGCGACACAGGTGCGGGCGCCTCCGGAACCGTGGCCGGCTGGCCGGCTGCCGACGTCGCTGCAGCT
Source organism: Arthrobacter sp. WCS2018Hpa-7 (assembly GCF_031843805.1). NCBI lineage: Bacteria > Bacillati > Actinomycetota > Actinomycetes > Micrococcales > Micrococcaceae > Arthrobacter > Arthrobacter sp. WCS2018Hpa-7. The sequence goes on from NZ_JAVTJB010000002.1 coordinate 232,117, forward strand.
GACGCGGAGGGTGACGAGGCCGTCGAGTAGGAGGCGCTGGGTGCGGGGGCCGCTGTGCCCGAATTTCGATTGGAGGCGTTGGCTTCCTGGGAAGGCGTCTCCTGGCCGAAGAACGGCAGCTCGAGGGCCTGCCCCAAGGTCCCGGCTGTCAGGACCAGGCCGAGGGCGCCAGCCACCACGGCCATGCGCTGGCTCATGTGCTTGACAGACGCAGCTTTACGCAGGACCGCCTGGGGTTCCCGGCCAAGGGACGATCCGCCCATTCCCGGCCTGGAAGAACTGGGAGCGACCGACTGCTTTCGAACGTCCTTGCGGCTTGCCAGTGAAGCCGACGCTGTGGCGGCCGCAGCAACTTGCGCCGGGGATGTGCCCCGCGGTGAAACGGGTGCCGGCGAAGCGGGTGCGGCAGCAGGCTCTTGGCGGGCGGCCACAACGGGAATGGCGGCGGTGGCAGGTTGGGACGCGGCAGGCTGAGGCGTTGTCGGCTGCTCGGGATCCTCCTGCTCGGAACGTGACGCCTGAACAATCGGAATGGCCGAGGTAGGAGGCCCCGGCGTGGTGGAAGCCGGAGCTGCAGCCTGTGCGGCCTCCACGACCGGAATGGCCGCGGTTGCCGGCTCGGCAGCTTCGGAGGGCTCTCCTGTTGCGGATGCAGCTGGCTCGGCCTCGGACGACGCCGGGGCGGCGGGCGCGATCACAGCCAGGGCTGCCCGCTCCCGCTCGGCCGCGCGCGCGGCCGCTCGCGTGATGGGTGTCGCGACGGTGGGAAGGGCCGCAGTGGCGGCCTCCGGCGTCGTGCTTGTCGTTCCGGGTGCGGCAGCAGTGTCTGCCTGCACGCTGATGGGGGATCCGCTGGGTTGGGCCCGACGGCGTCCGGTTGGCTTGGTGCGCTCGCGTTCAGTCTCGGCGCGGCGCGGCTGATCCATGGTTGGGGACATGGTGGTTGCCTCTCAACGCCTTCGAGGTTAGCTGTCGGGTTCGGACGAGGCCGTCCGGCCGCCGTAGCGGCTTCACCCCAAGGACTTTGGAAAGTCCGGGAACTTTTGGGTCCCCCGCCTCTGCCGCGGGTCTGGCGGATCCCGGAATGCGGCAGAGCTCGGCGTCATTCCGGAAGCGGCCCAGCGGAGATACGGGTCGCCCTACGACGGTACATGAGCCGGAAAGTAAAGTCACATTAATATAACGGACGGTAGGCCTCCCAAGATGAGAGGGTTCTAGCGTTTAGGCTTCGGGGCCGGTGCCGGCGCGGGCAACTCATGCTGGATCCTCTGGATCTGCACGGCTTGGTGGGTTTCCGGGCGGAAGATTTCATCCGCCACTCCCAGCATGCCGCCGGTGGCTCCACGCCGGACTTTGCCCTCGCCGCTCCGGCGCGATGACCAGTACCACACGCCGGCCATCAGAGCCGGGAATCCGAGCACTGCAGCCGCCGCGAGCAAGATATCCATGGCCCAACACTAGCTTCGCGCTGCACCGGCAGGTAGACATTGACTATGGACCTGCCTGTGATGCCACCCGTCTCGCCCATGCTCGCCAAGTCCGTCCCCACCATCCCCGATGTTGGGCACTACGAGCCCAAGTGGGACGGATTCCGGACCATCGTCTTCAAAGACGGGGATGAGATCATCCTGGGGAGCCGCAATGAGAAGCCCATGACCCGCTACTTCCCCGAACTGGTGGAGGCGCTGCGGAAGAACCTTCCGGACAAATGCGTGATCGACGGCGAGATTGTCCTGATCGAGGGCAATCGGCTCGAATTCGAGGTGCTTCAGCAGCGGATCCACCCGGCCGACAGCCGGGTGAGGATGCTCGCCGAGAAGACCCCGGCGTCCATGATCGCGTTCGACATCCTCGCCCTCGGCGACGACGACCTCATGGGCAGGCCGTTCTCCGAACGCCGCGCCATTTTGGAGCGTGCGCTGGCCAAGGCGGAGCCTCCCGTGTACGTCACGCCCGCGGTCACGGCCCTGGAGCGCGCGCAGGAATGGTTCGTGCAGTTGGAGGGCGCAGGTCTGGACGGGGTGCTGTCCAAGCCCTTGGACGGGATGTATTTACCCAACAAGCGCGTGATGTTCAAGACCAAGCACGAGCGCACCGCGGACTGCGTGGTGGCTGGCTTCCGCTGGCACAAGACCGCGAAAGTTGTGGGGTCCATGCTGTTGGGTCTTTATAACGACGCCGGTCGACTCCAGCATGTGGGGGTGGTGGCATCGTTCCCCATGGCCAAGCGAGAGGCCCTGGTGGCTGAGCTTGAGCCGTACCAAGTGGAACTCAGCGAGCACCCGTGGGGGGAATGGGCCAGTCAAGGCGAGGGGGCTGCAGGGTCCAGGATGCCCGGCGCCCAAAGCCGGTGGAGCGGAGGCAAGGATTTCTCCTTTGTGCCGTTGCGTCCCGAGCTGGTAATTGAAGTGGCGTACGACTACATGGAGGGCGAGCGGTTCCGCCACACCACGCAGTTTCGCAGGTGGCGGCCGGACAGGACCCCCGAGAGCTGCACCTACTCGCAGTTGGAGGAGCCGGTTGCGTACGATCTCGGGAAGATCCTGACCCTGCCTTAGCCGGTCCCGCCTGGGCGTTCAGTCGTGGCCGGAGCTACTCTTCGTGTCCTTGGTCGCTGCTCATGCTGCCCTCGGCGGGCGGGGTTTCTCCCGGGGGTACTCCGCCGCCGGGTTCCAAGCCCGTGACGTTTCCGTCGAGGGGATCCGGGTTGGCAGATGCTGCAGGGTCCTCGTCCTCGTCCTGGCGCATGTCGGGATCCTCGTGGATGCTGTCGGCATCGGATGTTGTGTCAAACGGCCCTGTAGCGCCGGTTGCACCGAAGCCTTGGGTTTCCTCATTCGAGTCTGCAGCAGTCACAATCAGCCCTTTCGTAAGCAAACTTACTAATACTCTTGCTCCGTCAGCCTAGCCGGGAGGAGCTGACTCAACAAGCAGGCCAATGCCGGCGGCATCGTGCGTTAGTACTCAGCGATGAGGCGCAGTGGTGGTAACGAAGCTCCGGATGGCGTCGGCCACAGCTTGGGGCCGCATATGTTGCGCTACGTGCCCGACGCCGGGGATCTCCACCAAGCGCCCCTGGTCAACCGTCCTCGAAAGCCGGAGCGACCAGTCCGGGCCGGCCACGTTGTCTCGGCTTCCCCTCAGGACCAACACGGGGACCTTGATGCCAGCCAAGCGCTTTTCAGTGGGGTACCTCATCATCACGGGCAGTTCAGTGAGGTACCAGCGCGGACCGCAGCGGAAATAGTCCGACGTGACGATCCAATTGGAACCCGGGCTTTCGCGGAGCATCCCGTCAAGGAAAAGAGCCACGGACTGGCGCCTCACGTTCTTGTGCCGCGAATCGACAACAGGCCCCATCAGCACCACCTGCCGGGCCCGTTCCGGAGCATGCAAGGCCGCTTCGATCACAAATTGCGCACCCATCGAATGGCCCACCAGAACGTAGGAACCGATGCCGCGGGCAGCGAGGACCTCCGCAATGAAGGCACCGTAGTCCTCCACCGAGAGCTGTCGATCAGGCTTTGGAGTCCCTGCAAACCCCGGTAGGTCCAGGGAGTAGGTAGGTGCGCTCGCGGCAAGGACTGTATGCAGCCGGGCCAAATATCGGTGCGAGACCCCGATGCCGTGGACCAGAATGTAGGCGGGCCCGGAAGGAGGCGTCCCTTCGGTCCAGAGGATCCGTCCCTTGAGGCCCAAGGCCTCGACGTCGGCAGATAAGAGCGCTGCCGGTTTCCCCTTCGCTTCCATCAAGGGTTCCGCTGCAGGAACACCGGAGCTCCGGGGCCACTCAGCTCGTCCTCCGCTATTGGTCTTCCGGACACCGCCAGCAGCAGCGCAATGGCGGGCCCTTCAACGGCTGGCCCATCCCCGTGATCGAAAGCTGCGTCAGTGGCCACCAGACGCCAGCCCTGTGCCACTTCCTTGCCTCCGCCCATCTTGGTGGTGGTCCGCACCTGATAATGCAGGGCTGTGGCGACGTGCGCTGCTGGGTAGTCACGGCGGATCCCCAGCGGGCGGCGGATGTCCTCGCCGTGCACGAATGCTTCAACCAGCCGAGTTCCCAAGCCTGCAGGCGGCCCGGATGTCCGGGAGAGCGCGGCCTGCAACTGGACCAGCGTCTTCCCCGGGTCTGGGGTCCTTTCGCGCTCAACACCCACGGCATTGTCGCGGTCAAAATCCATCCGGGAGGCAATCATGCGTCGAATGAAGCCGAGGCGCGTGGTCTTGGCGCTGTCGATCACGTGCGCCAGGACATCATGGACGTCCCAGCCCGGGCACAGCGACGGAGTCCTCCATTGGGATGGCAGAAGTGGTTCCAGGTCCCGGATCAGGGCACGGCGTTCCTCATGCACCACGGGCCACACAACGGAGGGGGAAGTCGAAGCCATACCGCTATTGAACCCCATGCCTACTCCCGGGTGGCGTCGTCGGACCTTGTGGCGTCATCGGATTCGTTGGGGTCGCTTGCCGGGCGTGAAGATTCACGGGCGGCGGACGCCGCAGCCGCGTCCCGGCGTCGTGCGATTTTTGATTCCGTCCACATGGCAACCGCCACGAACACTGTGCACGCAAACATGAAGGTTGCCACAAAGTTCAATCCCATGGCAGAGCCCAAGGGTGCGGCAAGGGCCATGGCGGCCAACCCGGCCACGATATGCCACCCTTTGAAATTGCCCACCGATCAAGCGTAACCCCGGCTTTAAGGGGTGCTGGCCCGTTGGCTGGGATCGTTGCTTGATCCTTATCACTGTGGACACTATTGGCCGGCGATGACGTCATTTCCGTCGGGCTGGTCAGTGGCGCCTTCGGCCTGTTTCTTCTTCTGGGATTCCAACCAAGCGATGATGGCGGCTTGCCGGATCCGACGATGCGTTCCGCGGTATTCCACGGGGATTTCGCCGCGATCGGTCATATTACGCAGAAAGGTGTGCGAGATCCCAGCGAGCTCGGCAGCCTGCGAGGTGGTGAGCATTTCCTCCACGCTGCTGACCGTCACGGTTTCGCCGCGGCCCAGCCTCGCGAGGAGGTCGACGACGGCGTCCCTCGCCTCGTCCGGCAGGCGGTGGACTGTGCCGTCTACGAACACGGTGATGTCGTTGCTGTCTTGGAGGGAGCGCGCCAGATTCCGGGCGTCGTCGGCGGGGAGTCCTGCGGTGACGCGGGGAGCTATCAATGCCATGGCAGAAGCCTAGCGTGAGCCGCGTGCTAGCAGGCCTCGGCCATTTAGACGGCTCGCTGCGTGTTAGACGACTCCTACCGTCTAACACGCAGCAAGCCATCGAATCGGGGCCCGGCGAAAGCTACTCCGCGTCCAGGTCCGTCTCCAGCAGCTTCACCAGTGCGTCCAGCGCGGCGTCGGCACCGTCCCCCTCGGCCCGCAGCACCACGACGTCGCCCTTAGCGGCGCCCAGCGTCATCAGCGAAAGGATGCTGGCGGCGTCGAGCGCGTCATCGGCAGGTTCGCACTGCATGGCGATGGTGACCTCCACGGGCTGTTCCCCGGCAGCCTCGGCGAACAGGGCGGCGGGGCGGGCGTGCAGGCCGGAGCGGCTTGCGATGGTGGCTGTGCGTTCGGGCATGGTTTCTCCTTTGGCAGAAACAAGCAGAGGTTAGAGTCCGAGTTCTTCGAGGACGGGGAGTTTGGCGCGGACCCAGTCGCGGGCTTCAAGGGCACTCGGGGCAGATAGAGCGAGCTGGGCGAGTTCCTGCGCCTGCTCGAGGGTGACGGCTTTCAGGACGGTCCCGACGGCGGCCAGCGACCGGGCGGTCATGGACAGGGTGGTCACACCCAGCCCGGTGAGGACGACGGCGAGGGCCGGGTCCGCGGCTGCCTCACCACAGACACCCACGGGCTTGGCGTCACCTTCCCGTCCGGAGCTTTCCCGGGTGGCGCCTTCGACGGTGAGCTGCACGAGCCGGAGCACGGCTGGCTGCCACGGGGTGTTCAGTTGGGCGAGGGGGCCCAGTTGGCGGTCGGCGGCCATGGCGTACTGGGTGAGGTCGTTGGTGCCCAAGGAAGCGAACCCGACCTCGCGCAGTACGGTGGCTGCGGTCAGGGCGGCAGAGGGCACTTCCACCATGACGCCGGGAGTCTGGATCCCGGCGGCCGCGCAGAGGGAAGCGAAGCGTCCGGCTTCGGCGGCCGTGGAGATCATGGGGGCCATGACCCACACATCAGCCTCGGACTCCGAGGCTGCCCGGGCAATGGCCTCAAGCTGGCGCTCCAGGACCCCCGGTGTGGTGAAGTCGGTGCGGTAGCCGCGGACACCCAGTGCAGGGTTGGGTTCAGTGGCGTCCGTGAGGAAGGGCAGGGGCTTGTCGGCGCCGGCGTCCAGGGTGCGCAGGACAACTTTCTTGCCCGGGAACGCGTCGAAAACTGCCTTGTAAGCGGCGGCTTGCTCGTCCACGGAGGGTTCGGTGTCACGCTCGAGGAAGCAGAACTCGGTGCGGAACAGGCCAACGCCCTGGGCGCCCAAAGCTGCAGCTGCCACGGCGTCCTTGGCTCCGCCGACGTTGGCGAGGAGCGGCACCAGGTGGCCGTCCGCCGTCGTACCGTTTCCGTCGAATTCGGCGAGGGTTGCGGAGGTTTCCGCCCAGGCTGTAGCGGCCGCGCGGTGCTCGTCTGTAGGCGAACCGGCCACGAAACCTGCCGCGCCGTCCACGTAGATTTCGGTTCCATCGGCGATGTCGTCCACGCCGTGTGCTGCCACCACGGCAGGCAGGCCGAGGGAGCGGGCGATGATGGCCGTGTGGGACTGCGGGCCACCACCGGAGGTCACCAGCGCCTGCACCACCGCGGGATTCAGCGTTGCGGTATCGGCAGGGGCGAGGTCCTCGGCCACCAGGATAAAGGGCGTGTCCGAAGCAGGAATACCGGGCGCGGGGACGCCACGGAGTTCGGCCACGATCCGGGCACGCACATCCAGTACGTCGGTGGCGCGCTCGGCCATGTAACCGCCGAGGTTGTGCAGCATCTCCGAGACAGACGCGCCCGCTTCCCAAATGGCCCGCTCCGCCGAGGAGCCGGCGTTGATGAGCTTCGCCGCCGACTTCAGGAGCATGGTGTCCTTGGCCATGAGCGCGGTCGCCTCAAGGACGGCCTTACCATCGCCCGACGCTGTGTCCGCGCGTCCCTTGAGCTCGTCGTGGACCGACTGCGCAGCCGCTTTCAAACCCGCGACGGCGTCTTCCGGGGCCACGGCCGCGGCCAAACGCTCTCCCGACGGCGGCTCACTCACCGGCTTGGGCATCTGGCGGACGGAACCAATGATGCGGCCAGGGCTTACCCCTACTCCTTGGAAATTCTGCACTGAATCCTCTGTTCCTGCTTGTTGGTTCAGACCCGCCGGCGACGGCACCGGGAGCCTCGAAAACTAGCCTACAAATTTCCTTTGTGAGCCACTTCATATAGCAACGCTATAGGTGCTAGGGTAGCGGTTATGAGTTTCGATGACCAGCTTCCGCCTAAAATTCGGTTGCTTCGCGCAGCTGCCGAGTTGCTGGCGAATTCGGAGGGGTCAGCGGTCTCAACGCGCCAGATCACCAAGCTTGCCGGGGTCACGGCGCCAACGCTCTACCACCACTTTGGCGACAAAGAAGGTCTGTTCGACGCCGTCGTGTCAGCCGGATTTGAAGAGTACGTGGCGGGGGAGCGGGATTTTGCGCCATCCGGGGAGCCCTTGGAAGACGTCCGGCGGATGTGGGATAACCACGTCCAATTCGGACTGAGCCAACCCCATCTGTATCTGGTCATGTTCGGCAACATCAGGCCGGAAAGTCGTCCAGCAATCGTGGCCGATGCTGAAGTGCTTCTGGAGGAAATGCTGAACAAGGCCGCGATTTCCGGTCAGATCAACGTGCCGCCCCGCGAAGCGGCACGCAGCATCCTGGCGGCCAATGTGGGCGTCACGCTCATGCTGATCGCTGAACCGGTGGAGGAACGGAATCTCGAGCTCTCAACCATGACCCGGGATTCCATGATCTTTGCCGTCTCCACGGAAACCGCCCGTGGCGCCGCAGCGGAGGACTCCGGTAAGTCCTCGGTAGTTGTTGCGGCAATCGCCCTGAATGCGGCACTGCAGGCCTCGCATTCGGACCAGCTTTCCAGCTCTGAACTGAAGCTCTTCCTTGAATGGCTTCACCGCATTTCCAGCAGCTCCTAAGGCTGCACTCTCTCGATCTATATCGACTGACCCCGCGCCGCCGCGGGACACACGTTAGGAATTCACATGGCAACAGAGACAGTTGCGAAGCCCCGCACCAGCGTGCGCGTTGGTGTCCAGAAGTTCGGAACATTCCTGTCCGGCATGATCATGCCCAACATTGGCGCTTTCATCGCCTGGGGTCTCATTACGGCCCTGTTCATCGAGAAGGGCTGGTTTCCAGTCGCTGAACTGGGCGGTTTCGGCACCAACGCCGAGGGTGATCCCAACGTCGGCATCGTTGGCCCCATGGTCACGTTCCTCCTTCCGATCCTGATTGCCTACACGGGCGGCCGCATGGTCTACGACGTCCGCGGCGGTGTGGTGGGCGCTATAGCAACCATGGGCGTCATCGCAGGTACGGATGCGCCAATGTTCATCGGCGCCATGATCATGGGCCCGCTGGGTGCCTGGACCATGAAGAAGATCGACGCCCTGTGGGACGGCAAGATCCGCCCCGGTTTCGAAATGCTGGTCAACAACTTCTCCGCTGGTATCTGGGGCGCGCTGTTGGCTTTGGGTGGCTTCTACGGCCTCTCCTGGGTTGTCCAGCGCTTCACTGACGGCGCCGGTGCGGTGGTCGGATTCCTGGTCAACAACGGACTTCTGCCACTGACCAGCATCTTCATTGAGCCGGCCAAGGTCCTCTTCCTCAACAACGCCATCAACCACGGCGTGCTGACTCCGCTGGGTATCCAGCAGTCGCTGGAACAGGGCAAGTCCATCCTGTTCCTGCTTGAAGCCAACCCCGGCCCGGGCCTCGGCATCCTGCTGGCGTACATGTTCTTCGGCCGTGGCGCCGCAAAGGCCTCAGCGCCGGGCGCAGCCATCATCCACTTCCTCGGTGGTATCCACGAGATCTACTTCCCGTACGTCCTGATGAAGCCCATCCTGATCCTCGCTGCGATCGGCGGCGGCATGGCGGGCATCGCCACCATGGCCATCACCAACTCCGGCCTCGTTGCTCCTGCCGCGCCGGGTTCCATCATCGCGGTGCTGGCCCAGACCTCCCGTGACAGCTATGTCGGCGTGATTCTCGCGGTCATCCTGGCCACGGCCGTTTCCTTCCTCATCGCGTCGGTCATCCTGCGCACGTCCAAGAACAAGGGCGACGACGACCTCTCCGCAGCCACCTCCCGCATGGAAGCCATGAAGGGCAAGAAGAGCTCCGTCTCCTCGGCCCTGCCCGGCGAACAGGCAGGCCCCAGCGGCGCCCAGCCTGGCACCGTCCTCACCCGGCCGGTCCAGAACATCGTGTTCGCTTGCGACGCCGGCATGGGTTCCAGCGCCATGGGTGCTTCGGTTCTCCGCAACAAGATCAAGGCCGCCGGCTTCCCGGACGTCAAGGTCACCAACTCGGCCATCGCCAACCTCAACGACAGCTACGATGTGGTGGTCACGCACCAGGACCTGACCGAACGCGCCCAGCCGAGGACGGCCAGCGCCGTTCACTACTCGGTGGACAACTTCATGAACAGCCCCAAGTACGAAGAAATCGTTGAGCTGGTGCGGAGCAGCAACAGCGATACCCCCGCCGGAGGCGCCCAGCCCACCGCGGCTGCAACCACAGTAGCCGCCGGCCACGGTGCGCACGCCGCTCAGCAGGCTGCCGCCGTCGAAGGTCAACCCGCCGAAGGCAAAGGTGTCCTGCTCCGCGAAAGCGTGGTCCTGAACGGCACGGCAACCGACCGTGACGCAGCGATCGACGAGGCCGGAAAGCTGCTGCTGGACCGCGGCGCCGTTGATGTCAGCTACGTCCATGCGATGCACGAGCGCGAGGAATCCGTGTCCACCTACATGGGCAGCTTCCTGGCGATCCCGCACGGCACCAACGATGCCAAGGAGCACATCAACCACTCGGCGGTGTCCATCATCCGTTACCCGGAGGGCATCGACTGGGGCGGCAAGCAAGTGAAGTTCGTGGTCGGCGTGGCCGGCATCAACAACGAACACCTCCACATCCTGTCCTCCATCGCGAAGATCTTCACCAATAAGGCGCAGGTTGCCCAGTTGGAGGAGGCATCCACGGTTGATGAAGTGTTGGAGCTGTTCGGAAAGGTCAACGCATAGTGAAGGCAGTCCATTTTGGGGCAGGCAACATCGGGCGTGGCTTCGTGGGGCTGCTGCTTCACGAGGCCGGCTATGAGGTGGTGTTCGCTGATGTTGCGGACGCGCTGATCAGCCAGCTCGCAGCGGCCAGCAGCTACGAGGTCCACGAGGTTGGCGAGAGTCCGGCGGTCAAGACCGTTACCGGCTTCCGTGCCTTCAATTCCGCGTCGCAGGAAGCCGCTGTTGTGGAGGAAATCTCGACGGCGGATGTGGTCACCACTGCTGTGGGGCCGCACATCCTGAAGTTCGTGGCACCGGTGATCGCCCGCGGACTTGCGGCCAGGCCCACGGACTTGCCGCCCCTGCAGGTGATGGCCTGCGAGAACGCCATTAACGCCACGGACCTCCTGCACACGGAAATCCGGGCGGCCTGGGACGACTCGGCAGGCCACTTGGACGCCGTCGCGGTTTTTGCCAACACGGCTGTGGACCGCATTGTCCCCAACCAGGCCCCGGGCCAGGGCCTGGATGTCACGGTGGAGACCTTCTACGAGTGGGTCATTGACCGCACACCGTTTGGTGACAAGGTACCCACCATCCCCGGAGCCACGTTTGTGGACGAGTTGGGCCCGTACATTGAACGCAAGCTGTTCACGGTCAACACCGGCCATGCGTCGGCAGCGTACTTCGGGTACCAAGCCGGGCTTGAGAAGATCTCCGATGCCATGGCGGATCCATCTGTTGCGGCGAAGGTCCGCGCAGTACTGGAGGAAACCAAGGAACTGCTGGTGGCCAAGCATGGATTCGTGGAAGCCGAGCAGGAAGCGTATGTGCAGAAGATCCTGTCCCGCTTCACCAACCCGCACCTGCCGGACACCGTGAACCGTGTGGGCCGTGCGCCCTTGCGGAAGCTCGGCCGGCACGAGCGGTTCATCGGTCCCGCCGCAGAGCTCGCCGAGCGGGGTGTTACTCCGGTGGCGCTCCTTGAAGCGATGGCGGCGGCCCTTCGTTTTGACGACGGCGCCGACGACGAAGCTGTGGAGCTCGCAAGGATGCTGTCGGAAATGGACGCGGCTGCCGCCGTCGAACGCATCACTGAATTGACGCCGTCGCACCCGCTCTTCGCGGCTGTCCAGAAGCTCGTGGAGGACCAGCAGGCCGAAGCTTAAACACTCCGACCAAAGTCACAAAGGCTCTCCAGCGGGAGAAAAAAGCGTGAGTTCGCTCACATTCCCCGCTGGAGGGCCTTTCGGTTTTGAAGTTAGCCTCACCTTACTAATAGAGTCAAAATGCAATTAGGCAACACATCTATGACTTATTAGTGAGTGGAGTACTGGCGTGAAAAAGAGGCTGTCGAGCTACCTTGGGGCACTGGCTGCAGGCGCTGCCTTGCTGACCGTTACGGCGTGCGGAGGCGGGGCAACGGCGTCTTCGCAGCCCGAAGAAGCCATGACCATCACCATCGAGCACGCCCAGGGCTCAACGTCCAACGTTCCCGTGAATCCGGCCAAGGTTGTCACGTTCGATCTCGGCGTCCTGGACACCATGAACGCGCTCGGCGTCGAGCCCACGGGTGTTCCTGAGGCCAGCTACCCGGAGGCTCTCAAGAAGTTCTCCGATGCCAAGTACGCCAAGGTGGGTTCGCTCAAGGAACCCGACTTCGAGGCCGTCAGCTCCGCAGCCCCGGACCTCATCATCGTCTCCGGCCGCACCGCCGGCGCCTACGAGGAACTGAGCAAGATTGCCCCCACGATCGACCTCTCCGTTGATGCGGCCAAGCCCATGGAGAGCTTCAAGGCCCAGACCGAGAAGCTCGGCAAGATCTTCAAGAAGGAAGACGAAGTCGCTTCCAAGCTTGCAGAGGTGGACAAGACCGTTGCGGACACCAAGACCAAGGCCGCCTCGGCCGGCAAGGGCCTGATCGTCCTCACCTCCGGCGGCGAAGTTACCGCGTACGGCGCAGGCTCACGCTTCGGCATCATCCATGACGTGCTGGGCGTCCCCACCGCTGCCGACGTCAAGGCCGAAGGCTCCCACGGCGAGGCCGTTTCCTTCGAGTACATCAAGGAAACCAACCCGGACATCCTCTACGTCATCAACCGCGACACCGCGATCGGCACCGCAGGCTCCACCGCCAACCCCATCCTGGACAACGAGCTCGTGAAGTCCACCAACGCCGCCAAGAACAACAAGATCGTCAACCTCGATCCCGCAGGCTGGTACATCGTGGGCTACGGCCTGAACAACGTCCAGGCTATGGTCACAGCAGTGGCCGACTCCGTCGCCTGACAGCGCTCATTATCTGACGTCCCGTCATGACAACTACAGCCGTGCGCCCCACGGCAGCAGCAAGCCGCAATCGGACTGGCGAAACCGCCCGTCTGGTTGCGGCTGCCGCCGTTGTGCTGGTGATCGCCGTGGGCAGCATTTTTGTGGGCGTCAGCGACGTTTCGCTGCCCGCCTTGATGGCGAACGACGCCGGTGCCTGGGAAATCTTCTGGGTCTCCCGGGTACCACGCACCGTGGCTGTGGTCCTGGCCGGAATGGCAGTGGCGGTGGCCGGGTTGATCATGCAGCTCATGGCCCGGAACCGCTTTGTGGAGCCGTCCACCGTGGGCACCGTGGAGTCGGCCACCCTGGGCATCCTGGTAGTCACTGTGCTGGCTCCGGACTCTCCGATTCTCACCAAAATGCTGGTGGCTTCTGTGTTCGCCGTGCTGGGCACAGCCCTGTTCCTGGCCATTCTTCGCAGGCTCCCCACCCGCAACACCCTGCTGATTCCGCTGGTAGGCATCATGTTGGGCGGCATCATTGCTGCCGTCACCACGTTCTTCGCCTACCGCTTCGATCTCCTCCAGACCCTGAGCAACTGGATGATCGGCGACTTCTCCGGCGTGCTCCGCGGGCGGTATGAACTGCTGTGGATCGTGGCTGTCCTGGTGTTGGTGGGCCTCTTTGCTGCCGATCGCTTCACGGTGGCCGGCATGGGGCAGGACTTCACCACCAACCTCGGCCTGAACTACGCGCGCACCATGCGGCTGGGGCTGATGATCGTCTCGCTGATCTCCGCTGTGGTTGTCACCACCGTGGGTGCCGTGCCGTTCCTCGGCCTGGTAGTTCCGAACATCGTTTCTTTGTTGTTCGGCGACAACCTCCGCCGGGCTGTTCCGTGGACCGCTCTTTTTGGGGCGGCTTTCGTGCTGGTCTGCGACATCATCGGCCGGACCATCCGGTTCCCCTACGAAGTGCCGGTCGGCATGGTCATGTCCGTGCTGGGCGCCATCCTGTTCCTCTTCCTGCTTTTGAGGAAACGCAATGCCTGAAACTCCTGTGACGCCTGCGCCCCTGACGACGTCCTCCGATCCCGTTTCCGGCCGGACCCGCTCGTTCACGCCGGCCCACTGGCGCGACGCCATCCGCAGCACCCCGCCGGGACTGGTGATCGCCGTGTTGGCGATTGCCGCCGTCGTGCTTGTTGCCGTTTTCCTGACCATCGACCTCAAAGGCAACATCGCCTACATCCTGCCGCGGCGGGCCATCAAGGTCTCGGCAATGCTGCTGGTGGCCGTGGCGGTGGGTGTTTCCACTCTGTTGTTCCAGACCGTCACGGCCAACCGGATCCTGACGCCCTCCATCATGGGCTTCGATTCGCTGTACATCCTGGTGCAGACCGCGCTGGCGTTCGCAGCCGGTGCGGCGACGCTGGCCACGGCGCCGTCCACGCTCAAGTTCGGGCTGGAGATCCTGCTGATGGTGGGGTTCAGTGCGTTCCTGTATCGGTGGATGTTCACCGGAGCCACGCGATCGCTGCATTTGCTCTTGCTGGTGGGGATCGTGCTGGGGACGTTGTTCCGTGGCTTTTCCTCGCTGCTGCAGCGGCTGATGGAACCCAGCGAATTCATCATCCTCCAAGACCTGTTCTTCGCCAGTTTCAACAATGTGGATCCCGGCCTGCTGGGTGTTTCTGCGGTGCTGATCGCCTTGGTGTGCGTCGGGGTGTGGCGGATGCGGCACACGCTGGACGTGCTGGCGCTGGGCCGGGAAGTGGCCATCAACGTGGGCGTCGACCACAAGCGCGTGGTGATGCGGGTGCTCCTCGCGTGCTCGCTGCTGGTGGCGATTTCCACCGCCCTGGTTGGGCCGGTGACGTTCTTCGGGCTCCTGGTGGTCAGCCTCGGCTACCAGCTCTGCCGTGGATTCCGGCATGCTTGGCTGCTGCCGATAGTGGTCCTGATTGGCGCCATCGCCTTGGTAGGTGGCCAGTTGCTGCTGGAACGCGTGTTCGGTTTCGCCACTGCCCTGAGCGTCATCATCGAGTTCACCGGCGGCATCCTCTTCCTGTACCTGTTGCTGAAAGGCTCACTGAAATGATTGGGGTCTGCCCATGATTACCGTCCGGAACGTGACCAAGCGCTACGGCGGCACCACTGTGCTGGACGACGTCACTTGCGAGATCCCTCGCGGCGGCATCACCTCCATCATCGGTCCCAACGGTGCTGGCAAGTCCACGCTGCTGTCGCTGATCAGCCGTCTCCAGCCCATGGACGGCGGGGGAGTGTCGGTGGCTGGCTTGGATGTCACAGCGACGCCCAGCAAGGAACTGGCCAAGACCATGGCCATCCTGCGGCAGGAAAACCACCTGACCATGCGGCTCACGGTCCGCGACCTCGTGGCTTTTGGCCGCTTCCCACACAGCGGCGGCCGGCCCACGGTGGAGGATCTTGAGCATGTGGACGAAGCCATCCGGCAGCTGGATCTGACCTCCATGGCTGACAAGTTCGTGGATGAGCTCTCCGGCGGTCAGCGTCAACGCGCGTACATCGCGATGGTCCTGGCGCAGGACACCGAATATTTACTGCTCGATGAACCGCTCAACAATCTGGACATGAAGCACTCCGTGGAAATGATGCGGCTGCTGCGGCGTTTGGCCGACGAGCTCGGAAAGACGATCGTCCTGGTGGTTCACGACATCAACTTCGCGTCCTGCTACTCGGACACCATTCTGGCCATGAAAAACGGCCGGCTCATCCATCAGGGCACGCCCTCGGACATCATGCGCGCCGGGATGCTGCACGACGTTTACGACATCGACATCCGCATCGAGGAAATCGACGGCAACCGTATCGGAGTGTACTTCGCCTGAGGCTTTGCTGTCCCTGCACCGGAAGAGCCCGACGTCGGCACCCAAGTTGGGTTCCGACGTCGGGCTCTGATTGTTATCGCGTGTTAAGAGTCAGCGCGCTGCCGCGGTTTCGGCCTCGGACATGGCTTTCCATTCGGCCACGCGGGCCTGGTGGAGGGGCGTCCTGCGGACCACAGCGTAGGCGACGCCGAGAATGGCGAACCAGATGGGCGTCACCAACAGGGCAGTGAGCGTGTCCGGCTGCGTGGTCAGCGCCCAGACGAGGAACGCGAAGAAGGCGAAGACAACCCACACCATGGGGATGCCGCCGGGCATCTTGAACGGCGAGGCCGCGTGCTGCTCGGGGCGGCGTTTGCGGTACACGAGGTAGCTGGCCAGGATGATCGACCACACGAACATGAAGCAGACGGCGGACACTGTGGTCACCATGTCGAACGCGACCCCCACGTCCTTGCCCGCGTAGAGAAGCGCGACGCCGGCCAGCAGCAGGACGCAGGAGAGGAACAGGGCGTTCTGGGGTACTTTACGGCTGGAGAGCCGGCCGAAGAGCTTCGGGGCGTCGCCGTCGTTGGCCAGGCCGTAGACCATGCGCGACGTCGAGTAGATGCCCGAGTTGGCCGATGACATGGCCGAGGTGAGCACTACGAGGTTGACCACGGTGGCTGCCATTCCCAAACCGGCGAGGGAGAACATGGCGATGAACGGGCTCTGGCCGGCCTTGAACTCGGTCCACGGGGTGACGGACATGAGGATGATGAGGGCGCCTACGTAGAAGAGCATGACCCGCAGGGGGATGGCATTGATGGCGCGGGGGAGGTTGTGCTCCGGGTTCTTGGTTTCGGCTGCTGCAGTGCCAACAAGCTCGATGCCGACGAAGGCGAAGACGGCGATCTGGAAACCGGCCACGAAGCCCATGAATTCCTTGGGGAAGAAACCGCCGTGGCTCCAGAGATTGGTGAAGCTCGCAGTTCCTGCGTTGGACTGGAAGCCCGTGAAGATCATGACCAAGCCAACGACGATCAGCGCCACGATGGCGACGATCTTGATGAGGGCGAACCAGAATTCGGTCTCGCCGAACGCCTTGACTGTAGGCAGGTTGAGGAGCAACAAGATGATGATGGTGGCGATGCCCGGGATCCAGAGTTGGATTCCCGGCCAGAGTTCGTTGGCGTAGCCCGCGATCGCGATGACGTCTGCCACGCCGGTGACTACCCAGCAGAACCAGTAGGTCCAGCCGGTGAAGAAGCCGGCCCAAGGGCCCAGGAGGTCGCCTGCGAAGTCACTGAATGATTTGTAGTTCAGGTTGGACAGCAGCAGCTGACCCATGGCGCGCATGACGAAGAAGAGCATGAAGCCGATGATCATGTACACAAAGATCACGGAGGGGCCGGCAACGGAAATGGTTTTGCCGGAGCCCATGAAAAGGCCGGTTCCGATGGCGCCGCCGATGGCCAGGAGCTGGATATGGCGGTTGCTGAGCGAGCGTGACAGGTGGGGCTCGCTGTCCCTGCTGGAGGCGCGGAGCTGCCCCTGTGTTGTCTGATCGGACATTAGTTCAAGAACCCTTCGAAGGACCCGCCACAATAGTGACGGCCGTTACAAATGTGTTCGATAAAGCTATAGCCAATGTCTGACAAATGGCGAATCGGTCTGTATGGCGAAAGCTCCCACCCTGACGGAGGGGGAGCTTAGGCCTTGGTTTGACGCTGTTTTCAGTGGTTCAGGCGATCTGGCGCTTGTAGGCTGCGGTGGCGAAGGCGTACGAGACGATGAGGATCCCCAGGCACCACGCCAGAGCAACCCAGATGTCGCTGCCCACCGGACGCTGCGCGAACAGATCCTGGATGGTGTTCACAATGGAGGTGACCGGTTGGTTCTCTGCGAACCAGCGGACCGGACCGGGCATGGTTTCCGTCGGGACGAAGGCTGAGCTGATGAATGGAAGGAAGATCAGCGGGTAGGAGAACCCGCCGGCACCGTCCACTGACTTTGCCGAGAGGCCCGCGATGATGGCGATCCAGGTGAGCGCCAAGGTGAACAAAGCGAGGATGCCTGCGATGGCCAGCCAATCAAGCACGTTGGCCGACGTTCGGAACCCCATGAGGAGCGCCACCAGCACAATGATCACCAGCGAAAGTCCGTTGGCCACCAAGGACGTCAGGACATGTGCCCAGAGAACCGAGGAACGCGCGATCGGCATGGACTGGAACCGTTCAAAGATGCCGCTCTGCATATCCGTGAACAACCGGACTGCCGTGTAGGCGATGCCCGAAGCGATGGCGATCAGCATGATGCCCGGGAGCAGGTAGTTGACGTAGTTTTCAGCGCCGGTCTTGATGGCGCCGCCAAAAACGTAGACGAACAACAGCATGAGAGCGATCGGGGTGATCGCGGTGGTGATGATGGTGTCAACGCTGCGGAAGATGTGCCGCATGGAACGGCCCAGCAGCACAGACGTGTCCGCGAAGAAATGGGTGTTCATGACCTGTCCTTTACCGACTCGTTGCTGACCTTTTGGGCGCCGGTGCCGGTGCCCACCAGCGCCAGGAAGATGTCCTCCAGGCTCGGTTGCTTCTCGACGTATTCAATCTTGGCCGGGGGCAGCAGCTGTTTCAGTTCTGCCAGGGTGCCGTTGGCGATGATGCGGCCCTCATGGAGGATGGCAATCCGGTCTGCCAGTTGCTCGGCTTCATCGAGGTACTGCGTCGTCAGCAGGACCGTGGTCCCTTGATGGGCGAGGTTCTTGACGATCTGCCACACCTCAAGCCGGGCCTCCGGATCAAGGCCGGTGGTCGGCTCGTCCAGGAAGATCACCTTTGGATTGCCGATCAGGCTCATGGCGATGTCCAGCCGGCGACGCATGCCGCCTGAGTATGTCGCCACCTTGCGGGACCCTGCCTCCGTGAGGCTGAACTGCGCCAGCAACTCATCGGCGATCTGTCCCGGGTTCTTCAAGTGCCGGAGCTTCGCCACGAGGATCAGGTTCTCCTTGCCGGACAGGACCTCATCCACTGCGGCGAACTGGCCCGTGAGACTGATGGACTGCCTCACCTGGAGCGACTCCGTCGCAACATCAAAGCCCTCGACGGCGGCCTGCCCGCCATCCGCTTTGAGCAGCGTGGACAGGATCTTCACTATGGTGGTCTTGCCGGCACCATTGGATCCGAGGAGGGCAAAGATGCTGCCGGCCGCTACCTCGAAGTCCACTCCGCGGAGCACATGGAGGTCTTTGTATGACTTCTCGATGCCCTCTACCCGGATTGCTGCAGCGGTCATGATTCCGCCTCCTTCGCTTTATCGATTGCCTTGATGAGGCGCTCGCGTTCCTTATCGATCCAGCGCTTTCCGCCGTATGCCTGGGCAAAGGCCTCTGCGAACTCGACGGGATCATCGCCGACGATCTCAGTCACGGGCGTGCCGTCGATGGCGGCGCGGTCCCAGAGATCTGCGAAATCCGTCAGCATCTGAACCATGGTGTCCCCCTCAGTGACGCCGCCGTAGTACATGAGGTAGCGGTTGAAGGCGGTGGCTACGGTCAGGTAGGGCTCGGGCAGGGAATCCAGCCGCGCCTTGGCTTGCTTGTATTGCTTCTTCTGCTCGAGTGATCCGGTGACCAGTTCGATCCATTTTGCTGCCATGTTATTTTCCTTCCTTGCGGAGCTCTTCAATCCGACCGGACAGGAAGCTCCAGGTGTTCCAGAATTCGTTCAGTTCTTTGTGGCCCTGCGCGTTGAGCGTGTACACCTTGCGGGGTGGCCCTTTTTCGGACGGTCGCTTTTCAACGTCCACCAGCCCCTTTTGCTCGATCCTGACCAGCAGCGCATACACGGTGCCCTCAGCGATCTCGGCGAAGCCCTGCTCCCGGAGCGACGTGGTGATCTCGTATCCATACGCTGCCTTTCCGGTCAGGAGAGCCAGCACAATGCCCTCCAATGTGCCTTTGAGCATCTCCGTCATCTGCTTGCCCATTGGACACCTCCTCCACTACTCAGTATTACTGGCTACCACTACATAGTAGAACTAAGTACCGGTACTTAGCAACACTAGGTTCCGACGCAGAATGGCATGCTGGGGTGGTGACTGCAGAATTTGGTACCGCACCCACTTTGATGACCGCCGCCGTCGGGCCTGGAACCTTCAGCCTTCGACGCGCCACCAAAGCCGACCTGCCGCGGATCCTCGCGCTGCTCGCGGATGACCAACTGGGTGCCACCCGCGAAGATGCCGGCGATTTAGCGCCGTATGAGCAGGCTTTTGACGCGATCGACGCCGACCCGGCCCACCTCCTGGTGGTGGGTGAGCTCGCCGGCGATGTGGTGGCCACGTTCCAACTCAGCTACCTTCCGGGGCTGTCCCGCAAGGGTTCCTGGCGTGCCCAGATCGAGGCAGTTCGGGTATCGGTGGTGCTGCGCGGCCACGGTGTTGGGGCGCTCATGATCCAGTGGGCTGTTGAGCAGGCAAGGGAGCGGGGCTGCTCCCTGGTGCAGCTCACCACCGATAAATCCCGTACGGCCGCGCACCGTTTCTACGAGCGGCTGGGGTTCGTCGCGAGCCATGAGGGCATGAAGCTGACGCTCTGAGCCGGGACCCGCTGCGGGGTAGTTCGGCCTGCGTTTTCCACATAGGCAGCTTCCGGCCTTACGGGGCCGTTGGCCCGCTGGAAGAGTTGGGCCATGGAGAAGATTCGGGAGCGGCAAGCGATTGATTCGGACTCACATGCCCTGCTGATGGCGCCTCAGCCTGACGGCTCCGCGCCCAGCCTCTCCGCTCTCATGGGGCTGCTAAGGGCCATTTGCCTTGGGTCGACCTGTGGTGAGCTGATTGATCAGCTGCGCGGTTTGGAGGATCTGAAGTCGGCTATCGCAGGCGTCCAGGCGCGGGCAGCCGTAGCCTTCGATCTCGCGCAGCGCCGTGAGCAAGCGTCGGTTGGCATTCCCGTATCCGAGCAAGGGCAGGGCTCGGGGGCGCAGATCGCCTTGGCGCGTCGCGAATCACCAAGCCGCGGCTCGCGTCTCCTCGGGCTGGCCAAAGCGTTGGTGACGGAGATGCCGCGCACCATGGCTGCGTTGGAATCCGGGCAGCTCAATGAATGGCGCGCCACCTTGCTCGTGAAAGAGACGGCATGCCTCTCCTTGGAGGATCGGCGCGCCGTGGACGAGGAACTCGCACCTGACGCCGGCACCTTCGATGGTGTCGGCGACAAAGCCATCATCGCCGCAGCGAAAGCCGCCGCCTATCGTCGCGATCCCCGCACCGTTGCCCAGCGCGCCAGTCACGCTGCCACGGAGCGGAACGTCAGCCTGCGCCCCGCGCCGGACGCCATGACGTACCTGACCGCCCTGCTTCCTGTCGCCCAAGGGGTTGCCGTGTATGCCGCCCTCACCCGGAAGGCGGACTCTGTGCGGTCCGCTGGTGAATCACGGAACAGGGGCCAAGTGATGGCAGACACCCTCGTCGAACGCATTACCGGCAGGCGCGGCGGAATCAGTGGTGTCGACCTTGAGATCATCATGACTGACCGCACGCTGTTCCAAGGGGACAGTGAGCCGGCTCGTCTCAAGGGCTACGGAATCGTCCCGGCGGCATGGGCGAGAGCCTTGGTTGGCGCCGGAGGGGCTGCCTTGGGCGAGTCTTGTGAAAGGAGGCAGGTGGCGACGGGCGGTAGTCCGTCGCCAACGAAGGATCCGGAGTTCACCGTGTGGCTTCGCCGCCTCTACACAGCGCCGTCAACGGGGGAGCTCATCACCATGGACTCGAAAGCGCGACTCTTCCCGCCGAGGTTAAGGCGTTTCATCGAAGTCCGGGACGACACTTGCCGCACCCCTTACTGCGACGCGCCCATTAGGCATATCGACCACATCGTCCCGTGGCAATCAGGTGGCACCACCACCGTGGCCAACAGTGCAGGACTCTGCGAAGCCTGCAACCACACCAAGGAAAACCCTGGCTGGGTGGCGCAGCAGTTGCCTGGTGACGTCCACTCCTTGGAAATCAGCACGCCAACAGGGCATAACTACCGATCGTCAGCGCCGCCCCTCCCCGGGCATGGTCGATCAGCTGTTTCACCGGCCGAAGTAGCCGGGGCCGGGCAGGAGACTTTGGCTCAGGCGGACCAGCTTATTGACTATTA
Organism: Arthrobacter sp. WCS2018Hpa-7; assembly: GCF_031843805.1. Taxonomy (NCBI): domain Bacteria; kingdom Bacillati; phylum Actinomycetota; class Actinomycetes; order Micrococcales; family Micrococcaceae; genus Arthrobacter; species Arthrobacter sp. WCS2018Hpa-7. The sequence continues at coordinate 253,643 of NZ_JAVTJB010000002.1, forward strand.
GGTTACCTAACTATTAGGATACCTAAATATGAGCACCTTTGATCCCCGGTTACTTGATCTCGCGCAGGAGTTTCGCGAGTCACTGCGTCTCGGCGTGTACATGTTCCGTCGCCTTGATCCTGAAGGTGACCTTACCGCCGCGCAGCTCAGCCTGCTGTCCATGGTCTCCGACGACGGCTTTCGCGTGGGCGACATCGCCAAGAACCTGGGAATCAAAGTCCCCAGCGCCACTGAGCAAATCATCAAGCTCGAGCGAGCCGGCCTGGTTACCCGCCAGCAGGATCCGGACGATTCCCGTGCTGTCCAGGTGGTCATCACCGAAGCCGGGACGTCCGCCGTCGAGTCTGCCAATCAGCGGCGCAACGCGATGGTGGCCGAACTCCTTCAGGGCCTCAGCAGCGACGAAATCGGGCAGCTCGCCGCGGCACTGCCCGTGATCGCCAAACTAAACAGCTCATTCCAGAACTAAAAAATCCAGCACAACCAGAAAACCAGCACCGACAAGGAGCCATTGAATGTCACGCCAGTTGGCTGACGCTTCAGCAAGCGCCGAAACAACCCTCGAAACCACGCTGGAGGCTGAAAAAGCTTCCTTCCTCAAGCAGCCAAAGGCCGTCTGGGCCACCGCCCTCGCCGCCGTTTTCGCCTTCATGGGCATCGGCTTGGTGGACCCCATCCTGCCCGCAATTGCCAAGAACCTTGAGGCGTCCACCAGTGAGGTGTCCCTGCTGTTCACCAGTTACTTCCTGGTGACAGCCATCGCCATGTTGATCAGTGGCTTCGTGTCGTCAAGGATCGGTGGCAAGAAGACGCTGCTGATCGGCCTGGCCATCATCGTGGTGTTCGCGTCGTTGTCCGGCCTTTCAGGCAGTGTTGAACAATTGGTCGGGTTCCGCGCCGGTTGGGGCCTCGGCAATGCGCTGTTCGTTGCGACAGCCCTTGCCGTGATCGTCGGCGTGGCCAGCGGTGGAACCGGCACGGCCATCATTCTTTACGAAGCAGCCCTGGGCCTGGGCATTTCGCTCGGCCCACTCTTAGGCGCCCTCCTTGGCGGGTGGCAGTGGCGAGCCCCGTTCTTTGGTACCGCTGTCCTCATGGCGGCAGCCTTCGTCGCCCTTCTGGCTCTCCTTCCGAAAACGCCCGCCCCGGCAAAGAAATCCCGCTTGCGTGACCCGCTCCTGGCGTTGGGCCACAAGGGACTCCGCACCACTGCAGCCAGTGCGCTCTTCTACAACTATGGGTTCTTCACGATTCTTGCCTTCACGCCCTTCATCCTCGGCATGGACGCTTACGGAATCGGGGGAGTGTTCTTCGGGTGGGGTGTCGCCGTTGCCGTGTTCTCAGTATTCGTCGCTCCCGTTCTGCAGAAGCGCTTCGGCGCAGTGAAGGTCCTGACTGGCACGCTGGCTGTCCTCATGCTTGACCTGGTGGGGCTGGGACTGGCCGCGGGGCACTCAGTGACTGCCGTCGTCGTGCTTGTCATCGTGGCAGGTGCCCTGCTGGGCATCAACAACACGGTTTACACGGAACTGGCCATGGGCGTATCTGATTCGCCGCGTCCTGTTGCTTCAGCGGGCTACAACTTTGTGCGCTGGATGGGCGGTGCGCTGGCTCCGTTCGCGGCGGCGCAACTCGGCGAGCACTTCGGACCCCAGGTTCCGTTCTTTGCCGGCGCGGTTGCCATGGTGATCGCGATCGTCATCTCCGTCAGTGGCCGTGGGTACCTGACCTCGCATGAGCCACACCTCGTGTAGTCCCCACGAATAAACAGCGGGCCCCGCGGTGATCCGCGGGGCTCGCTGTGCATCTTGCCGGTGTCGAGTGTCTACTTGGGTTCGTCGGAAGCTACCGGCAACGGCGCAACAGGCGCTCCCTTGGGAACAAACAACGTTTCGGCCTGCTCGAGGGACATCCCGTTGGTCTCCGGAACCTTAAACATGACAAAGAAGAACGACGCCGCCGCGAAAGCCGCGTACATGGCGTACGTCAGTGGCAGCGAACCTGCTGCCATGATGGGGAAGCTGAGCGTGATGGCGAAGTTTGCGATCCACTGCGCGGCGGCAGCAAGGCCCAGGGCGCGAGCGCGGATCCGGGACGGGAAGATCTCGCCCAGTAGTACCCACACGAGCGGACCCCAGGAGGCGCCGAAGCTGATCACGAAGACGTTGGCGGCAACCAGGGCAACAGGGCCCCACGCGCCGGGGAGAGTGATCTCCGAGCCGGACCCGGTTGCCGAAGAGAAGGCCAGCGCCATGACGCCCAGGGAAACAGCCATGCCGATGGAACCGGTGAGCAGGATGGGTCGACGTCCAATGCGGTCCACCAAAGCGATAGCCACAAGGGTCACCAGGATGTTGGTCACGGACGTGGCGACGGAGATCGTGAGGGAGTCCTTTTCCTGGAACCCGACGGCCTTCCACAGCGTGGTGGAGTAGTAGAAGATGACGTTAATGCCGACGAACTGCTGCAGCACGGACAAGATGATGCCGATCCACACTACCGGCAGCAGGCCGAACCTGTTGCCGCGCAAGGAGCCCTTCTTGGTGGAGAGCTGTTCCTGCTGGATGGATTCGCGGATCTCGCGGATGTGCCGCTCAATGTCATCGCCGGGGATGAGCTTGTTGAAGATGGTTCGGGCCTGGTCTTCCTTGCCATTGAGCACCAGGAAGTGAGGCGACTCGGGCAAGCGGAAGGCGATCCAGCCGTACACGGCTGCCGGAACGGCGCAGGCGATAAACATCCAACGCCAAGCCTCGATACCAAGCCATAACGTGCCCCCGGCGCCGCCTGCCGAGTTGGCCAGAACTGCGTCAGAGAGCAGTGCGGCGAAGATGCCTGTGGTGATGGCGAGCTGCTGAAGCGAAGCCAAGCGCCCACGCACGTGGCGGGGCGAAATCTCGGAGATATAGGCGGGAGCAATGACCGAGGCGAGGCCGATGCCCAGACCGCCGACGAGCCGCCAGAAGATCAGGTCCCACACGCTGAAGGCAAGGCCTGTGCCGATGGCGCTCACAAGGAACAGCAGAGCGCCGATCTTCATGGCGGGGATGCGTCCGTAGCGGTCCGCAATCTTGCCGGCAAAATAGGCGCCGGCGGCACAGCCTAACAACGCAACCGCAACGGCGAAGCCGGTCAATGCCTCGCTCATGACGAATTCGTCCGCCATCGCGTCCACGGCGCCGTTGACCACGGAGGAATCGAAGCCGAAGAGGAAGCCACCCACCGCGCCGGCGACGGCCAGGCCGATCACTTTCCGCGAAACTGTGGGCGCGCCTTCGGTGCTGGAACTGGACATGGGTCTCCCTTGGGGAATGGTGTTGTGGGAGCGATGTGCGGGACGTCGTCGGCTGTTCCGACGGGGACGCCGGTGCACTCGCGCTACACAGTGTGGCACGTCATATCGCCCGAGTTCCAGTCAAGTGACCGACGTGACATGCATTCACGTTGTGAACGCATGGGTGTCTATTTTGGTGCCTGTGAGCTCGCTGGGCGGCGCCTCCGTGTGAGCTGTACTGGGAAGAGAGTGTTTTTGCTGCGGAAGGCCGGACCCTTGCCAAAACCTATTGAACACACCGGCACTGTCCGGAGCAGCTTGGTTATACAACGAAAGGCAGCCCGAGGGCTGCCTTTCGTTCTACTCAGCGTCCGGAAGATGCTGAGGTGATCCATATTGTTAGTGCGCCGGCACCGATTCCTTGGCTGCGGCCTTCGGGTCGGTGAGTTTCTTGTTGGGCAACGCGAAACTGATCAGGAAGGCGATGAGCATGAGCCCGGCTGCCGTCAGCATGACGATGTCGATCGCCTGGGCAAAGCCCTCGGTGATAGGCCTGGTCAGCGTGCTGTTGGCTGAGTGGAGCCAACTGGTGTCGTTCAAGGACTCATTGTTGGCGCCGTTATTGAAGAAGTCGAACAGCTTGGCGTTGGCGGGGTCCGATGCCACGGCCGGGTCCTTCATGACCGCTTGGTAGTCCGGGCTGGAAGCGGCAGTCTTCATGCCGTCGGCGATCTTGTCGGCCGCGACGCTGAACAGCATGGAGATGAACACCGCGGTGCCTACCGCGCCACCCATCGAACGGAAGAAGGCGGCCGTGGATGTGCCCACGCCCATGTCCTTCGGCGGAACGGACACTTGCATTGCGAGGGTGAGCGGCTGCATGCAGAAGCCCAGTCCGACGCCGAAGAACACAGCGATCAGACCCGGGACCCACAACCCGGTATCGACGCCGAGTACCAAACCCATCACGGTGGCAGCGCCGGCAAGGATGGCTGTGCCCATGATCGGGAAGATCCTGTAGACGCCGGACGACGAGATGGTGCGGCCGGCCGAAATGGAACCGAACAGAATGCCCACGGTAAACGTGATCATCATCAGGCCAGCCTCGGTGGGCGTGAGGCCCTTTACCAACTGCAAGTACATCGGCAGCATGGCGATGGCGCCGAACATGCCGATGCCGATGATGAAGTTCAGCAGCGATGACAGACCGAACGTCATGTTCTTGAAGAGACGCAGAGGAATGAGCGCGTAGTCACCTGCTCGCTTCTCGGCGAGCAGGAACGCCACGATGCCTATGACGCCGAGGCCGTAGCAGAGCCAGGAGGCGCCCGATGCCCAACCCCACACGCGACCCTGTTCTGCTACCAGCAGCAGCGGAACAATGGCCAGCGTGATGGCAGCAGCACCCCAGTAGTCGATCTTCTGCTTCACGTGCCTGGCTGGCAGATGAAGGTACATGAAGACCACCACAAGAGCGGCCAGCCCAATGGGCAAGTTGATGAAGAAGACCCAACGCCAGCCGTCAAAGCCCAGAATGTTGGACGTGCCGGCGAAGGCTCCACCGATCACCGGGCCCAGTACGGAGGAAATGCCAAAGACGGACATGAAATAGCCCTGATATTTGGCCCTGTCCTTCAACGCCACGATGTCGCCAATAATGGTGAGTGCCAAGGCCAGCAGGCCACCGGCACCAAGGCCTTGGATGCCGCGGGCAATCGCCAGTTCGGTCATGGAGTGGACGGAGCCCGCGTACAGCGAGCCGGCCAGGAAGATCACGATGGCCACGAGGTACAGCGGACGACGGCCGAAGATGTCGCTGAGCTTTCCATACAGGGGCGTGCTCACCGTTGAAGTGATGAGGTATGCGGTGGTGGCCCAGGCCTGAAGCGAGAGGCCGTCGAGATCGTTGGCGATGGTGTAGATGGACGTGGACACAATGGTCTGGTCCAACGAGGACAGGAACATGCCGAGCATGAGTCCCACCATGACCGTGAGTGTCTGACGATGGGTCAGAACCTCACCGGCGGCCCGAACGGGCGTGGTTTTGGACATATCTTCTCCAGAGGTGGCAGAAAAGTGGATTAAGCAGGATAGTTGCTTTCAGTAACTATCTTACTGCCAGGTTGATTCCCGCTGGGAGAATATTTCTTCCACTTTCCGTCTAAGTCGGGCCCAAACTGAGGATTCAGCGCTCGATCAGGATGCCGTCCGGGTCGCAGTAGATCATCACGCCGGGTTGGATGCGGACGCGATCGATCACCAACTCGACGTCCACTTCGCCAACTCCCGTCTTGGCGCTTTTCTTTGGGTTGCTCCCGAGGGCCTTGACGCCAAGGGGCAGGCGGGCGATGGCCTCCCGGTCCCTGATGGCTCCGTTGATGACCACACCGGACCAGCCGTTGGCCACAGCGCTCGCAGCAATCAGGTCTCCCATAAGTGCTGTCCGCAGAGACGCTTGGCCATCGATGACCAGAACAGCGCCCTCTCCTGGCGTGTTGAGGACCGTCTTCACCAGCGCATTGTCTTCAAAGCACCGGATAGTGCGGACTGGCCCGCTGAAGTGGGTGTGCCCACCCAGGTTGTGGAACTGGACGGCTACGGACTCCAGTTCCTCGCCGCGCTCGTCGTAGAGATCGGCCGTATTTACTTGCTCGCTCACAGTGCTTCTCCTCAATCGCTGTGAGGCCACACTAACGCTCGCGAGGGGGCTAAGGCAGCGCTTGCAGCGGCCTATGTGGATAAAGGGCTCTACGGCAGTTCAGTGCCGCTTCGCCGCGCTAGGCTGAATCCAAACATTCAATGAGGGGGAACCTGCCATGAGCCTGTCCGACCTGCCGGGTCCGGTGCCGGATCCTGCCATCGTCCGCGGCGGAACAACCACGGCGCTTGCCGAACCTGTTCTTCCAGTTCGGCCGATCTGGGTCACAGGAGTGGTGCTGGTCAACCTGGGCATCAACGCTGCCTTCTTTGGACCCCTCCAAGTACTGCTGGGTCAGCAGGCAGCCCACTTTGATGACGGCCAGAAGGAAGCGATCCTGGCGTTGGTCACCGGCTGTGGTGCCGCCGTTTCCATGGTGGCCAACCCCCTGTTCGGCGCTTTCAGCGACCGCACAACCTCACGGTTCGGGCGGCGTGTTCCCTGGGTGCTCATGGGTGCCATCCTTGGAGCTGCGGCTTTGGTCGCCTTGGCAGGCGCTCCCAACGTTGCCGTCATGACCGTGTTGTGGTGCCTTGTACAGGCCGGAGCCAACGCCATGTACTCGGCAATTACGGCGGCCGTGCCGGACCGGGTTCCGGTGCCTCAGCGCGGAACCGTCGGCGGGTTGGCGGCCATGGGCCAGACAGTAGGTATCCTCGTCGGCGCAGTGATCGCTGCCGTCGTCGCCGGTAACTTTGCGGCTGGTTACTGGGTGTGCGCGGCAGCGCTGCTGGCCGGCGTCGTGCTTTATCTCTTCAAGAGCGATGATCAACCCCTGTCGCCAGGCGACCGCTCCGCGTTCAAGCTGGCTGAATTCCTCAAGGGCTTCTGGGTTTCGCCCAAACGTTACCCGGACTTCGCCTGGGCGTGGTTGACCAGGTTGTTGGTCAGTACGGGCAACCACATGGTCACTTTGTATTTGCTCTTCTTCCTCAGCGATGCTGTAAATCTTGAGGAGACCGAGGGTATCAAGCCGGAGTTCGGCGTTCTCATTCTCACCGGCCTGTATGCAGTCACCGTGATCATCACCAGCGTTGTGGGTGGGCGGTTGAGCGACAGGATGGGCAAGCGGAAACCTTTGGTTATCGCGTCATCCGTCATCATCGCTGCAGCGTCGCTGATCCTCGCTTTTGCTCCCACCTGGATCGGCGGACTTGCCGGTGCTGCGGTGCTGGGAATCGGATTCGGAGCCTACCTCGCCGTGGACTTCGCGCTGATCACCCAAGTCCTGCCTACAGCACTGGACCGGGGCCGGGACCTGGGCATCATCAACATCGCGAACTCGCTGCCCCAGGTGATAGCCCCATTGATTGCGTTCCCGTTTGTGGCTTACTGGGGCGGCTACATCTCGCTGTACGTAGCCGCCGCCGTCATTGGGCTCTTAGGAGCCGTGTTCGTGATAAAGATCAAGAGTGTTGACTAGGCCTAGAAAACTGCGGTAAAGCCACCCCATCCCCAGCCGACTGCTTCCTGGCCTTTCCAAGGGCTACTAGAAAAGGCACCCGGCAGATAGTCGGCGCCCCTGCCGTAGTACATGGTGAGGATCCCATTCCGGTCGATGCCGTAAACATCGATCTTGTCGTCTCCATCAAAGTCGCCAGCTGAGCCGATGGTGGTTAGCGCACCCCAACCCCAGCCAACGGTCCCGGCGAAGTTGATGAACCATCCGTCGCGCCGGGTCTGGAACATTTGGAGTCCACCGTAGGCGTTCCGTCCGGCTACTTCCAACTTGCTCGTACCCCCGAAGTGACCGACTCCCACGATCACGTCATAGAGCCACCATGCCCATCCGGCGGTGTACGACTGGAGCCATCCGCCCCTGCCGTTCCCGGGGTACAGCACCACGTTATTTGATTTGTCCTTGACCAATACATCGTTGGTGCCGTCGCCGTTGACGTCACCAACTCCTACTATCGCGCTGAACTCTTGCCAGCCTTGGCCCACTTGGATTGCCTTCTTCCAGCCACCAGCGCCGTTTCCCTGATAAAGAAAGAGTCGTCCCAGCGCATCGCGGGCCATGACGTCCACCGTGCCGTCCCCATCGAAATCTCCAGGGGAGAAGATGTGGTTAAAGGTGTTCCATCCCGTTCCAATCACCTGTGCCTGCTGCCAATTGCCGTGCCCGTCTGTTGGGTACAGCAATAGCCGGCCAGAGGAATCCCGCGCGAAGATGTCCATGGTGTTGTCACCATTGAATCCTCTTGCCCGCGGTTTTGCCGCGATGCGCAGCGTCTCAGTTGTGCGCAGTGTAAGCGTCGAATCGACATCGTAGGAAACGGTCACGAACGCTGTTACAGCGCGGCCGTAATCCGCGGCCGTTGCCCGATAGGTCTGTCCAGTCGCGCCGGGGATGACCTGATCGTCCCGGGTCCAGTAGTAGGAGAACGAGGGGTTTCCTCCTTCAGGTGTCACTGAAGGAGGAAGCGAGAAGAGGTGTACTGCCAGTAGCCCGCCCACTGTCGGATCGCCAACGAGTTGGGGCGGCTCCATGGAAACCTGACGCGTCGGGACCGCCTGTATTGGCTTGGCAGCTACCGCGGGCAATGCCGGAGCCAGCAGGAGTCCTGCAACGAGGGATGTCGTGAGGGCTGAAAGAAGTTACCGCCGCCTGGGCACGGCCAAGCGTGATGGGTGGTAGGAGCTCAATATTTTTCCTCATAGTGGGGTTGGCCGAAATGTGCGAAGTGGTCAATACTGAATGCCTAGAAAACGGCCGTGAACCCTCCCCAGCCCCATCCGACTACGGATTGTCCGTACCATCGGATGTCCGGACGTCCGCCTGTCAGGTACTCGGCTCCCTTGTTGTAATACATCGTGAGCCGTCCCGCGGTGTCAACGCTGAAGATATCTACAGTGCCATCCCCATTGAAGTCACCCGCCGAACCCACGAACGGGAAGTCATTGAACCCCCATCCGATATCCGTGCGGGCGCCATCCAGCCGGCCATTCCGACTGGCTTCATAAAGCCGGAGATAGCCGTAGTTTCGGCTGACGATTCCCAGACTGCTCTTCCCGCCGAAGTGGCCCACTGTGAAGACCGGATCGCCGTTGACCCAATAGGTATCCACTCCGTAGGCCTGTAGGAATCCGCCCCGCCCGTTGCCGGGGTAGAGGATGGCTTGATGCCATTGATCGACAACAATCAGATCGTTGCTTCCATCCCCATTGAAGTCGCCGGCAGACGAAATCGTCTTGAAGTTTTGCCAGCCCTGGCCAATTTGGAAGGCGTTCTTCCATCCTCCAGTGCCGTTGCCCTGGTAGAGGAACAACCGCCCATGCGCGTCACGGCCAATAACGTCCACTGCGCCGTCCCCGTCAAAGTCACCCGGAGAGAACAGAGCATTGAAAACACTCCATCCTGTCCCCAGTACCTGGGCTGCACGCCAGTTGCCCCGGCCGTCAGTGGGGTAGAGGAGCAGGCGGCCGGCGGCATCGCGGGCAAAGATGTCCAGGGTGTCGTCGCCGTTGAACCCCCGGGCGCGGGGCTTGGCGGCGATCCTCAGCGGATAGTCCGCTTGTAACGTGAGCCGGGATTCGGCGTCGTAAGAAACCGTGACAAAGACGGCGACTACCCTGCCGAGGTCACCCGAAGTGGCCCGGTAGGTTGAGCCGTTGGCACCCGGTATGGCCTGACCATCCCGGGTCCACTTGTAAGTGAAGGAAGGCGTGCCGCCCTCGGGAATGACGAATGGAGCGTATCCGCCCAGTTCTGCTTTGAGGAGGCCGCCCACTGTGGGGTCTCCGTTGAGTTGGGGTTGGCCCATGTACACCGGACGGGCCGCGGCCGGCAGCAACGTACCTGCTCGGACGGGGGCCTCCCAGTGCGCCGCTGCACTGGCAGGAGCCGCGATGAAGGGAGCAGCCAGGGTCCCGACCAGCACGGACGTCGTCAGCAGCGCGAGGAGGCGGCGCGGACGGTCGGGCGCGGACGACCGCGGGGCAGTAACAAGTTCCAAGGATTCCCCCAAGAATGACTGGCCGGAGAGGACCAGCTGAGATCAATTGAGATGACACTACATTTTGGTGTTCGCCCCGTAAATGGTTCAGGGAAACCAGCGAATATATGAAGGAGACCTCCTCCGGCCGAATCCGGAGGAGGCTCTCAGCCATCAGCCAGGAGGATGGTCTAGAAGACCGCGTTGAAGCCGCCCCATCCCCAACCGACAACGCCAGAGGTCTTCCATCCACCGGAGCCGTTGCCGTAGTACATGCGCATCTGGCCGGAGGTGTCGATGCCCCAGACGTCGTTGGCACCGTCGCCGTCGAAGTCTCCCGCACCTCCCAGCTTGGTGATCGCGTTCCAGCCCTGGCCGGTCAGGCCGCTGGTGGTCCAGCCTCCGTTGCCATTGCCGCCGTAGAAGTGCAGGTTTCCTGCCGAATCGCGGGCCAGTACGTCGGGCTTGTGGTCGCCGTTAAAGTCCCCGGGTGAGAAGACAGACGTCATGCCGCTCCAACCCCAGCCAACTGTTGACGCACCGAGGAAGCCGCCGTATCCGTTGCCCGGGTACAGGACGAGTTCCCCGGAAGGCTTGCGGGCCAAGAGGTCGTTGTTGCCATCTCCGCTGAAATCGTCGGCAGCGAAAACAGAAGTGAAGATGCCCCAGCCCCAACCAATCTGCTGACGGGGGTACCAGCCGCCCTGACCATCCGCGGGATAGAGGAACAGGGAACCGGCACCGTCGCGGGCAATAACGTCGTTCTCGCCGTCATTGTTGAAGTCTCCGGAGGAGAACATCAGGTTGAAAATGTTCCAACCCGAACCGACTTCATAAGCCTGCTTCCACGTACCGGTGCCATTGGTGGGGAAGAGGCCCAGGCGGCCCCCGGCGTCACGGATGAAAAGGCTCATCGTGTACGGATCCCAGTACTCTGTGCGGTAGGAGCCCGAGGTGTGGGGCCGGTCAATGTCCACGGGGGTTACGTAATTGAAGTCCAGGGCGTCCAGAGCCACAGCAGCAGTGCCGGAGCCCGGAAGATTGCCTGGGTTATGGATCAGTGAACCGTCGCGCCAGTAGCCGATCTCCTGACCGGCAGCGGTGAGGATCTGCAGATATTGTGCAACATACGTTCCTGGCGGAGTGCCTTGGGCGAAGAACACCTCGAACGAGTAGGTTGAGTCGGCAGCGCTGTAGGAGCCCTGGGTCATCTGCGTATGGAGCTTGCCAGTGGCAGTGTTGCGGAAGAGCACGTAGACGTCGGTGATGGGACCCGAAGCTTGGACCGTAACCCTGGATGTTGCTTGTCCGCCGGAAGCGATCGAGTCCGGTGTCGTGGAGACGGCCACCGGCACCGGCGCGAACGTGTCATCGGCCTGAGCTGCAGGTGCCAAGCCCAGCCCGCCAGCCAGAATGATTCCGCCCGCAATCGCGGCCAACCAATGACGCACACGGCGCAAAGGAGTGATCCCCATTGTTCCCCCAAATCAAGCCGGTCCCAGATGGCCGGCGGTGTCAGTGAATTGAGAGTACAACGGCGGAACGACAGTCTGGGAATTTGCTGGCAAATGTTCAATGAAAAGACAAGTCAAACCCTGAAATCAACCGAAATCTGTTTAGAAAACGGCCGTAAGGTAACCCCATCCCGTCCCCGCTTGGCCGGTCTGTCGATAGTAGCTGTTCCAGTCGCTGCCCAGTGCCTCGGTGGTGAACACGCCTTGGTCGGAGACGCTGAAGAAGTAGTTGTAGCGGTCGGAATGGTTGAATCCGCTCAAGCCACCCATGTAGATGCTGGATGAGTAGTTTCCTGTCAGCGTCCTCGACGACAGCCATCCACCCTTGCCGTTGGGGTAGTAGGCGCTGAGCTTCCCGTCTGTTCCGCGGGCAAGGAAATCGGAGACCCCGTCGCCACTGAAATCGCCGGGAGTGAAGACCTTGTTGAAGGACTGCCACCCCTGTCCTACCTGCGTTGGGGTTAGCCATCCGCCCCGCCCATTGCCGGGGTAGAGGAAGAGGCGCCCCTGCGGGTCGCGCGCCAGGACGTCGCTGGTCCCGTCACCGTTGAAATCGCTGGCCGGAATGATCTCGCTGAAACCTGCCCAGCCGGTCCCAATGACGGAGGAACCGAGCCAGCCGCCCGCGCCGTTTCCACGGAAAAGCCACAGCTGACCGGATTTATCGCGCGCCATAACGTCCATTTTGCCGTCACCGTCGAAGTCACCAGGCGACATCAGAGCAGTGAATCCAGCCCATCCCCAGCCGATGTCCTTGCTCGTGCTCTTGAATTGGCCATACGTGTCCCCGGAAAACAGCGTCAGTGTGCCATTGGGCTTTCTGGTGATGACATCCGGCCTGGCGTCTCCGTCAAAGTCCCGGAGGAGTGACTGCTGCTTGACCGTCACATCGGCGCTGCGGAAGAGGCCTACGACGCTGCCGTCGTAGCTGACAACGGCCGCCACGCCGAGCCGCTTTCCGGCATCTGAAGGTTTAGGGCTGTAGCTGGCCCCTGTGGCCGAAGGGATGGGATCGGCAATGTTCAGGAGCCATTGGTAGCTGACAGTCGGTTTCGCTCCCATGGGGAGTCCCTTGATGGTGGAGGGATCGAACGCTGCCTTCACGGACCCCCGCGCCCCCGGATAGCCGGAGATGTCCGGGGCCGCGGCGTCCACCAGGTAGAAAGGCTTGGTCTCGACGGTCTCGGGAAGGCGCCCGGTTGCCAACGCAGTGAGCTTCAGCGTGAGCCCAGACCCAGTGCCGGCGTACTTGTCCGGAACATCGAACCAGGTGCTGCCGGAGGACTTGAAGATGCCGTCCCGGAACCACTCGTATGTGTAGGCCGATGGCGGCGCGGTCCATGTTCCGTGGTTGACGTCGAAGGCAGGATACGAGTAGCCCGCTTCCTTCCGGATCCCGAGCGCCGGCATGGTCAGGTTGTCGTTGGGAACAAGGGCTTTGGTGGGGTTGCTTACCGTGAAGTCCAAGGTTTCCCAGGCAACCGGGAGTACCTCTTCGTAGGTGGAGCCACGGTTGTAAGTCAGCATTCTCTGGCCGTAGGTGATGGTCACACTCTTCAACGTGTGGAGGCCGTTAAAGAAAACGTTGGACGCCACCGCAGACGAAGCTGTTGCGGTCAGCGGCCCGGCCGCCGGTGTCCCCGACCAAACGACGCGGTGTTCGGTGACTTGGGATTCGTCGGTGTAACGGAACTCTACGCGCTGGGCGGGCTCCGCCAAGGTGAAGGTGATCTTTACCGTTCCGCCGGCGGCAACAGTGGGGGTGGACATCCGTTGGACGGAAACGAGCTTTGGCACGGGGTCTTCCGCTGCCGCTGCAGGGGAGGTCCCGGACGGCGCCAGCATCACTGCGGCCAGGACGAGTCCCAGCAGGGCAGCAAAGCGCCGAAACGTGATGGGGACAAGCCCCGCAGCGGTCCGAGTCGTCATGATGTCTTCCCTCGAATGGTGTGAAGTAGGTGTAAGCATGGCCTAGAAGACAGCGTTGAAGGCGTTCCAGCCCCAACCGATGGTGGCTTGGCGCTTCAGCGCGATATGTCCCAACCCGTAGAACATGGTGAGCCGTCCGTCAGGGTGGATCCCGTATACCTCCGGCACACCGTCACTATCAAAATCTCCCGGTGCACCGATCCGGCTGAAACCTTCCCAGCCGTAGCCTGCATAAGCGCCGAAGACGTTGGGGGTCCATGCGTTTTCGTGGAAGTATCCGTTGCCGGAGCCGGAGTAGTACCGTAGATTACCTGAGCTGTCACGGGCGAAGATGGAGCGCGACGATGGAGAGACAAAGGCATTGAAATCGCCCCAACCACCGCTGAGCGTGTAAGGGGTCAGGAAGCCACCACGTCCATTTCCGGGATACATCACCATAGTGTTCGATGCATCCCGGGCAATCAGGTCCGCGGTACCGTCACCGTTGAAGTCGCCCGGTGCCACGATGTCCTTGACAGACCCCCAGCCCTGCCCGATCTGGAACGATCGAAGCCAGCCTCCCTGGCCATTGCCTTGGTATAGGAAGAGCCTGCCAGCACCGTCGCGGGCCATGACGTCCACGTTTCCGTCGCCGTCGAAGTCGCCGGGTGAGAAGAGGGAGTTGAACCCGTTCCAACCTTGGCCGATCTTCTGCGCGGGCAACCAGCCGCCGCTGCCGTTGCTGGGGTACAACCACAGGTTGCCGCCGGTGTCCCGGGCGAAGATGTCCCCTGTGCCGTCCGCGTTGAAGCCCTTGCCGCGGGTTTTGTCGGCCAACGGTCCCACAAGGTCTACAACTTCGGTGATAGCCGAGCCTGCGTCGAAGCGGGCCGTTACCCCGGCCGTGATGATGTTTCCCTTGTCAGCCAGGGTTGTCCGGTAGTCGCGGGACGTGGCGCCCGGAATGGGCGTGCCGTTGCGCTTCCAGACGTACGTATAGCCAGGCTGGCCGCCCTCGGGATCGACGCCGGCAGCACCATGCTCCAGCCGGAGGACGCCGCCCACTGACGCGTCTCCGGTGATGCGCAGGTTGCTGACCCAGACCCTGCGGGGCATCGGCCCGAACGCCAAAGTGGAGACGCCGGTAGGGAGGTAACCCGCAGCCCGTACGGTCATCTTGACCCAGATCATGTTTGCGGGGTCGTCATACATGTTGGACTGGTAGGTGTCTTTGGTCGCGTAGTCGATGGGTGCGCCGTTGCGGTACCACTGGATTTCTGAAAACGACGGTTCCACGGGCCACGTCCCGCGCTGGATACTGAGGACCGTATTGGGAACCAGATCCCCCGCAATACTCGGCGCAACCGTTGGGACCAGCTTCTGCAGCATCTTCGCAGGGTTGCTCACCGCGAAATCGCCGGTAGCGAGCCCTGCCCGCACGGCGGTACCCAAGGGAACAGGCGAGGTCCGCTCCAGCGTCCCATCGCGAAGGTAAGAGTCCTTGGCCAGCCCATCGAAGTACGTGACCTCGATGCGCTCCAGGGTGTACGCACCGGAAGCTTGTGCAGCCGTGACCGCACCTGTTGCAGTGACGGTTTGGGCTCCCGGTGCCGGGGTGCCTGTCCATGCCAGCTCGAAGGTGGTGACCTCGGAAGCGTCGCGGTAGATCAGCCGTACTGACTGGGCAAGCTGGGAGAGCTTGACTTGGACCCCGGCGGTCTGGCCGGGAGCGAAGGTGGCTTTTTCCGGCACAAGCGACGTAGGGACAGACGCAGTGTAGGGCAGCATCGGGTTCTTGATCTTGAAGTCCTGCGCCGCCGGATCGCCAAATGGCGAGGTGCCCGTGCCGGGCGAGTAGACGCCGCCGCCACGGTAGTACACCTGCGACGCGCCCACAGTGGTAATCACTTGGACGTAGCTGACCTCAATCGTGCCGTTCGGCCACGAGGACGGGGAGGCAACGCCGGCCACAGTCCCGGCCTTGGTTCCGGCGGAGGTCCAGGCCAGAATGTGGGTTCCCGCAGCACTCCGCAGCCCAACCTCAACACGCTTGACCGCAGCGGCGGTGGTGAAGGAAAAGCTGACTGGGGCGCCGGCGTCGACCGTTGAAGGAGAAATCCGCGCAAAAGACGAGAGGACAGGCGTAGCAGCCACGGCGGGTGAAATGGGGGTCAAGACCACGAATGCCAAAGTAAAAGCCAGCGCCATCAGAAGAGCTCGAACAGCGGTGGACGCAGCGCGAAAGCGCAGAGCAGGATGAGACCCCAAGATTCCCCCAAAATGGTGCAGACCAGAGCGGCCTGTCGAGGCCAATTGAGATGAGAATACAGCCCGGCCTCACCGGGGACAGCTATTGGGATTGGATTATCGTTATTCGCCTAAATGTGTCGCGCGTCAAACCCAAAACTCAACCAAAATCGGCTTAGAAAACGGCGGTGAATCCGCCCCAGCCCCAACCGACCACACCCGCGCCCTTCCAGCCGCCGCTGCCGTTGCCGTAATACATGTTCAGCTGCCCGGCGGAATCGATCGCCCAGACATCGTTGAGGCCATCGCCGTTGAAGTCTCCTGCGCCGCCGATGCGCGACATGACATTCCAGCCGGTGCCAATGGACCGTGCAGTGGTCCAGCCCCCGCTGCCGTTGCCGCCGTAGAGGCGGAGGTTCCCGGCATTGTCGCGGCCCATGACGTCGGGGTTGCCGTCACCGTCGAAATCGCCGGGGGAGAAGAGTTGGCTGAGGGCATCCCAGCCCTGGCCTACCGCGCCCGGGGAGCGGAAACCGCCCACGCCGTTTCCGGGGTAGAGGACAAGAGCTCCTGCAGGGGTCCGGGCCAGGAGGTCGTTGGCGCCGTCTCCTGAGAAGTCGCCGGCTGCGATGACGGAGTCAAAGACGTCCCATCCCCAGCCGACTTCCTTGCGCGGCAGCCAACCGCCCGTCCCGTTGCCTGGGTAGAGGAAAAGCGTGCCGGCGTCGTCGCGTGCCAGGACGTCGTTGAGCCCATCGCCGTTGAAGTCGCCAGCGTTGAACACGAGGTCGAACACATCCCAGCCATACCCGATGGTTTTCGCCGCTTGCCATCGTCCGGCGCCATCCGTTGGGTAGAGGAGAAGGTTCGCCGCGGCGTTCCGGGCGAACAGGTCCAAGGAGGTACCGGCGTCGAACCCTGCTGTGTGGGCCTTGTTCCGCACCACGGTGCGGCTGTACACCGTGAATGGGCGCGTGGCCGTGGCCGGATTGCCGGCCTGGACTACCGCGCGGAAGCCGACGACGGCGCCACGGTCGGCCGCGGTCAACGTGTAGGTTTTGGCGGTGGCCCCGTTGATCGGGGTACCGTTCCGCACCCATTCGTACCTGACGCTGACGGCACCGCCGGCTGTCCCGGTGGAGACGCTGCCCTCGTTGAAGACACCAGTGAGTTTTTCGCCCACGGTCAGCTTGCCTTGGAGCGCAGGGGCTGTTGCGGTGATGGGGGAGGTGGGGGTGAGCGGCAGGGAGGACGCCGACACAGCCCGGTACCCTGCGCGGGTGGCCGTGACCCGGACGGACAGGGTCTGGTCCAGGTCGGCTTCGGCCACCCGGTAGCTGTTGACGGTAGCGCCTGCGATGGGTTGGCCGTTCCGCAGCCACTGGTAGGCGAAGCCGGTGGGCGGGTAGGTCCAGGTGCCGTTGTCAGTGGTCAGCACTTGGTCGTAGCGGGCCACTCCGGACACGACTGGTGCTTTGGTATTGGGGTTGTCGATGAGCGGGTAATTGGGGTTGTTGACGGCGAAGTCCACGCCGTCCAGGGCGCCGGGCCGCTGCGTTGGCGCTTCGAGGCCTTGGCTCAAGAAGAGGATGTTGCCGTCGCGGCCGTAGCGCACGGATCCCTGCCCCGCGGGAAGCACAATGTTGACGCTGAGGAGTTTGTACCGGCCCGTGCGTTTGAATGCGCTTCCGTTGACCGGCACCTTGGCCTGGGCGCTGTAGGGTCCCGGAGCTGCGCTGGTGGGTCCGTAGAGAATGGCCTGCTCCAGCGTGTCCTCGTTGACGTACGCGAATCCCACTTCCTGGGCCGGCCCGCTCAGGGTGAAGGAGAGGGAGATGGTATTGCCGGGAACCACGGTGGCGGGTGAAGTCCGCGTCACCACAGTCGGCAACGGCGTCGGGCCTGCTGCGTTGGCGCCCGGCGGCGGAACCGCGATGGCGAGGGCAGCGCACAGGAGAACGGCCAGGAGGAGATGGAAACCCAGCCGCAGCGGACGTCGGGAAGTCAGAGCAGAAGAAAGAAATGTCATGGAATCCCCCAGATCCTAGAAGACTGCGTTGAAACCGCCCCAGCCCCAACCAATGGCACCGGCGCCGTTCCAGCCGCCGTCGCCGTCGCCGTAGTAAGCGAGCAATTGCCCTGAACCGTCCACAGCGTAGACGTCCACGTTGCCGTTGCCGTCAATGTCGCCGGCCGCGCCAATGGTAGCCATGCCGCCCCAGCCCTGGCCGACCACCGCCATACCGTCCCAGCCGCCCGCTCCGTTGCCCTTGTACAGGCGCAAAGCTCCTGCTGTGTCGCGGGCCAGGATGTCCACATTGTGGTCGCCGTTGAAGTCGCCGGGGGTGATGACCTTGTTGGCCACGTTCCATCCGCTGCCCACCAAGGACCGGGTGAGCCAGCCGCCGTCGCCGTTGCCCGGGTAGAGGTAGAGGAGGCCGCCGGCATCGCGTGCCAGGAGGTCGTTGGTGCCATCGCCATTGAAGTCGCCGGGCGAAACGATCGAGTTGAAGGCGTTCCAGCCACTGCCTACCTGGCGTCCGGCGAGGAAACCGCCGTTGCCCGTTCCCGCGTACAGGAAGAGGTTGCCGGCCGAATCCTTGGCCAGGATGTCGTTGGCGCCGTCGCCGTTGAAGTCGCCGGGGGAGACTACCGTTCCGAAGCCGTTCCAGCCCGGTCCCACTGTCCTTGCGGATTCCCAGGCGTTGTTGACGCGGGGATACATCATGAGGGTGCCATCAGTGCGGCGGGCCAGCATTTCATAGGCACCGCGCCCTGTGAAGCCGTTCGCCCTGTTGGAGGCGGAGATCGGAGCGGTCTCTTCGCTGGAGACTTCCAGCGGCTCGCATCCGTTCTGGCTGGCCACCACGTGGGCTGCGATGGTCTTGCCGCGATCTGACTCATCGAGCGTGTAGGTCCACCACGCCCAGTGGTCCTGGGCCCGAACGCCGTCGCGGGTCCAGTAAATGCCGTAGTCCGGTCCGGCAGCGGCGCCGCAGCCACGGTAGGAAGCAGGATCGATCTCAAGCGTGAGTGTTGAGCCAACAAACGGTGCACCATGAACCACGGGATTCGAAGGATCCATGGTTGCCATGGCGGGTGCCGGCGTGAAGGCGACTGCGGCAACGACCGCCGCTGCAATGCCAGCCACCACCCGGCGCACACCTGACGTAGGGCGCGTTGGTGCGTTCATGATGTCCTCCCCAGACTTTATGCGGCTAATTCTACCGCGCGGGGGTTTTCTCTAGAAGATCGCTGTGAATCCGCTCCAACCATTACCGGCGATCTCAGACCCGCGCCATCCTGCGCGCCCGTTGCCGTAGTAGATCACCAACCGACCCTGCTGATCGACGCCGTAGACATCGTTGAAACCGTCATTGTCGAAGTCCCCGGCGGCGCCCGCTGCTTTCAGCGCGTTCCAGCCGACCCCGATCAACCATGACCTCGTCCAGCCGCCCGCGCCGTTGCCACCGTAGAAGTAGAGATAGCCACTGCGGTCCCGTGCCAGCACATCCACGTTGCCGTCGCCGTTGAAGTCTCCCGGAGTCAGCAGCGCATCCATCATCTGCCAGCCCTGCCCGACGGCGGTCCTTGCCAACCAGCCTCCGGAACCATTGCCCGGGTACAGATAGAGAGCGCCGCCGGGTTCGCGGGCCAGGACGTCGTTGTGGCCATCGCCGTTGAAGTCTCCGGGGCTCACGATCGTGTCGAAGACGTTCCAGCCCTTGCCGATGGTCTGTGCCGGTTTCCAGCCGCCGGTTCCGTCACCGGCGTAGAGGTACAGGGTTCCTGCGGCGTCCCTGGCGATCACATCGCCCTTGCCGTCGCCGTTGAAGTCGCCCGGCGAGAAAGTCAGGTTGAAAATGTTCCAACCCCAGCCCACCGTCCGGGCCGCTTCCCACGCGGCTCCCTTTCGGCCGTAGAGCTGCAGCGCGCCGTCGGTGCCGCGGGCCAACAACTCGAAGCTCCTGCCCGTGAACCCGGCCGCCCGGTTGGCAGCGCCTACGGGTTTGGTTTCGTCGCTGTGCAGGGATTCGCCGCCGCAGGCAGTCTTGCTGGCGGTGACATGGGCGGCCATCCGGGCCCCTGTGTCATCGGACTGCAGTACGTAAGTGCGGGCGGTCTCGCCGGCCACCAGGAATCCGTCCCTGGTCCAGTAGATGGTGAAGTCCGGACCCTTGCCGCCGCCGCAGCCGTAGAACGTGTAAGGGCCGATATCCGTGGTCAACGTCTGGCCAACGAACGCTTTTCCGCTGAGGACGGGATCAGGCCCGCTGTTTTGGGCGGCCGACGCCGGGAGCGGACTCAGTGCCATGGCCGCCACAGCGGCGGTCAGCAGCGCCGCTGCCATCCGGCGTCGAAATGTCCCCATGTGTGCGTTCCTCCCGTGATCCAGACCTGCCTGCAGTGTATGTGCGCTGAGCGCCAATGGCCGGGAGCGGCGTGCGCGCTTTCTTGTCTGATGAGCTCTCAGGAAACGGTCATTTAGCTCCCGTATCATTGATGCGATCGGCCAGCCGCGGGTCTTTGACCCCAGCCGGCCGCTTCCTTGTCAGCCTGCCAAGAGATCGCCGGAAATGCCCGCCTCAAACTCACTGGAACCGTATTCCCTTGACCTGACCACGGGGTTGCCCCGTATGGCTGCCGCGCCCACCACCCCGCGGCAGCAGCTGCGCTATGCCCGCATCCTGAAGACGGCTGAGGGTTTTGCCCAGAGGCAGTTCGATACGTTGAGCCTTTCCGACGTTGCGGCCAGGGCTGACATTCCGCTCGGTACGCTGTACCGCTACTTTCCCTCCACAGCCCACCTGATGCTGGCCGTGTACAGGCAGCAGCTGCGTGAACTCCGGGACGGCGTCCGCCGCCGCGAGGGCAAAGGGCACGCGCTCGCGGGTTTGATGATGGAAATATTCCACCTAAGGGTCATGCAGCCGGGGGTAGAGCACTGCTTGATCCGTCCTGCAGGCAAGGACGACGACACCGCCCAGTTGCTGCGCGAGATCGATGCGCTGTCCGAGGAAGTGGTGGGTTCGCTCAGCAAGGACACCGGCCAGGATGCCGTGCGTGCCAGGATCCTGCTCCACCTCGTCAGTGGGCTTGTCCAAGCCGTCCGATGCCGGCGGTTGTCCCTGTTCGAGGCGGAAAAGGATCTCAAGAAGGCCTGCTCGTTGCTGACCGGAGAATGACGGAATCGCCTGCTGGTCTAGACCAGCAGGACTTCTGAACACGGTTTTTCGCATGACCTGGATCACATTTGGAGCTGGTTGAACGTTTTACTCTCGAATCGTCTCTCTTGGTATTGAATCTTGTACCCCCGCAGGCTCCTTAGGCTGGAAACACCGAAGCGGCTAGCAGCCCCCTATCTGCAGAAGCAACGCCGGACCAGCCATCCTTGGTCCGCTACAGCAGTTCTGTTCCTGCCCGAACCATGCCGTGGGTCCACGGCTAGCCTGAGGAGACAAAGACGTGTCCATTGAGACAATTGCTACAGACAACGACGCCCTGGTACTGACCGAAGAAGAGATCTTCGCAGCCCACGAAGGCGGCAAGCTGACCATTTCCAGCACCGTGCCGCTGAACAACAAGCGCGACCTTTCCATCGCCTACACCCCCGGAGTTGCGCAGGTCAGCCGCGCAATCCACGCAAACCCCGAGCTCGCCCGCACCCACACCTGGGCCGAGCGCCTGGTTGTTGTTGTCAGCGACGGCACCGCGGTCCTTGGCCTCGGCAACATCGGCCCCAGCGCCTCCCTGCCGGTGATGGAGGGCAAGTCCGCCCTGTTCAAGTCCTTCGGAGACCTCGACTCCATCCCGCTGGTCCTCAACACCACCAACGTGGACGAGATCATTGAGACCCTGGTCCGCCTGCGCCCCAGCTTCGGCGCCGTGAACCTCGAAGACATCTCCGCTCCCCGCTGCTTCGAACTCGAAGAGCGCCTCATCGAAGCCCTGGACTGCCCGGTCATGCACGACGACCAGCACGGCACCGCCGTCGTGGTTCTTGCAGCCCTGACCAACGCCGCCAAGGTGACCCAGCGCGAACTGGCCGGGCTCAAGGTTGTTGTTTCCGGCGCCGGCGCCGCTGGCATCGCCATTGCCGAAATTCTGCTTGCTGTTGGCATCAAGGACGTCATCCTGCTCGACTCCAAGGGCGTGGTCAACGCTGACCGTGCCGATCTTGTGGCAGACCCCGGCAGCGTCAAGGCCCGCATGGCCCAGCGCACCAACCCTCGCGGCGTCACCGGTGGCCCGGGCGAGGGACTGACGGGTGCAGACGTCTTTGTGGGCGTCTCCTCCTCCAAGCTGGACGAAGAGCACCTGAAGCTCATGAACGATCAGTCGATCGTGTTCGCCCTGTCCAACCCGGACCCGGAAGTTCTCCCCGAGGTTGCCCAGAAGTACGCGGCCGTTGTTGCCACCGGCCGCAGCGACTTCCCGAACCAGATCAACAACGTGCTGGCCTTCCCCGGCATCTTCCGTGGCGCACTGGATGCCAAGGCCCGCCGCATCACGCCCGCCATGAAGATCGCTGCTGCCAACGCCATCGCTGAGCTGGCCGCTGAAGACCTCTCCGCGGACTACATCGTGCCGAGCCCGCTGGATGCCCGCGTGGCGCCGGCCGTCACCGCGGCTGTTGCTGCCGCCGTAGCCGACTAGTCGGGCAAGCAGAGTTACCTGCGCAAGACCGACGACGGCGACGCCTCCCGTGCTGGGGAGCGTCGCCGTCGTTCTTTGTTAAGTCAGGCGCTGGCGGGTCAGCTGACCGGCGTTACTTAATCGCCAGTCTTACCTGGTCGACAGTCCAAAAGGCGCTGTTGGTCCCGGTATAGCGGAAGCTGACTTTGGCCGTCTTTACGCCCTTGGGTACTTCCAAGGCCAGGTTTTCGAAGCCGTTGAAGTTGGCGGTGTAGGCCTTCACGAGCTGCGCGGCGCCGTCGTCGTAGCTGATCAGAACCTCGCCACTCTGGGGTCCGTCGATCCTGTAGTTGGAAGCGAAGGAAAGCGTTGCGGTCTTACCGCCCTTGACCTTGAAGGCGGGGCTGATGAGGGTGGAGTCGAACTGCCCGGCGGCGTGGGACTTGTCATCCCATTCGTCCGAATCGGCCACAGCGAAGACGTTACGGTTGCGGACGGACGTTTCACGGCCCTGATTGCGGTCGGTGTTGGTCCAGAATTCGTCCGTGGCGAAGGACCAGCCGCGCCATTCGGTCACGCCACCAGCCGGCATGGCCGAGTTGTCGATGTTCCAGCCTCCCGGTGCAGTCCCGGTCCAGCCTTTGACGTCGGCGGCAGGTCCGGTCTCGTCCGCACGGGTTTGCAGGTTGTCCTTCAGGGAATCGAACGCGTCCGGTGCGATGTCCGGGAGTGCCAGTCCGTCCAGGTTCCAGGCCGCGTCAGACTTTACTCCTTCGTGTTTGAGGACCGTGGGTGCGATGTCCGTGATTTTGACGTCGTTGCGGACAGTGCCGGGCTCGATGCCCTTGCCCTGGGCGATTACGAAGGTCTGACGCTCGGCCGGGGTGCTGCCACCGTGGCCGCCGGTGGGGGTGTGCCCGTGGTCGGAGGTCAAGACCACCAGCCAGTCTTCGGACTTGTAGCTGGGCCGGTTCTTGACGGCATTCAGGATCTCGCCCACTTGCCGGTCCACGGTGCGCAGGGCTGCGAGGTATTCCTCGCGCTCGGTGCCGTAGGAGTGGCCGGCGCCGTCAACCTCGTCCAGATGGATGAACGTGCTGTCAGGGTTGCCGTTGGACTAGTAGTCCACAGCTTTGGCTGTGGTGCCGGCATCGGTGCCGCCGGCGATTCGAAGGTCGACGTTTTTGCCAAAGACCTTTTCCGGAATGGGTGCCCACGTGCCTGCAACCAACGTGGAGGCATTCGGCTGGGCTGCTTCGAGCCGGCTCAGGTAGTCGGGGTACTGGCTGTAGTTGGGGGCCGTGAAGTTGTTGTCCACCACGTTGTGCTTGTCCGGCCACACGCCGGTGGCGATACTCGACCAGCCTGCTCCGGACACGGTGGGTGCCATGGGGTTGGCGAACAGGTTGCTTTTGGCGGTCATGCCGGAGTCGATCACGCTTTGGATAGTGGGCACGCCGGCCGTGCCGAACTTGGCGATTGCTGCACCATCGATGCCGATCACCAGCGTCTTCTTGCGCTTCGTGCCATCGGGGAGGCCTGCGTAGGACGACTTGGCCGGACGGCTGGCGGCATCCGAAGCGCTGGGTTCTGCGGGTGCCGCGATCGCGGCTGAGGGAAGCACGACGGCGGCTGCGAGCGTCAGTGCGGCCGTTGCCAAGGCTCTGCGGAAAGGACGGGCGTTGTCCAAAGGTATCTCCATGTTCGGGTCAAGACGGGAGCCCTCGGCACGGTGGGTGCCGACGGCCTGACTCCTCAACCCTGCCGCTTCAATGGCTCCCAATCAACGAAAATTGCTACTTGTCTATACAAGTTCTCGGGACGTTAATCTCTTGTTTCCCAAGCCTCCTGGGTGCTGCGGTGCTCTGCATCGTTCCTGACTGGCCGGTTGTTCATACAACACTGTGTCGCAAGGCCTGGCCCGTGGCCGTCGCTTCTTGTCAACGGACCCCGCCTAGACTGAGGATCATGAACGCCGAACTGTTCGTGACCATCCTGTGCGGCCTGGCCATTGCGGTAGGCGTCGTCGGGACCATTATTCCTGTACTTCCCGGCAGTATTCTCATCGGCGCGAGCCTGCTGGCCTGGGCCATCTGGGGAGGCGCCGGTCCGCTCGGCTGGGTGATCTTCGCCGTCGGCATGGTGTTTGTGGTGGCCGGTATGGCCGCCAGTGCCGTGCTCACCGGACGGAAGCTGAAGCAACACGGCATTCCCAACAGGTCGGTGTTGATCGGCGTGGTGCTGGGCGTGGTGGGCATGTTCGTTATTCCCGTGGTGGGGCTCTTTGTGGGGTTCGCCGTCGGGCTGCTGCTCAGCGAAGTCCAACGGACGCGGGACTTCCGTACTGCCGTCCGATCCAGTGGTGCCGCGCTCAAGGCGACGGGCATCGGGATCCTGGTGGAGTTCGGGCTGGCGTGTGCCGCGGCGAGCACGTGGATCATCGGAGTGTGGATCAACGCGGTAAACGGCTAAGCGCCTAAACACTGCACCCAGATGGCAAAAGATGACAATCCCGGAGCTTGGGATTATCATCTTTTGCCATCTCGGCGGAAGGCGAGGGGCGGGGGATCTATTGGTGCGCCGGCAGTCCAGCGGGGACGTGGACCTGTGCGGGGCGGAAGGTTGCTCCGGCTCCGGGGAACAGCGGGATCTCGATCCGTGCGTGGGTGTGGATTTCCTGCACATTGTCCTTGGTGTGCTGCGCGATCTCGGCCAACGTGGTGACCCACATGCCGTCCAAATCCTTGACACGCTCCATCAGCTGCTCAAGGGCCACGGCGCGGGATGGCCGGCCTGAGATGAACGGGTGGTTGGTCAGGACGAAGCAGCTTCCTTGGGAGTGGTGCGCCCGGGCTTCAAGAGCCCACATCTCCAGGGCCTTGGCCGGGCTCTCGATGACCCCGCTGCCCGTGACGCCGGGGTAGAACCCGTACTGCTCCCAATCGTCCAGTGCCCAGTCCACGGGGATCTCCACGATGTCCCGGGAGTCGCCCTCGGCGACGGACATGCGGTAGGGGGCATCGCCGTCGAGCAGGCTTGAATCGTAGAGGAAGCCGCGGTCCGCCAGCAGGGCGGGCGATTGCCAGTTCAGCTCCCACCACGGAGCGCGGTACCCCACGGGCCTGATCCCGGCGACGTTGGCCAGTGCCTCCAGGCCGCGGTCCAGGTAGCTCGCTTCTGTAGCAGCATCGATGCCCTGCATGGGCTCGTGGAGGTAGCCGTGGTGGGCGATCTCGTGCCCGCCATCAGCGATTCTGCGGACCACGTCCGGGTAGCTCTCCGCCGTGAAACCCGGGATGAAGAACGTCCCCTTGATGTCCTGGCGGTCCAGGATCTGAAGCAAACGCGGCACGGCGATCTTGGGCCCGTACGACTGGTGGCTCATAAGGGACATGCGCTTGGTGCTGGAAGGATCATGGGCGATGGTGCAGGACTCGGCATCGACGTCGAAGGTGAAGGACGCCGCGGCCTGGTACCCCTCGGGCCACGTGATCTGGTGGAGGGAATCAGCGAAAGCGGGCTGGTTCATGCTGTGGTCCTTTCGGGAACTGCGGGAACTGCCTGAGCATCGGGTCCGGCCGGGGCCGCGGCAGCAGCGGTGGCCGATACGTGGTTCGAGTCCGCCAACAGGTACTTCTTGTGTGCCCGCGGGCCGAGGAGGGCGTAGCTCGCCGCGCTGGTCAGTCCGCCGGCCAGCCAGGAGAGATCCCACCCGCCCAGGGCCACGGCGATGGGACCCTGCATGGCGGGAACCAGGCCATACATGAACAGCCAGGTGGAGAAGATGCCTACCAGGAGGGACACGATTCCGGCCCAGTTGATGACGGGCAAACGGCGTGTTCCAACTGGATCAAAGAGGCGGTCAACCTTGGCCGGCCAGCGCTTTTCCAGCCAGAAGTAGTGCACCAGCATGACGCCGCCCCAGGCAGCCACCCACGCGACCAGGCCGATCAGCCAAGCGTCGAGAACCGCTGCGAAGTCCTCCTGGAAGATGAAGAACACGACGGCGATGAGCGAGAAGACGCCGACGAACAGGTTCAGCTTGCGGCGGCTGATCTTGATGTCCAGGGCCTGCGTGGCCACGGAGAAGGTGTAGATGTTCAGGATGTTGGTGGCGATGGGGCCGTGCAGGACCATGAGGAGGACCGGGAGGGCCAGGACGCCGAAGTTCTGAACGATCAGTTTTCCGGGGTCGATCTCGCCGCTGTTGGTAGCCAGGCTTGCACCGAGGACGCCGAGCCACACGACAGGGATGAACTGGCCCAGGACCGAGGCGAGGTAGACCTTGCGCTTGGGAACGGAGGTGCTGACGAAGCGGGAGTAGTCGGCGGCGTACGTGAACCAGGTGATGCCCCAGCCGATGCCGATTGCTGTCATCACTGCACTCATGGCGGCGATGCGCTCGGAGCCTTCAAGGATGTTGCCGGCCGGGCCCGCGTAGCCCCAGTCGATCTTCATGCCGAACCAGGCCACGCATGACATGACGGCCAGAATGATGATGGTGGGCGGAACAGTCCACTTTTCAAAGGCCGCGATGGCCTTGTATCCGAACCAGGCAATGGCAACCTGGGCCGCCATGATCGCCGTGGCGACGCCAATCTTCCAGGCGTAGTTCTTGGCCTCGGGATCTACCCAGCCAAGGGTTCCAAAGAGCGCCATGACCAGGTCCAGGATGATCCAGGTGTTGACTGCGCACCAGCCGATCACCAGCAGGGCTTGGATGGCGGCCGGGAGGTAGTTGCCTTGACGGCCGAAAGCGGCGCGGGCGAGCACCATGCCAGTGGCGCCGGTCTTCTGGCCAAGGAGAACGAAGCAGCCGAACAGCAGCATGCCGATCAGGTTTCCCAGCACCAGGACAATCACTGTGTCTGCGAAGCCGAGGCCGAGGTGGATGCCAAGGGCGCCGAGCACCCAGTTAATAGGTGCAAGGTTGGCGCCGGCCCAGATCCAGAACTGTCCGGAAACTTTGCGGGTGCGGTCTGCCTCAGGAATGGGTTGGAGCCAGGCTTCGCTGTCATGGCCCGGCGCCGTTGCCGGACCTGACTGCGCTGGGCTGGAAGGCGAAGGGGAGAGGTTGTCTTGCATGGGGGAGCCTCCGTGTATGAAAGGGACCCCTTCAGCGTATGTGCCTCAGATCACAGCAACAAGATACGATGTGTCTAAACAAGACGCCAACGACCATACGGAGTGTCATGTCGATTCTGCTGGGTGCCGCTTTGGAGTACCAAAGCCTGAAATCTGCGGACCCCCTGGTCCTCAACGACGTGCCGGGCGCGCTCTCCCGGCCGGTCCGTTGGGTCCATTCCAGCGAAGTGCTGGATATCGCCCCGCTCCTCAGCGGCGGCGAACTGCTGCTGAGCGGAGGGCAGGCGCTCGCCGGCGTGACCCCCGAGCGGCAAGCCAATTATGTCCGGGAATTGGCCGCCCGAGGCATCGCGGCCTTGGCTCTGGAGACGGGTCCGGCACTCCCTGAAATTCCGGCGGGCATGCTGACAATTGCCGAGGCCGCCGGGCTGCCGGTGATCGAGCTCCGACAGGTGGTGCCCTTTGTTGGCGTGATGCAGGAGATCAATTCCCTGCTGGTGAGCGAATCCGTGGAGCACCTCCAACATGCCGACCAAGCCAGCCACGCCATGGCTGCCGAGCTTGCCCACGGCGGTGGGCTCGACCAACTCCTGGCTGTTTTGTCCGAAAGGACGGGGGCAGGCGCGCGGCTGGTCTCGCCGTCGGGCCTTACCCTCGGTGCCGCCGGCGAGACGTCTGCCATGGACGACGGCGGCAGCGTCACCACGGTGGATGTCCCGGTGCGCGGCGTCCTTGCCGCACGGCTTGAACTGCACGTGCCCGACGACGGCGACGGCGGGCTCGCGCGGGTGGCGGGCGAACGATCCGTGGACATCCTCGGGCTGGCCCTGTTGCAGCGGATGCCGCCGGGGTTGAAGGAGTTGGCGGGCATCGAACTCATGCGTGCCATCAATTCGGGGAGCCAGCAATGGCAGCTCCAGCAGCTCGGACCGGCGTCGGGGTTTCCCGTGCTGGGTAAAGTGGCCGCGGTGGTGATTCGCTCCACCGGGGCAGGCCACTTGCGTCCGGCCGTGGATGCGCTGCTGCGCGAGTGTGTGCCGCACAGCGCGAGCTACGCCAACAATGCTGAGCTGATCGCGCTGGCTGCCTTGGACGATGGGGCAGTCACCCGGCGGGCGCTCACGGTGGCGTTGCAGGGATTGGAGGTGCCCGCTGGTTCGGTGGTGGCCGTGGGGCCGCTGGGGGCCGGCATTGATCAGGCGCCGTGGTCCTTGGCTGAGGCGCGTCGGGCACTGGAGCTGGTCCCGGCCGGCCACGGTGTTGTGGATGCTGACACCCTGGCCGTGGAGCTCCTTGCCCATGAGGCGCTGGACCCGGCCACGCGGGAAGGGTTCGTGCAGCGGCAGCTGGGTGCCGTCGTCGAACATGATCGCCTGAAGAAGTCCGAACTCATGAGGACGCTGACCGTGTGGCTGGATACCGGCTGCAACACTGCCCAGGCTGCGCGTGAGCTGCACTTGGAACGGCAGTCCCTGCATCACCGGCTCCAACGGATCTTCGAGCTGTGCGGGGGAGATCCTCGGGGGACTGGCCGGCTGGCTGCGCTGCATCTGGCAACGCGGCTGGCGCGGTTGTAGCCCCTTAAGCACCAATTCGACGGCCCGCTGCGGGTTGGACGGTTGGAACCATCTATGACGCAGCAAGCCGTCGAATCGGGGATGCAAAGCCCTACTTCAGCACGATCGTCCTGTTCCCATTCAGGATGATCCGCCCCTCGCAGTGCCAGCGAACGGCGTTGCTGAGGGCTTTGCATTCGGTGTCCCGGCCGGCGGCTACGAGATCGTCCGGCCCGAACGTGTGGTCCACTTCCACTACCTGCTGGGCGACGATGGGACCTTCATCCAACTCGCCATTCACGTAGTGGGCGGTGGCCCCCACAGTTTTCACACCACGTGCGTAAGCCTGGTGATAGGGCTTGGCACCCTTGAAGCTGGGCAGGAACGAGTGGTGGATGTTGATCGCGCGGCCATCAAGCTTGCGGGCCAGATCATCGCTGAGCACCTGCATGTACCGGGCCAGGACAATGAGTTCCACGTCCAGTTCGTCGATGATCTCCAGCAAGCGACCTTCGGCTGCGGGCTTGGTGGCCGCCGTGACGGGAACGTGGAAGAACGGGATCTCGTGCCACTCCGCCAACCCCTGGTGGTCGGTGTGGTTGGACACGACGCCCACCACGTCGATGGGCAGCTCGCCGATCCGTGCCCGGAACAAGAGGTCGTTCAGGCAGTGCCCAAACTTGGAAACCATGATCAGCACGCGGCGCTTGTAGCCCTGACGCTGCAGTTGCCAGTTCATGCCGTACTTCTCGCCAACCGGGGAGAACGCCTCCCGCAGCGCATCAACCGTGGATTCGTCACCGGACGACGCGAAATGGACCCGCATGAAGAAGTGGCCCTCGGCGCGGTCACCGAACTGTTTGTTGTCAATGATGTCGCAGCCGTGGTCCAGCAGGAAGCCGGACACAGCGTGCACGATGCCCGGACCTTCGGGGCAGTCAAGGGTGAGGACGTGTTCCACAGTGGTCTCCGGGGAGGCAACGGCGGCAGTTTCAGTTTGGATGGCAGTCATGGCTAGCACTCCACTACGTTGACGGCGAGGCCCCCACGGGAGGTCTCTTTGTACTTGGATTTCATATCTGCGCCTGTTTCGCGCATGGTTTTGATGGCTTTGTCCAGGGACACTTTGTGGCTGCCGTCGCCGTGCAGGGCAAGGCGGGCGGCGTTGATGGCCTTGACGCTGGCGATCGCGTTGCGTTCGATGCAGGGGATCTGCACCAGCCCGCCCACGGGATCGCAGGTGAGGCCCAGATTGTGTTCGATGCCCACTTCGGCGGCATTTTCCACTTGCTCCGGCGTTCCACCCAGGACTTCGCAGAGACCGGCGGCGGCCATGGAGCAGGCGGAGCCAACCTCGCCCTGGCAGCCCACCTCGGCACCGGAGATGGACGCGTTGATTTTGAACAGGATTCCGACGGCGGCCGCCGCCAGCAGGAACCGCACGACACCGTCGTCGTTGGCTCCCGGAACAAACCTGGTGTAGTAGTGCAGCACGGCCGGGACAATTCCGGCGGCGCCGTTGGTGGGCGCGGTGACAATCCTGCCGCCTGCGGCGTTTTCCTCGTTCACGGCCAGGGCGAACAGGTTGACCCATTCCATGGCGAGGAGGGGGTCCGCAGATTTGGCTCCGTTGAGGCCCGCATCAGTTTCGGAAAGCTTCTTGAACAACGACGGCGCCCGTCGCCTGACCTTCAGGCCTCCCGGCAGGATTCCCTCGGCAGAGCAGCCGTTGTCCACGCACTCCTGCATGACGGCCCAGATCCCCAGCAACCGTTCGCGCAGTTCTTCCTCGGAACGCCACACGAGTTCGTTGGCCAGCATGATGTCCGAGATGGACTTGCCCTCGCGGAGGCAGATGGCCAGGAGTTCGTCTGCGGTGGTGAAGGGGTAGGGCAGCACGGTGTCGTCAGCTACCACTTTGTCGGCTCCGGAGACGTCCCCGTCCACCACGAAGCCGCCGCCGATGGAGTAGTAGCTGCGTTCCCGGAGCACGGTGCCCGTATGGTCGAGCGCCCGGAAGGTCATCCCGTTGGGGTGGGCGGGCAACGACTTGCGGCGGTGCAGGACCACGTCCTCGTCCCAGTTGAAGTCCACCCGGTGGTTCCCGGCCAGGCGCAGTTCCGCGTCGAGTGCCGCGGCCGCCACCTGGTCATCGGCGGTGTGGGTATTAACGGTTTCGGGGGAGTGGCCTTGCAGCCCCAGCACCACAGCCTTGTCTGAGCCGTGGCCCCGGCCGGTGGCGCCCAGGGAGCCGAAAAGCTCTGCCTGGACGCGCACCGTAGCCGGAAGCTGGCCGGACGATTCAAGACCGTCCGTGAACTGCTTTGCCGCGCGCATCGGACCTACCGTGTGTGAAGACGAGGGCCCGATGCCAACAGAAAACAGATCAAGCACACTCAATGCCATTAGGGGACCTCTGGGGAGGCGTACTCCCGCATGGCATCGAGGAGCCAGCGTCCCAGGAAATCGGCAAACGAGGCCCGGGGAAAGATCCGGTAGGACTCGTCAGAGGTCTTCCACAGCATCACCGGGATGTGGGCGAGCTCAGTGGAGACAGCGGTCCCGGCCTTGAAGACCCGAGGGTGCAGGTCCAAGGCGCAGGTCTTCTCCAGCACTGCGCGGGCGTGGCTGCCAGAGAGCTCAAACGTGGTGCGGTTGGCGGACAGGTCCACCACCTGGCCCGCGTCGTTGCCCAATGCCGTGGTCAGATCGCTGACCAAGGAGCCTCCCAGCGAATCGTGGGCTTCTTCCGGGGCGACCACCATGAACTCCGTGGGGCCAAGCCACAGGGTGTTCACCGAATCCTTGCCCCAGACCGCGCCGCCCGTCACTTCACCGCAAGCGGCAGGCAAGCCGCCGGTCACGGACGCAACGCGGGCACCGGCGTCGGACGTTCGGTGAACCCGAAGACCAACCATGGCCTGGTACGGGATTTCGGTGAGCGTCACCGTGCCCGGCACGGAGCCGGAGGTGAAGGCGTCAGCCAGGTGCTCGGCCGGGCTGCGGCGGGCGCCCCGGACGCGGTCGACGTGTGCGGTTTCTGCTGGTGTTGCTGTTTCAGCCATCTTTGCGGGTCCCTTCAGCATCGAAAAGTACGGTTTCGCCAACAACCACGTCCACCAATTGGTCTCCCAGCGAGGCCACCAGGGTCTCGCCGATGCGGTTGCGGCCGTTTTGAATGAGAGCCAGGGCGAAGGAACGGCCCAACGCGGCGCTGTGATAGCTGGAGGTCACGAAGCCCTCCATGGGAACGGGGCCGTCAGCCGGGTTGACCGGGATGCCCTTTTCCACCAACTGCGTGCCTTCCGGCAACCTCAGCGAGTGGTCCACGGGAAGGACGCTCACCAGGTGCTTCCGGTCCTCGCGGCTGGCGTCCTGCCGAAGGTAGGAGCGCTTGCCGATGAAGTCCTTGGCCTTGGAGACAATCCAGTCCATGCCGGCGTCCTGCGGGGTGACCGTGCCATCGGTGTCCTGCCCAACGATCGGGTAGCCCTTCTCGGCGCGGAGAACGTGCATGGTCTCCGTGCCGTACGGGGTGATGTTGAACTCGGCACCGGCAGCGGCAACAGCTTCCCAGGTGTTGAGTCCGTACCAGGACGGGATGTTGATTTCGTAGGCCAGTTCACCGGAGAAGGAGATGCGGCAAACGCGGGCCTGGACTCCGGAGGCCAGGGTGGTCTCGCGGAACGTCATGAACGGGAAGGCTTCAGCATCCAGGCCACCGTTTTCGGCGAGCTGGGGAGCAACCTTGGCGATCACTGCGCGGGACTTCGGGCCAACCACGGCGATGGTGCTCCACTGTTCCGTCACGGACGTGCAGACCACATCGAGTTCCGGCCACTCCGTCTGGTGCCACTCTTCCAGCCAGTCCAGCACCTTGGCTGCGCCGCCGGTGGTGGTGGTCATGAAGTAGCGGTCATCGTCCAGGCGGAGGGTTACGCCGTCGTCGAAGATCATGCCGTCCAGGGTGCACATGACACCGTAGCGGGCGGATCCCGGGGCAAGCTTCTTGAACGCGTTGGTGTACACGCGGTTCAGGAATTCTCCGGCGTCCTTGCCACGGATCTCGATCTTGCCCAGGGTGGTGGCGTCCATGAAGCCCACGGAGTCGCGGACAGCTGCGCATTCACGCAGGACTGCCGTGTCCATGTCTTCCCCGGCCTGCGGGTAGTACCAAGGGCGCTTCCACTGTCCAACGTCTTCGAACAGTGCGCCCTGGGCAACGTGCCACGGGTGGATGGAGGTGACGCGGGCGGGGTCGAACAGTTCGCCACGCTGGCGGCCTGCCAAAGCTGCGAAGGCCACGGGCGTGAACGGTGCACGGTAAGCGGTGGTGCCAATCTCGCCGACGCCCGGGATGTTCTCAGCTCCGCCGAACTTCAGCGCCGCGGCGATGACGCCGATTGCGTTGACGCCGGACGTCTTGCCCTGATCGTTGGCCGTGCTGATGGAGGTGTACCGCTTGACGTGCTCCACGGACCGCATGCCTGCCCCGGTGGAGCGGAGGACATCGGCCACGGACTGGTCGCGCTGGAAGTCAACGAAGTGGTGGTGCCACTCGCCGGGCTCACCGGTTTGGCCGGGGACCAGCCAGAGCTGGCGGCTTGGAGCACTGGCCACAGGTGCCTGCAGTTCCACCGGGGTGGTGGCGGATTCGAAGCCAGCGGCGATGGATGCTGCCGCTCCCGCCGAGATGCCCTCTGCCAGGCAATCCTGGAGTTCAAAGCTGCCACGGCCTGCGCCTGCAAGCTGCTGGTCGCGGACGGGCTTGGTGGGAATGAACGCTGCGAGCTCGTCGTCCCAACGCAGCTTGCCCTGGCGCTGGCTGTGGAGGTGGACCACCGGGCTCCAGCCACCGGAAACTGCCAGAAGATCGGCAGCCAGCTGTTCGACGCCCGAGGTGAGTTCGCCGTCGTCGTCAATGCTGCGGACGGTGACGCCATTCAGGCGGCCATTCCCGTCCGCCGACGTGTCAGCCACGGCGCTGCCGATGAGGACCCGGATACCGGACTCGACGGCGGCAGCGGCCTTCGCGCTGATCTGCGGACGGGCATCGACGACGGCGGCAACCGCCACGCCTGCTGCCTGCAGGTCCGCGGCAAGAGCGTAAGCGGAATCGTTCGTGGTGGTGATGACCACGCGTGAACCGGCTGCCACGGCGTAACGGTTCAGGTAGGTGCGGGCAGCCGAAGCGAGCATGATGCCCGGGCGGTCGTTGTTCTCGAAGACCAGCGGACGCTCGTGGGCGCCGGGGGCCAGGACAACCTGCTTGGCCCGGATGTGCCAAATGCGCTGGCGGGAGACACCCGAGGCTGCCGGAACGCTCAAGTGGTCCGTGCGGTTCTGGGCTGCGATGAAGTAGTTGGAATCGTAGGAACCGAAAGCCGTGGTGCGGTTCAGCACCGTGCATTCGCCGGCGGAAACCAGTTCAGCTTCCACGTCAGCAACCCATTCCAGGGCCGGCTTGCCTTCGATCAGTTCGGCGAGTTCCGGGGCGGTGGAGCCGGAGAGCAGGGAGCCGCCAAGTTCGGGCTGGTCGTCGATGAGGATGACGCGGGCACCGGTGCGGACAGCTTCGCGGGCTGCTGCCAGGCCGGCGATGCCTCCACCAACCACCAGGACGTCGGTGTGCACGTACTTCTTGTCGTACTCGGCCTTGTCCTCGTTGGGATCCAGTTTGCCCAGGCCGGAGAGGAGTTCAATGTTCATGCCGTCCACCAAGGAAACTGCGGTGGCGGGAAGCATGGACTCGGCGACGTGCCCGCGGAAGCGGGGAGCGATCTTGACCAAGGCGTTGGACTCTTCCACCCCGGCGGCCATGATGCCGCGGGGGCGGTCCTCGTAGAGGGAGTTGCCGGCGTTGATGTGGCCGTTGGCCAACAGCGCCGAAGCGATGGTGTCACCCGGGTGGCCGGTGAATTCCTGGCCGTCCACGGTGAAGCGCCAAGAGATGCTGCGATCGATGCGTCCGCCGGTGGCGAGGCGTGCGTTCCTGCTGGTCACTTCTAGACTCCTTCCGAGGAGATGGGGGTGGTGGCCGTGGGGGCTGTGGCGCCGGGGGCGAGGCCGGGTTCGCCGGCCTGGCCGAAGTCCCCTGCCTGGCTGAACTCGCCTGGCTGGGTGGGTTCGCTGGTTGGGCTGGCGTTTGTCCCGGCGCTCGACTTGAGGTCCGGGCGGGGCTGGCCCATCCCGTAAATGGAGTGGATTTCGTAGCTCACGGTGTCGCGGAGCATGTTGAACCACTGGCGGCAGCCTGTGCTGTGAACCCAACGTTCGGCGAAGGTTCCCTTGGTGTTCTCGCGGTAGAACAGGTATTCAGCCCATTCGCGGTCCGTGAGGTCATTCGGGCTCTCGGGGTAGGCGATGTGTGCCTGGCCGCCGTAGTGGAATTCGGTTTCGTCGCGTGGCCCGCAGTTGGGGCATGAAATGAGGAGCATGTCTTTCCTGTCCTGGCTAGTGGGCTACGGCTGCGGCGCCGTGTTCGTCGATCAAGGCGCCGGTCTCGAAGCGTTCCAGCGCGAACGGCTTGTTCAGCTGGTGCGGTGCGCCCGTGGCAATGGTGTGCGCGAAGGTCAGACCTGCCGCAGGCGTGCCCTTGAAGCCGCCGGTTCCCCAGCCACAGTTGACGAACATGTTCTCCACCGGTGAGAGGCCAACAATCGGCGAGGCATCGAGTGTGGTGTCCACGATGCCGCCCCAGGTCCGGAGCACGTGGGCCCGGGCGAAAATCGGGAAGAGCTCCACGGCTGCTGCCATCTGTTCCTCGATCACGTGGAACGAGCCGCGCTGGCCGTAGCCGTTGTAGGAATCGACGCCGGCGCCCATCACCAGCTCGCCCTTGTGGGCCTGGGAAACGTAGACGTGCACGTGGTTGGACATGACCACCGTGGGGTGGACCGGCTCGTGCAGTTCGGATACCAGTGCCTGGAGCGGGTGGGACTGGATCGGCAGGCGGAAGCCGGCCATTTCTGCCAGGACCGAGCTGTGGCCGGCGGCGCAGAGGCCCACTTTTTCGGTGTTGATATCGCCGCGGGTGGTCTTGACCCCGGTGACCCGGTTTCCGTCCTTGATGAAGCCGGTGACTTCGCAGTTCTGGATGATGTCCACGCCGAGTTCATCGCACTTCCGGGCGAAGGCCCAGGCTACGTGGTCGTGCTTGGCGATGCCTGCGCGCGGCTGGTACGTGGCGCCCATGACGGGGTAGCGGATGTTGTCGTTGATATTCAGGATGGGGCAGAGTTCCTTGACCTGCTGCGGGTCCAGCCATTCAGCATCCACGCCGTTGAGCCTGTTGGCACCCACGCGGCGAACGCTTTCGCGGACATCGCCCAGGGTGTGGGCCAGGTTCATGACGCCGCGCTGGCTGAACAGGAAGTCGTACTCCAGCTCTTCCGGGAGGATTTCCCAGAGCTTGAGCGCGTGCTCGTAGATGGCGGCGCTCTCGTCCCAGAGGTAGTTGGAACGGATGATGGTGGTGTTGCGGGCCATGTTTCCACCGGCCAGCCAGCCCTTTTCCAGGATGGCGATGTTGGTCATGCCGTGGTTCTTGGCCAGGAAGTACGCGGTGGCCAGGCCGTGCCCGCCGCCGCCCACAATCACGGCGTCGTAGCTTTTCTTCGGGTCCGGGTTGCGCCAGAGGAAGTCCGGGTGTTCGGGGAGGTGGTCTGCACTCACTGGGCTGCTCCAATCAGTTCTGCTTCGGTTACGGCGCCATCGCCGTTGTTGTTCAGGTGGGGGTAAAGCGGGAACTTGTCCGCCAAGGCAGTTACGCGGCGGCGGAGTTCGACGGCGGTGGCGTCGTTCAGGGTGCCTGCTTCAGTTCCTGCTTCGGTGCCGTTGTTCGCTGCGGCGATCAACGCCGTCGCAATGATGTCCGAGACTTCGGTGAAGTCCTCAGCCTTGAAGCCGCGGGCGGCGAGTGCGGGTGTACCGATGCGCAGGCCCGACGAAACCATGGGCGGGCGGGGGTCGAACGGGACGGCGTTGCGGTTGACCGTGATGCCGATCTGGTGGAGCGTGTCCTCGGCCTGCTGGCCATTGAGGACGGAGTGGCGGAGGTCGGCGAGCACCAGGTGGACGTCGGTACCGCCGCTGACAACGGAGATGCCGGCTGCGGCTACGTCGTCCTGGAGGAGGCGCTGGGCCAGGATCTTGGAGCCTTCAAGGACGCGGACCTGGCGTTCCTGGAACTCCGGCTCGGCTGCCATCTTGAAAGCCACGGCCTTGGCGGCGATGACGTGCTCCAACGGACCACCCTGCTGGCCGGGGAAGACAGCGGAGTTAACCTTCTTGGCGATGTCGGCGTCGTTGGTCAGGATCACACCGCCGCGCGGACCGCCGAGGGTCTTGTGGGTGGTGCTGGCGACGATGTGGGCGTGCGGCACCGGGCTGGGGTGGAGCCCTGCAGCGACGAGACCCGCGAAGTGGGCCATGTCCACCATGAGGTAGGCGCCCACCAGGTCCGCAATGCGGCGGAACTCGGCGAAGTCCAGCTGGCGGGAGTAGGCAGACCAGCCGGCGACGATCAGTTGGGGCTTGCTCTCAAGAGCCAGTCGCTCCACTTCAGCCATGTCTACGGTGTGGGTGTCCTCGCGAACGCCGTAGGGAACAACCTTGTACAGCTTCCCGGAGAAGTTGATGCGCATGCCGTGGGTCAGGTGGCCACCATGGGCGAGGTTCAGTCCCATGATGGTGTCGCCCGGGGTGATCAGTGCGTGCATGGCCGAGGCGTTGGCCTGGGCTCCGGAGTGGGGCTGGACGTTGGCGAACTCTGCGCCAAACAAGGACTTCAGGCGGTCAATGGCCAACTGTTCGATCACATCAACGTGCTCGCAGCCGCCGTAGTAGCGCTTGCCCGGGTAGCCCTCGGCGTACTTGTTGGTCAGTACCGATCCCTGGGCCTCCATGACGGCCGTGGGAGCGAAGTTCTCAGAGGCGATCATTTCCAGCGTGGACTGCTGGCGGATGAGTTCCTGGGCGATCGCCTGATCGACCTCCGGGTCCGCCTGTGCAAGCGGGCGGATCAGCGGTTCAACCATGGTGTTCTCCTTCAAAGGCTTGTCTAGTGGCCGACTGTTAGGCAACTGATATATTAGAACTATTGCCATAGTATGTTGGAGATCACATAGTCGTCAACAGGTCAGCGGTAACTCATCCAGCAGACTGGGAATGCGACTAACGGGAGAGACTAATGAGCGCAGCACTCGAAGCACTGGAATCAGTTCCGCAGGGTACGTCCCTGGCGGAGAACGCCTACCTGCTGCTGCGCGACCGGCTCATCATGCTGGACATCAAGCCCGGCGACCCCATCAACGATGGCCAGATCGCCGCCGAACTGGGAATCGGGCGCACCCCCGTCCGCGAAGCCATCAAGCGCCTTGAAAGCGATCACCTCGTGGTGTCATACCCTCGGCGCGGCACCTTCGCCACCGGCGTGGACATCACCCAGCTCGCCGAAGTCTCCGAGATCCGCGAACTCCTGGAACCGCTCGCCTCCAGGAAAGCCGCCCGCATGGCCAGCCCCGCCATGCGCTCCGAACTCCGCGGCGTCGCGGCTGCCATCCGTGACCTCGAGGGCCAGGACAATTCTTCGCAGGAACTCATGCGCTACGACATCCAGGTGCACCGGCTCATCTACAAGGCCTCCGCCAACGCACACCTCGAAGACGTCCTGATCCGGTACGACAACCTCGCCACCCGCATCTGGTGCCACATGCTCGAGAAGATGCCCTCCGTGTCCGGCCATATCTCCGAACACGCCGACCTCCTCACAGCCATCGCCGACGGCGACGAAGACCGCGCCGCCGAGCTCGCCCTGCACCACGTCGTCAGCTTCGAAGAGACCATCCGCAAGGTCCTCTGACCCTCTCTCACATCACTCGTGCTTGAGCGCATCGCTCTCGCACATCCCGCGGGCTCGAGCCGTGCCGCCTTCCGGTGGCGGCGTCATCCTCTGCGCGCTCGCTCGTTCCTCGCTTAGACGCGCGCTGCCGGATCACCCCGCCCCCCTCCCGACCCTCTCTCACTTCGCTCGGGTTTGGGTGGGTCGCTCTTTCACATCCCTCGTGCTTGGCGCTGACCCTCGTCACGGCCCGCTGACATCTTCCGGATGCACCCCTCATCGGGCCCATTGGGCCGATCTGCTCCGACGCCGCGACTCCCGTCGCCTGGGCGGCGGGGCGTGCGCAGCCGCCAAAAACGGAAGGCTCGACGTCGATGCCAACTTGAGTGCCGACGTCGGCCTTCCTCGCCCTGATGAGCGAGCGATCGGGTGAAGGGCTAGGGATGTGAGAGAGCGTCGGGAGAAGAAAGGCGCGTTGAGTGCAACGCTGATGCGGTGAGTACAACGATCTTCTTCGGCTTTTGAATGCTTGGTCCGTTATTAGGGTTTCAAAAAAGTCTAGATCCACCCTTGACCGTGGCGTCGCTCACACATACTCTGGTGCAACAGCGTTGCGTTGAATGCAACCCCAATGATTTTGGTGGACACATGAGCAATGAATCCTCTGTGGCAGCCGAGCTAGGTGTTTCACCCGCCTCCGGCTCCAACCACACCCTCAGCCCCAACAACACAGTCAGCAAGGACACTCGACGGCGAGTGGTCACTGCCAGCTTCATCGGCAACTTTGTTGAGTGGTTCGATTACGCCGTTTACGGCTACCTGGCCGGCATCATCTCAACAGTTTTCTTCCCGGAGTCAGACCGGCAGACAGCCCTCCTGGCGACATTCGGTGTCTTTGCCATCAGCTTCTTCGTGCGGCCGCTTGGTGGCTTCATCTGGGGCCATATCGGTGATCGACTCGGCCGAAGGCAGGCGCTCTCCCTCTCCATCGTGTTGATGTCAGTGGCCACGTTCTGCATCGCACTGATACCGGGGTACGCCACCATCGGCGTGATGGCCCCCATCCTGCTCCTCCTGGTACGGGTGGTCCAAGGTTTCTCCGCAGCCGGCGAGTACGCAGGGGCGTCCGCCTTCCTTGTGGAGTACGCGCCGGCCAATCGCCGCGGACTGTATGCCGCCGTCGTGCCTGCCAGTACCGCAGCGGGACTACTGCTGGGATCCTTGCTGGCCGCCCTGCTGACTTCAGTACTAAGCGCGGAGCAGCTCAACGAGTGGGGTTGGCGATTGCCGTTCCTACTCGCAGCGCCCATGGGCCTGATCGGCCGGTACATCCGGACCAAACTGGAGGACACACCGGCGTTCCGTGAACTGGCCGAGAAGGATGACGGCGTCAAGGCTCCCGCGCTGGCGATGTTCAAGACGTACCGGAAGGAACTCGTTATCGCCACGGGAGCGGTGCTGCTCAACGCGGTGGGCTTCTACGTGATCCTCAGCTATATGCCCACGTACCTGTCCGAAGAGCTGGGCTTCGGTGCCACGGAATCGTTCCTGGCCACCACCATTGCCCTGGCAAGCTACATCGGCTTCATCTTCCTGACAGGCATGGCCTCGGACAAGTTTGGCCGCAAACGAATGCTCATCACCGCATCAGTTCTTTTCATCCTGCTCACGGTGCCGGCGTTCATGCTGCTGGACACCCGCAACTTCCTGGTGATCGTGCTGGTTCAGATTCTTCTGGGCGGCATGCTCACCCTCAACGACGGCACCCTGCCCAGTTTCCTGGCCGAACTCTTCCCCACGAAGGTCCGGTACACGGGCTTCGCCGTCAGCTTCAACCTCTCCAACGCCTTGTTCGGCGGCACCGCACCGTTCATGGCCACCCTCCTGATCGGCATGACCGCCAGCAAGCTGGCCCCCGGTTGGTACCTCGTGGCCGCCGCAATAGTTTCCCTCATCGCAGTCCTGTTCGCCACGGAGA
The DNA here is from genome assembly GCF_031843805.1 of Arthrobacter sp. WCS2018Hpa-7. Lineage (NCBI taxonomy): Bacteria > Bacillati > Actinomycetota > Actinomycetes > Micrococcales > Micrococcaceae > Arthrobacter > Arthrobacter sp. WCS2018Hpa-7. The sequence continues at coordinate 294,315 of NZ_JAVTJB010000002.1, forward strand.
CTTCCAAGAAGCCTCTGCTGCAGGACTAGTACAACCCACCCATTGAAAGGAACCACCATGACCATCACCCAGAACGAGGCCGTCAACGATGTCGCCAAGCTCGAGCGCACCAAGGTCCTCAACAACGGCGAAAAGGTTTCGCTGACTTTCTCCGATGCAGAATTCGAGCGCCGCCTTGCCGGCCTCCGCAGCATCATGGCCGAGAAGGACCTCGACGCCGTCATCCTCACCAGCTACCACTCCATCAAGTACTACTCCGACTTCCTCTTCACCTATTTCGGCCGCTCTTACGGCATGGTGGTCACCAAGGATGACACGGTCACCATTACGGCAAACATCGACGCCGGTATGCCTTGGCGCCGGAGCTACGGCGACAACCTGGTGTACACGGACTGGCGGCGTGACAACTACATCCATGCCATCCAGGAAGTGCTGCGGACCCGCGGCATCAACCCGCGCCGCATCGGCGTCGAAGATGACTCGCTGCCGCTGGACAACCGCAACAAGATCCAGGCTGCATTCTCCGGAGCAACACTGGTGGATGTGGCGCAGGCTGCGATGCGCCAGCGCATGATCAAGTCGGACGAGGAAATCGCGGTCATCAAGCACGGGGCCCGTATCGGCGACCTCGGCGGCGAGGCCATCCGCAACGCGATCACGGCAGGCGTCACCGAGTACGAGGTTGCGTTGATCGGCACCGAGGCCATGGTCCACGAGATCGCCCGGACGTTCCCGGACTCGGAAATCCGCGACACGTGGGTCTGGTTCCAGTCCGGCATCAACACCGACGGCGCCCACAACTGGGCCACTACCCGCAAGATTCAGGAACACGACATCCTGTCCCTGAACTGCTTCCCGATGACCAGCGGCTACTACACGGCCTTGGAACGTACCTTGTTCTACGGCGAACCGGATGCCCGTTCCTTGGAACTGTGGAACATCAACGTGGAGGTCCACAAACGCGGCCTCGAACTCATCAAGCCCGGAGCCGTCTGCAAGGACATCGCCGCCGAGCTCAACGAGATCTACGTCAGCCACGGTCTGCTGGCCAACCGCACGTTTGGCTACGGCCACTCGTTCGGCGTGCTGAGCCACTATTACGGGCGCGAAGCGGGCCTGGAACTTCGCGAGGACATCGACACCGTTCTGGAGCCGGGCATGGTGGTCTCCATGGAACCGATGATCACGGTGCTGGATGGCCAGCCGGGTGCTGGCGGCTACCGCGAGCACGACATCCTGGTGATCGGCGATGACGGCGCCGAGAACATCACCAAGTTCCCGTTCGGCCCTGAGTACAACATCATCGGAGCCTAGTGACCCGGCCGGTGGACACAGCGTGGTGTCCACCGGCCGTTTGGCCTTCCCCAGCGAAACCCCCTGCCGCAGCGAAATATAGTGAACCCATGACTCCCTCGGAATCCAACGACGCTCCTGATAGCAGCAACACCAACGGCGATACCAAGAGCACCTCGGTCATCGTCAACGCCATCGCCGTGCTGCGAAGCTTCAGCGCGGACGAACCCCTTCTGGGAGTCACCGAAATTGCCGGGCGAATTGGCCTTCACAAGAGCACCGTCTCCCGCATCCTGGCGACGCTGGAACAGGAAAACCTTGTAGAGCGCGACGTCGATTCGCGCAGGTTCCGCTTGGGGCTGGGAATGATCGCCATGGCGGGCCCACTCCTGGCGGAACTCGAAGAGCGGCGCGTTGCCTACCCCGTGCTGCGCGAACTTACTGAGCGGACAGGGGAGACGAGCGCGCTCATGGTGTGGAACGGCAACGAGTCCATGTGTGTGGAGCAGATCCCCAGCCGGCACCAGGTCAAACACCTCGCACCGCTGGGTGCCCGGTACAACGAAGCCCTGAGCTCGTCGGTGCAAGTGTTCCTTGGGGCGGAGAACCAGGACCGGGTGCGTCAGCTGTTGCGCAGCGGCTCCATCACGCTCGCTGGTCTGGATGAGGATGCCATCGAGGCGTACTTGGCACGGGTGACAGAATCCGTGGAGCGTGGCTGGGCTGTGAACTTCGGTGAGACATCCATCGAGGAAGTGGGTGTGGCTTCTCCCGTGTACGACCATCGCGGCAACATGGTGGCCTCGGTCCTGATCCCGGCCCCAAAGTTCCGCGTTTCGCAGGACACGTTGGACAGCCTCGGTGAAGCCTGCGCCGCAGCCGCTGCGAAGGTGACCACCCGGCTGGGCGGGCGCGCCCCGCGCTGAGCCGGGTACCCGCCGTCGAGCGCTTAAAAACGCGCCGAGACTGCATTTAATGACAATCCGGAGCGCAAACATTGTCATTAAGTGGAATCTCGGCGAAAGAAAAAACGGCGACCGGCCCCTCTGAGGGGAGCGGTCGCCGTCGTTGTTTTACTCGACGTGCGGAAGGACCTACATCTTCCGTCGCGCTGTGGTTGTTTCGTCCATGGCATCCCTGCCCAGCCAGGCACCCAAGCCGATCATGGCAACGCCAAGGATCAGGTGCAGCCAGTTGTCAGCGGTGTTGAACGGGACAAAGTTGGCGCCTGTTTCCTGGTTGATGACCAGGCCGTAGATCCAAAGAACGATGTACACGGCGCCGCCGCCCAGGAGGAAAAGGCGGGCCATGCGTGCGTTCCTTGCCATGGCCAAGCCGGCCACGCCAAACAGCAGATGAACGATGTTGTGGAGTATGGACACTTGGAAGACTCCAAGCAGCATGGCGCCGGATTCATGTCCCGCAAAGGTCATGGCGCCGAAATTGGTGGTGATTCCCGGGATGAAGCCCAGGACACCAACCAGCAGAAATACAACGCCAACGCCCATGGCGGTGTTGCGAAGCGTCAACCCCATCATGTGGTGGTGTTCGGCGGGGTGCGAAGCGGTGGTCATCAGTCCTCCCTTTCACGCTGTTACCCGGCTCTTCTCATGGAGAGCCGACCTGCGGCAAGGGTTGTCGCAAAACCTTGCCGACGCCGCCATAATACTCCTGAAATGCCTCCGATAGCAGGGGATGGCCCCAGTTCAGCGGCGGCTAGCATGGATTCATGAGCCAGGTTCCCAACGGACGTGTTCACACGATTTTCCATGACACCCGCGATCTCACGCCTTTCCGGGAGGGCTACGTCCGCACTTCGGTCCGAGGCCTTGCCGACGGCGTCAATGACGTGCTGTCCGGCGTCCTCAGTGGCCGTGACCACGCGAGGTTGTCCTTGGTGGGCAATGTCCCGCGGCTGAAGATGCTGTCCTCCAAGACTGCCAAGGCGATGCACGAGGCCGTGTTCACCTCCGCGGAGCCGGATCGGCTCCTCGCTTTCGGCCGCATGAATCCGGGGTGGGCCGGCTTATGCCACGTGATGGCGGGCTTGCTCGCGTACAAGCACGGCGGCTTCCTGAGGGCTTCGGAACTGCTGCAGCGCGGCTTGACGACAAGGATCGACGACGACGCCAGCCAGTTCTCGGCAACGTACCTGGGGCAGGTGGTCACCAAAGTCGAGGTAGCGGAACGCATTGAGGTTCCGGTTCTGTTCAGCGAGGAATCCGTGTTCCTGGCGCTGGCCCATTGCCTCCGGGAGATGGGGATGACCGAGTCGGCGTTGGAAGCAGTGGTGGGCTTGCCGCCGTCGTTGCCTTCTGCCCTGGCGCGCTGCACGGCGGCGTATTCGCTGGAGCGGCACCGGGACGTGGTGCTGTGGACCGAAGGGTTGCTGAACACTGACGACCTTTCGGCTGCCCTTTTGCTGATCCGTGCGCGTTCCCAGCGGGCCAGGGGCGACGTCGAATCCGCGCAACTTGCGTTGAAGGAAGTCCTCCGGCGGCGGAAGACCAACCTCGCTTTGAAGAATGATGCGTTGACCGACAGGGCACTCGTGGCACTTGACCAAGGCCGCCGTACCTTGACTCCGCGGTCCAAGCGCCCTGCTCCGCCGGCTGAGCTGGAGACGCTGGAGGTCATCCGCAAGGACGCGGAAATGCGGCGTCTTTGGGAGAACGACTTCCGGCAGCTGGGCGGCGAATAAAAACCATTGCGCCTTCTCCGGGTTGAGCGTAGTCTCTTAATCAACCAAACGGTTGATCAATGAATTGGTTGATTGAGCTTTGGTTGATGACGAAGGGTTGAAGTGGCGATGGAACACGATGCTCCGGGGTCAGACACCCTGGACAGGGCATTCATGGCGTTGGCGGATCCGGTGCGGCGGGCCATGGTGGCCCGGCTGTCCCGGGGGGACGCCACTGTCAATGAGCTCGCGGAACCATTCGCCATTACCAAGCAGGCGGTGTCCAAGCACATTCAGGTCCTGGAGCACGCGGGTTTGGTGACTCGATCCCGGGACGCCCAGCGCAGGCCGGTCCATCTGGATGCAGCAGCCTTGGAGCGATTGACGGCCTGGATTGACAACTACCGGCTGATCGCCGAATCCCGCTTCAGGCAGTTGGACGAACTGCTCGGGGCAGGCACCTCGCACCGACAAGAAGAAAACACACCAGCACAGAAGAAAGAGGAACTGACATGAGCAATCCAACAACAATCACCGCTGACAACGGCGTCCCGTTCGTTGACACAGTCCGCGAATTTGATGCTCCCGTCAGCGCGGTCTTCAAAGCCCACGTTGACCCGGACCTCCTGGCCAAGTGGCTGGGCCCGCGCAGCACGGCAACAAAGATTACCGAATACAACGCCACCACTGGAGGCAGCTGGCGCTACGAAAGCGGCGACGACAACGGAATGTACGGCTTCCGCGGCGTCTTCCATACCGTTGAAGCCGATGCGCTCATCATCCAGACTGTGGAGTTCGAGGGCGCACCAAACCAGGTGGTCATCAGCACCACCACGTTCGAGGAAATCGACGGCAGGACCCGGATGGTTGCCCACGAGGTCTACCCCTCCGTGGAAGCCCGCGACATGGCGCTGGCAACAGGCATGGACTATGGCGTGATCGAAGGATATGAGCGTCTGGACGAACTGCTTGCTGCCTAAGCGCCCGCTGGCTGCAGCTGCAGCACCAGTGGGAGGAGCTGCTCCGACAACAGCACTGTCCCCAGTCCGATCATGATGATCCCGCTGGTCAGCGTCACAATCCGTGCGGCGCCGGGCCGGGAAGCCAGCAGCTTCCGGGACGTCAGCGCCACGCCGGTGTAGACCGCCCCGGCCAAGATCACGAAGGTCAGGCCCAGCAAACCTGACTGGACCGGAACGGGCAGTGCTGCCTCGGGGCTGACGAACTGCGGTACCAGCGCGATGAAGAAGAGCAGGCCCTTGGGGTTGATGCCGCTGGTGCCCATGCCCTGAAGGAATGTGCGGAGTTGGTTGCCGGACTGCACGACGCCGGCTTCCGCGCTGAAGCTCGCACCTCGCCATGAGCGGATGGTGGAGACGCCGAGCCATAACAAATAAGCCGCCCCGGCGATGGTCAGCCACCCCAGGAGTCCCGGAACTCCTGCCAGCAGCGCGGCCAGGCCTGCCGCCATCAGCAATGTGTGGATGACATACCCGCTGCACAGGCCGGCCACTGCGGGAATAAAGCTGCGTTGGCGGAGGCCTGCCGAGATCGAATATGCCCAATCGACGCCGGGGGTGCACGCCAAGCTGACGGCCACCAGCATGAAGGCGAGGAACAGCTGCGGATTCACGATCTCTCCAGAGGTAGTTGGTAGGAAAACTCTAGGAAAAATCCGCCCATAAGTGCTCCCATTTTTAGCCCTGAATCCCGTATCTTGGGTAAGATTCTTGCGTGATTGACGGAATCGATAGAAGTATTTTGCGCCACCTCAAAGAGGACGGCCGAATGACGGCCACAGCCCTTGCCTCAAAGGTGGGTTTGACCGTGGCTCCATGCCATCGGCGGCTGCGGGATCTGGAGTCGTCAGGGGTGATCCGCGGCTACCGTGCCGACATCGATCCTGCTGCCGTGGGGTTGGGGTTTGAGGCGATTGTCTTTGTCACCCTCAAGCAGGTGGAACGCACCATCATGGCGGAGTTCGAGGAGCGCGTAACAGCGAGCCCCAACATCGTGGAGGCGCAGCGGCTGTTCGGCTCTCCTGACTATCTGTTGAAAGTCATTGCCGCAGACTTGCCCGCCTACCAGCGCTTTTACGACGACGAACTCGCGGCGCTTCCTGCCGTGGAACGCCTGACATCAACCCTGGTGATGAAGAACCTGAAAACCAACATCGGCCCGCCCGTCTAATCCCGCCCTACTCCGCAAGCAGCCCCGTTGTCCGGTAGGGAATCACTTCGCGGAGGAACATGCTGGTGGACGTGCGCACGATTCCGGGGCACAGGCGAATTTCCTCGGACACACGGTAAAGATCGTCCGGGCTCTTGGCCACCACCCTGATGATGAGGTCGGTATCGCCGGCGGGTGCGTGGCACTCGAGGACTTCGGGGATGTCCCGGAGCGCGGCGATGGCTTCGTTCAAATGGCTTTGGTCCAGTTCGGCGCTGACCGCAGCAGCTACGCCGCGCCCCAAGGCCGACGGCAGGACGCGGCTGCTGTTCGGTCGCAGGGCCCCGGCGGCCGTCATCCGTTCTAGGCGGGACTGCACAGTGCCGCGCGCGAGATGCAGCTTCTGGGCCAACACCATGATGGGCACCCGGGGATCGTCATCGAGGGCGGCCAGGATTCGCCGGTCCGTCGCGTCGAGTTCCTGCAAAGTGACCACTTCCTGTCCAAGTTTTTCGAGCAGACTGGTCAGATCGACCATTCTTTTTAGTGTCCGTTGCACCAACTGTATGTCTCCTGCTCAAATGGTGACAACGAAGCAGGGCAAGGCTACCGCCGGACCCCGCAGGCACCAGGCATCCGGAACACCACCCGGATCCCTGCACAGGTTTCCCGCAAGGAAGCAGCCGCTGATTGACTCTTGTTCACAGCATTGTCATTCTGCACTCGCCCGTATCGTGCGGGCAGCACAGTAAGAGCCCCTGAGCCACCGGATCGTTGCGGTAGCTGAGGGGCTCTTGCATTGCCCGGTTCCCGGCCGCAGTGCCCGGTTCCCGGCGGGCGCCGGGCAACACAGCCACATAGGCTTGGACCATGACTTCAGCTGGCCGTTTCGCCCCGAGCCCTTCCGGCGAACTACACGTCGGCAATCTCCGTACGGCCATCCTGGCCTGGCTCTTCGCGAAGTCCACTGGCAGGGACTTCCTGCTGCGCGTGGAGGACCTGGACCGGGCTCGGTCCGGCGCCGAAGCAGAGCAGCTCCGCGACCTGCAGGCCGTCGGCGTCAGGTGGGACGCCGCCGTCGTACGCCAGACTGAGCGCACGGCGCTCTACGACGAAGCGATTGCGCGCCTCACCGCTGATGGTCGCACCTATGAATGCTTCTGTACCCGCCGGGAAATCCAGGAAGCACCGTCGGCGCCGCATGCGCCGCAGGGCGCGTATCCAGGGACGTGCCGGCGGTTGTCCCACGCTGAACGGGAGATCCGGCGCGCGTCACGTCCGGCGTCGATCCGGCTCCAAGCGGACGTTTCTGAGTGGGCTGTTGAGGACCAGTTGCGCGGCAATTATGTGGGCGTGGTGGATGACTTTGTGCTGCGTCGGAATGACGGAGTCACCGCCTACAATCTGGCAGTGGTGGTGGACGACGCCGCCCAGGGAATCGATCAGGTGGTGCGCGGCGACGACCTCCTCCCCTCCACCCCCCGGCAGGCCTACTTGGCGACGCTGCTGGGCCTGCCCATTCCCGAATATGCCCACGTTCCGCTGGTGGTAAACCACGACGGCGCGAGGCTGGCAAAGCGCGACGGTGCGGTCACGCTGGGCGACCTCGCCGCCGTCGGAAATACTGCCGACAGGGTCCGCAACCTGATCCTTGAATCGGTGGGCCTGCCGGCCGGAACCTTGGGGGAGGCGCTGCCGTACTTCCACCCCCGGAGCCTCCCCAAGGAGCCGTGGGTGTGGAAAACTCGCCGGCCCTGAACAGCCCAGCACGTAGGCTGTCTGGATGCATGCACAGGTGATCGCCCCAGGTTTCGAACCCGTCGCCGAGCTCTTCGGCAGCTTCCTTGATCAGGATCCGGACTATTCGGCGCAAGTCGCCGCCTACCATCGCGGCGTCAAAGTGCTGGACCTCAGCGGCGGACCGCATATCCGCCCGGACTCGGTCACGGGCGTCTTCTCCTGCTCCAAAGGCATGGCGGGCCTGGTGATGGCGTTGCTGGTTCAGGACGGCACCTTGGACCTTGATGCCGAGGTGACCAAGTATTGGCCGGAGTTTGGTGTCGAAGGGAAAGCCTCGATCACCGTTGCGCAGCTTTTGTCTCATCAGGCCGGGCTCCTGGGGGTGGAAGGCGGCCTCACCCTCCACGAGGTCAACAACTCCGGGCTTGCAGCCGCCAAGCTCGCCAAACTTCCGCCACTATGGAAACACGGCGCTGCTTTCGGCTACCACGCGCTGACCATCGGTATCTTCATGGAGGAGCTGTGCCGCCGCATCACCGGTTCCACCCTCCAAGACGTCTTTGAACAGCGGATCCGGGCCGTGACCGGTGCCCACTTCTACCTTGGCCTGCCCGACGCCGAAGAGGCCCGCTTCGCACCCTTCCGCTGGGCTGCCGATCCGTCGTGGCCGTGGGTGGATCCTGCCAGCCACGTCGGCCTTGCGGCCAACTCGGCCGTGGGTGACATCCTGGACTTGCCCAACATCCGGGAGGTGCGGTCTGCGGGGCTGAGCTCGGTCGCTGGTGTGGCCAGCGCGGAAGGGATGGCAAGGATCTACGCTGCAGCGCTGACCGGGTTGGCGGGCGAACCCGGTGCTCCCCCTCTCCTTACGGAGGAGACAATCCGTGCGGTGACCAGCGAGCAGGTCTTCGGAATCGACCGCGTCTTTGGGGAGACCGGCTGCTTCGCCACGGTGTTCATGAAGTCCCACACTCGGATGCCGTTCGGCAGCTACCGCGCGTTCGGGCACGACGGCGCCAGCGCATCTTTGGGGTTCGCGGACCCTGTGTATGAACTCGGCTTTGGGTACGTGCCCCAGCAGGCGGAGCCCGGGGGAGTGGGCTGCCGCAACTTCCAGCTGAGCGCGGCGGTGCGGGAAGTGATTGCCGGCCGCGCCACTTAACTGCTGAGCTGCGTTGTAGAGGCGAGCTGGGCTGCCGGGACTCCAGCCGCCATGCCTGCCCAGAGGGTGTCGGTGGTAGCGGTGACCACGTCCTCCACTGACGTCCCGTCCAAGTGCCCGCCGGCCGCTAGAAGGGCAGTCCCGTGAAGGCTTACGAAGCACACCATGGCCAGTGTCCCGGGGTCGCCGTCGGCCAGGACGCCGGCTTCCTGGGCCTCGGCGATCATGGCTTGGGCAACGTGGATTCCTTGCGCGCCGGTGTTGCGCAGTTCCTCGCTGGAATCGGGGTGGTGTTTGGTGGAGTACATCACTGTCAGCAAGGCGGGGTGCTCAACGGCAAAGTCGACGTAGGCCTTGCCGACGCGGACGAAGCGGCCGCGGAGGTCATCGCCGGACTGGGTGGCATCCCGGATGAGTCGGTTCATCGACTGAAAGCCAGCCAGCGCCACGGCGTCGATCAGGGCTTGCTTGTCACGGAAGTGTTTGGCCGGGGCACCGTGGCTGACGTTGACATCACGGGCCAGCTGGCGCAGCGAGAGTCCGTCCACGCCGGCTTCTTCAATAGTCTCCATGGCTCGCTCCAGGAGGGCCTCCCGGAGTTTGCCGTGGTGGTAGGGCTGGTCGGTCATGGTTCAAGTCTAAGCCAATGTTGTCATTGACAACAAAGTAGACAGTGCCTACCATGTAGACAGCGACTACATCAGTCTCCGACTCAACGGATTGGATTCCGCCATGACCATGACCTACGCAGGTACCACTGCACTCATTACAGGTGCCAGCTCCGGCCTCGGCGCTGAGTTCGCCGGACAATTTGCTGCCCGGGGCTCCAACCTCGTCCTGGTGGCCAGGCGCGCAGACCGTCTGGAGGAGCTGGCCCAGGACTTGCGCTCCCGCCACGGAATCACGGTGACCGTGCTCCCCATGGACTTGGGCCGTGCAGGAGTGGGTCGCGAGCTCTTCGACTCACTGGCCGGCCGCGGGATTACCGTGGACACCCTGGTCAACAACGCGGGTTTCGGTACCCACGGGCCTTTGGTTGAGGAAGATCCGGACACTATTGCCTCTGAGATTTCCTTGAACGTGGCCGCCCTGGTGGACATCACCCGGGCCTTCCTGCCGGAACTGCTCGCCTCCGGGAAAGGTGCCTTGGTGAATGTCGCCAGCACCGCCGCCTTCCAGCCCATTCCCGGCATGGCCGTTTACGGCGCCACCAAGGCCTTCGTCCTGAGCTTCACCGAGGCCGTCGCCCACGAAACCAAGAACTCCGGACTGAACGTCCTGGCCCTTTGTCCCGGGGCGACGCGCACTGAGTTCTTCGACGTCCTCGGCGGTGAGTCCGCAGCAGTGGGCAAAATGCAGACCTCTGAGCAGGTTGTCGGAACAGCGCTTAAAGCTCTGGGCCGCAAGGACACACCCGGCAGTGTCGTTTCGGGGTGGGTCAACCGGGTGACGGCCGGATTTGCCCAGCGCTTGCCGAGGGCTGTCACCGTCGCCATCGCAGCCCGCGCTGTACAGGACTGGTAGAACACGTCCACGGCGCTTCCTGTCCCGGAACACCCGATAGCCTGAACATGGGATCGATCGCCGTTGGTCCCATGTTCAACCCGGAGGCCAGCATGACCGAACCACACTTCACTGTAGAAACAGCCCAGGTCCTGGCGGAGGTGGCCCACAACAGGCAGAAGGACAAGCTCAAGCGCCCGTACCGCGAGCATGTCCTGGCAGTAGGCGATGCTCTGGCCGACTTTGACGCGGACATCCAGATCGCCGGCTACCTTCACGACATCGCCGAGGACACACCCATCACCCGGCAGGCCCTGCTGGAAATGGGAGTTTCCGAGCGTGCGGTAGACATCATCGAGCGCGTCACCAGGCGCTTCCACGACGATCCGGATGATTACGACGCCGGCATCCGTTTCGTTGCCGAGGACCATGACGCCACGTTGGTGAAGATCGCGGACAACGCCCACAACTCGCTCCCGGAACGGGTTCAGGCCCTTGCGGAGAAGTGGCCGGAAAAGCCGCCGGTCACCCGCTACGCCGACGCCCGGCCTGTGCTGTACACGGCCGTTCCCCGCGACGAGGTCAGGATGATCCTGGAACGGATCAACCCATACCTGCTCGAGGAACTGGACGAGATCGCTCCCGAGTAACTCATGCGCGCCCGTTGTGGGGCCTGCTCTGCGTGCCTCGGCGACGAAATGGGGCGTAGAGCAGGCCCCGCAACGCAGGGAAGTGCCTTAGCCCGCGGCGGTTTCCAGTCGACGGAGTGCCGCGGCCCGGCCCTTGTGGCCGCGTCGTTCGTCGTAGGCGATGGACAGGCCCAGGACCAGCATCATGACCAAAATGCACACCGGAACGGATGCACCTGCTGCGGCCAGGGCAATGGTTGATGCTAAGCCCAAGACCACCAGTGTGGAGCTCCAGAGGTGTTCCCGGTCCATGCCGAGCAAGATGCCGTACAGCGTGCTGAGCGAAACCTTGAACAAAATAACTGGGATGGCGATGGAAGCCACCGCAGCGGCCGCAGGAATGTGGGTTTCATGATCAATGAAGTACGCGGCAACGTGCAGGCCCGCGCCGGTGGCGGCAATAGCTGCAAAGACGGGCATGTGCCCATAGCCAAACACCCACGAACGATGCCGCTGGACGTGCAATGCCGGGCCTGAGGGCAGGATGAAGTAGATCCACCACATGGCGAAGGCTAACCCGGTGCCACTCAGTCCAACCAGTGCTGCATCCATGGACCACTGGTGGGTAGCAACAATGGCGCGCAGGGTTTCAATGGCGCCAATCAAGCATTCGCCCAGGGCGATGATGGCTAGAAGCCCGTACCTTTCCGCGATGTGATGGGCGTGCCACGGGGTGCGGATCTTACGTTCCGCGAAGTACGGTGCCGCCATCTCCATGACGAACAGCGGAGCTGCCATCAGGAAAGTGGTGAGGACGTTGGCGTCGATCAAGAGGACCGCCACCCACCCAATCTGGACGACTGCCACGTATTTCGCATAGCGCAAACAGGTGTCCCGACGTGCCGGGTCCTGGCGGGCTGCGCGCAACCATTGGAAGATCAGGGCCACACGCATGACGATGTAGCCCAGCACCATGGTGAAGTTGTCCACGTGCTTGCCGTCGATGATGGAGTGGAATACCGGTTCGATGCCCATGGCCAGGATGAGGACGCCCACCATCTGCACCATGGTCACTACGCGGAACACCCAATCATCGGTGTCGTAGGCGCTGGCGAACCACGTGAAATTGATCCAGGCCCAGATCACGGCGAACATGGCGAACGAAAACGCCAGAAGCCCCGGCCAAAAGTGCGCTTCCGCCACAGCATGGGCAAATTGGCTGCCCGCAACACCGAAAGCGATGACAAAGGTCAGGTCGAAGAAGAGCTCCAGCGGGGTTGCTGTGCGGTGCTTTTCATGGGGATCGCGGCCGCCCATGCGGGACAGCGCATGGCGAAGGGGATTCGAGGACATGGCTCAAAGATTACCGCTGCCCCTGCCTCCACGCCGAGATCGCCGGAATACGTCGGGATCGCCGGTTAGCTCCAGCGAACCCGCAGCGTTCCGGCGATCCCGCGGGAAGGAGTTACACCCGCCCCAGCACGTCGATGTCCTCGAGGAAGTCCTGATGCACCTCGGGGCTCACGGTGGTGCGGGTGTCACCAATCGCGTCGAGGTAGTCCTGTGTCTCGGGACCCTTGCGCCCGTTGGACCTGGCCCCGGACCCGGCCCCGGACGCAGCGCTGGCTGAACCGCCTAAAGCAGCCCCGTCGTCGTACACTGCTTTTTCCAAAGCGCGCTGGGAGGCGCTGCGGGCCGCGAACTCGATGTCGGCGGGCGAGAAGCCTTCCGTCCGTTCCACCAGCTGGGCGATGTCCACGGAATCCACCACCGTGGCGGGGATGAAGCGCTGCCACATGGCTTCGCGGGCGTGGACGTCCGGGAGGCCGATGGGGATGACGTAGTCGAACCGGCCGTGGCGGAGGAATGCGGTGTCCAGGGCGCGGATGAAGTTGGTGGCGCAGACCAGGAGCCGGCCGGGTTGTTCGCGGAAGGCCGGGATGATCTTGAGGAGCTCGTTGGTGACGCCCTGCAATGGCGACGGCGGATCGCCGGCACGCTGCGATGCGATCTCTTCAACCTCGTCGATGAACACCACGGCGTGCTCCAGCTCGGCGATCTCCAGGAAGGTCTCGCGCAGGGCGCCCGCCAGGCCCTTGGGGTCAGCGGCCAAGCGCGACGGGAAGACTTCCACGAACGGCCACTCAAGCCGCGACGCAATGGCCTTGGCAAACGTGGTCTTTCCCGTACCCGGCGGACCGAACAGCACAACGGCGCGCGGGGGCACCACGCCATATTCGTCGGCGAGGTCGGCCTCAGCCAAGGGAAGCACCAGCCGTCGTTCCAGCAGTTCCTTCTCGCGGCGCATGCCAGCAACGTTTTCCCACAGATCACGGGCAAGGATGCGGCCACCGAGCAGGCTCAATGGCTCCAACTCCTGCCGCTGAACGGGAATGGTGCGCTCGAAATAGCGCAGGTTCTTCTTGACCACGAAGCCCCGCCCCAGGAAGGCTTCCACGCGGGTTTCGGTTTCAGGCATGAGCGCGGACAGCTTGTTGAGGCCGTGCGGGGCCATGCGGTTCTCGACGGCGGACAGCAGCGAGGTGCCGATGCCGCGGCCGCGGAACTCGGTGAGCGTGGCCAGGAAGACGATCCAGCCTTGATCGTGTGCGGCACGTCCGACGGCGGCGCCCACCACTTGATCGCCCTGCACCGCCACCACCGCATGGTCCTTTTCGCAGGAAGCGAGGACCTCGGACAACGCGTACACCGGTTCCACGCCGTCGGCCTTGAGCGACTCCCAGAGGTGAAGGATGCCATCGAGATCGGACGAATGGAAGTCCCTGATGCGCCAGTTGCTCATGGGTGATGCTCCTGAGTTTGCTAAGTGAGTCGCCGTTGATTCCTTGTGGTTGAGCATAGGCGAACCACCGGTGCCGGACGTTGCACGCCCGTTGCGTTACGAAACTCCTACTGCACTGGACGCAACCGCAAACCCTGCATGCCGCCGTCGACCGCCAGCGAGGTTCCCGACGTCGAGCCTGACAGCGGGCTCGCAAGGTACGCGACGGCGCCGGCCACCTCTGCGGCGTCAACCAGCCGGCCGTGGGGCTGCCGGGCGTTGAGGGCGGCGCGCTCGCCGGCGGGGTCGGCAGCGGAATCCAACAGCCGTCCCACCCAGGGGGTGTCAGCGGTGCCGGGATTGACGCAGTTGACGCGGATCCCCTCACGGACGTGGTCTGCTGCCATGGCGAGCGTCAGGGACAACACTGCACCCTTCGACGCCGAGTACAGGGCGCGCTGCGGGAGTCCGGCCGTGGCCGCGATGGAACAGGTGTTCACGATCGCCGCTGCCGGGGATTCGCGCAGATACGGCAAAGCTGCGCGGCTGACGCGGGCGATGCCCACAACGTTGACGTTGAGGACGCGCAGCCACTCGTCGTCGGCGTTCGCCGCAATGTCGCCTTGGGCGCCGATTCCGGCGTTGTTGATCACGATGTCCAACCGGCCAAACTGCCCCACAACGGCGTCGACGGCGGCACGCACCGACGCGTCATCGGCCACATCGCACTGGACGCCAAAGTGCGTGCTGGTTTCCGGGGCGAGGTCCAGGACGGCGACCTGAGCGCCTCCGGCAGCAAGGCGGTCCGCTATGGCCGCCCCGATGCCGGAGGCACCGCCGGTCACGAGGGCTGCGAGACCCTCAAAGTCGTTGCCCACCGAGGGCGCTGCGGCTGCCATCAGGCGTTGACGTGGGCGGGAGCGGCTGCATCGGACACGGAACCGGCCTGTGCCCTGAAGTACTCCTGGCGCTGGCGTCCCAGTCCTTCGATCTCCAACTCCACGATGTCGCCGGGCTGGATGTAGGGGAAGCGGCCGGATAGTGCAACGCCCTCGGGGGTCCCGGTGATGATTACGTCCCCGGGCTCCAGGACCATGTATTGGCTCAGGTGGTGCACGATGGTGGCCGGGTCGAAGATCATGTCCGACGTGCTGGAATCCTGGCGGGCTTCACCCTTGACCAAGGTCTGGAGGCGCAGGTTGCTTGCGTCGATCTCGGAGGCCGGGACCAGCCACGGGCCCAGGGGAGTGGAGCCGGGGAGGGACTTGCCTTTGGTCCACTGTCCCGCAGCACCGGGAATTTGGTAGGCGCGCTCGGAGAGGTCGTTCGCCACGGCGTAGCCGGCGATGCAGGCTTCCGCCTCCGAGACTGAGGAAAGGTATGACGCTTCCCGGCCGATCACGATGGCCAGTTCCACTTCCCAGTCGTACTTTTCCGACGACGGCGGGATGGGAGCGGCGTCGAACGGTCCGGCGATGGTGTTGGTGGGCTTGAGGAAGACCACAGGAACCTCGGGTGGTGTGGCACCCGACTCGGCAGCATGGGCGGTGTAGTTGAGGCCGATGGCCACCACTGCACCCGGGCGGGCAACCGGCGCACCGATGCGCTGGCCTTCGGGGGAGATCTCGGGAAGTTCCCCGCTCTTCAGGGCTTCGCGGGTGCGCTCGATGCCATCCGAGGCGAGGAATCCGCCGTCGATATCCTGGGTCAGGGGCATGAGGCTGAAGTATTTCTCGGTGCCGTCGGCGTCCTGGGCGATGACGGCCGGTTGTTCGTTTCCGGCCGTACCCAGCCTGGCGAATTTCAAGGTCATGGCTTCCTCCGTGTTCGGGACTAACATCCGAGCTCTAGTGTGGTGTTCTCCCCCATAATACGGAAATGTGACCCATTGACAAGCAAGACATCGGATGTTTAGGCTCGGTGAAGAATCGTGACGCACTTCAGGAGCCGCATGAGCATCATCACCGCAATGGATACGTTCGATATCCGCTTTCCAACATCCCTTGAGCTGGATGGCTCCGACGCCATGAATCCGGACCCGGACTACTCCGCGGCATACCTGATCATCCGCACGGATGCCGGGGATGGACACGAGGGCCACGGCTTCGTGTTCACCATCGGCCGGGGGAATGAGGTGGAAACGGCGGCGATCAACGCGCTCCGTGGTCACCTCCTCGGCGCTGATGTTGAGGCGCTGCTGGCTGACATGGGAGCCACGTGGAAGCTGCTGGCCCATGACTCCCAGCTCAGGTGGCTGGGCCCCGAGAAGGGTGTCATGCACATGGCCATCGGAGCCGTGGTCAATGCGCTGTGGGATTTGAAGGCCAAACGTGCCGGGCTGCCGCTCTGGGAGCTGTTGGCCGGTATGACGCCGGAAGAGCTCGTGGCACTCGTTGACTTCCGCTACCTCACCGACGCACTTACTCCCGAGGAAGCGCTGGACATCCTACGCGCCGCCGAACCCGGCAGGGAAGCGCGGAAGGCGGCACTTCGCGCCGAGGGTTACCCCGCGTACACCACGACGCCGGGCTGGCTGGGGTACAGCGACGGGAAACTGACGCGGCTGGCCAAGGAAGCCGTTGCCGATGGTTTCACCCAGATCAAGTTGAAGGTAGGTGCGTCTTTGGAGGACGACATCCGCCGCGTACGGACGGCACGCGCTGCTGTTGGGCCCGACATCAAGATTGCCGTGGATGCCAACCAGCGCTGGGATGTCCAGGAAGCCATCGACTGGATAGCCCACCTTGCCCCCTATGACATTGCCTGGATTGAGGAGCCCACCAGCCCGGACGACATCCTGGGCCACGCCGCCATCGCCCGCGGGGTAGCCCCGATTCCCGTGGCCACAGGCGAACACGTGCAGAACCGGGTGGTGTTCAAGCAAATGCTGCAGGCCGGCTCGCTGCAGGTCCTGCAGATTGATGCCGCCCGGGTGGCAGGAGTGAACGAGAACCTCGCCATCCTCCTGCTCGCTGCAAAATTCGGCGTCAGAGTGTGTCCGCATGCAGGTGGCGTTGGCCTGTGTGAAGCCGTGCAGCACCTGTCCATGGTGGACTTCATCGCCGTGTCCGGCACCAAGGAAGGCCGGACCATCGAGTTCGTGGACCACCTCCATGAACACTTCATCACACCCGTTGACGTCCACGACGGCGCGTACTGGCCGCCGTCGAATCCTGGAGCCGGAAACGAAATGCTCCGTGAAACACTGGCCGCGTACAGCTTTCCGAACGGCCCCGTATGGAAGGAATCCCGTTGATCCAGCACGCACCTTGGTTCGAGGAGGCACGCTTGGGCATGTTCGTGCACTGGGGCCTCTACGCCCTGCCGGCACGCCACGAGTGGGTGATGAACCAAGAGGAAACAACGGTGGAGGAGTACTCCAAGTACTTCCGGCGCTTCGATCCGGACCTCTATGACCCCCATGAGTGGGCCCGGGCCGCACGCAACGCAGGGATGAAGTACGTGGTCCTCACCACCAAGCACCACGATGGCTTCTGTCTGTGGGACTCCGCCCTGACGGACTACAAAGCCACCAACACGCCCGCCGGCCGGGACTTGATCGCTCCCTATGTGGACGCGCTCCGGGCCGAGGGATTGAAGGTCGGTTTCTACCACTCACTCATCGACTGGCACCACCCCGACTTCACCGTGGACGGGGTCCATCCCCAACGCAACGCGGCCGACGTCGAAAGCTTGAACGCCGGGCGCGACATGGACCGATACCGCCAGTACCTGCACGGCCAGGTGCGTGAGCTCCTCACCAACTACGGCACCATCGATTACCTGTTCTTCGACTTCTCCTACACAGGCGGACACCAAGAGGAATATTGGGGCGGCAAAGGCCGGAAAGACTGGGACTCAGACGCCTTGCTCGCCATGATTCGGGAGCTGCAGCCAGCCATTGTGGTCAACGACCGCCTGGAAATCCCGGGAGACCTGGTCACGCCGGAGCAGTACCAGCCTGCCGGCCCCATGATGGACGACGGCGAACCGGTCACCTGGGAAGCCTGCCAGACGCTGAACGGCAGCTGGGGCTATGACAGGGACAACCTGAACTACAAGCCCGTTGACCTGCTCATCCGGATGCTGGTGGATGGTGTGTCCAAGGGCGGCAACCTGTTGCTCAACGTGGGCCCCACTGGAAGGGGCAGCCTGGATCCGCGGGCGCTGGGTTCGCTGGAGGGCATTGGTGAATGGATGAAACTGCACTCGCGCGCCATCTACGGGGCCGGAGCCTCGCCCTTTACCGCGCCGACGGATGCCCGCTACACGCAGCGTGGTGACAGGCTGTACGTCCACCTCTTTGCGTGGCCCTTCGAATACGTCCACCTGCCGGACCTCGCCGGCAAGGTGGAATACGCCCAGCTGCTGAACGACGCCTCGGAGGTGTTCCTGCGGGAACTGGACCCCGCCCAGCAAGCCATGAACATGACCCCGGGCGGCCAACCACCCGGAACACTCACCATCAAGCTTCCCGTTCAAAAACCCGATGTCGCGGTGCCAGTGCTGGAACTTTTCCTGAAGCCCTCAGCCCTCCGGCAAGAGGCCGTCCATGGCTGAGAGCATCGCCCTCCACACCAAGCTCAAGCCGGGAACCGAGGACGAATACGCCGACGCCCACGCGCACATCCCGCCCGAACTGGTGGCGGCTCTCAAAGAGGCCGGGGTGAAGAACTGGCGGATCTGGCGCAGCGGTCTGGATCTCTTCCATGTGGTGGACGTCGAAAACTACCAAGCCATGCGGCACGCGCTCGCCGACCACCCCTCCAACGTTCCGTGGCAGGCCCGGATGGGTGAACTTTTAGCGGTCCAGGATGATTACTCGGGGGAGGATGCGGGTATCCAGAAGGTATGGGAACTGCCATGAACTCACTTGGCCCGGGGACATTGGGCAATCTTGGCTTCGGTGGTGCGGGCATCGGGAACCTGTACCGGGCCATTCCGGACGGGGAAGCGCTCGCCACCGTTCTAGCCGCTTGGGACGCCGGCATCCGCTACTTCGATACCGCTCCGCACTACGGCCTGGGCCTGTCCGAGCAGAGATTGGGTGCCGTTCTCCGGGACAAGCCCCGCGACGAGTTTGTCATCTCCACCAAGGTGGGCCGGCTGCTGGAGCCCAACGCCGCCGGTGGGCAGGACCCCGAGGGCTTCGATGTCCCCGCCACCACGCGTCGCGTGTGGGACTTCTCCGAGAAGGGAATCCGGCGCAGCATCGAGGACTCGCTGGAACGGCTTGGCGTGGACCACGTGGACATTGCCTATCTTCACGACCCCGATGTCCACGATCTCCACGCCGGCATCTCCCAGGCACTCCCGGTACTTGAGAAGCTGCGCTCCGAGGGAATGGTCAGGGCCATCGGTGTGGGAATCAACTCGGCCGAGGCTGCGCTGGAATGCGTCGAATCCGCCGACCTCGACCTCGTGATGCTGGCCGGCCGCTACACCCTGCTTGAGCAGCCCAGCGTCCCGCTGCTTGACCGCTGTGTGCAGCGCCGCACCGGCGTCGTCAGCGTTGGTGCCTACAACTCGGGCCTCCTGGCCCGGCCCGAGGTCCCCGAGGGCGCGCACTACAACTACCACCAGGCGCCCCCGGACGTGCTGGCGCGGGCGCGGCGCCTGGCGGCTGTCTGCCGCGACTTTGGCGTGGAACTTCCGACGGCGGCACTGCAGTTCCCGCTGCGGCATCCCGCTGTGGTGAACGTGACCGCTGGGGCCACTTCTCCTGAACAGGTGGCCACGAACGCATCCCGGATGGAAGCGCCCGTGCCGGAGGAGCTCTGGGACGCGTTGGAGGCGGCCGGGCGTGATTGACTCGCATCTGCACCTGTGGACGGTGGATTCCTTCGTCACCGGCGGAGTGCGCCCCTATGGATGGCTCGGCCCGCAGCACGGTGCGCTCTACCGGAGTTTCGGGGAGGACGAAGCCCGCGAGAGGCTGGAGGCCGCCGGAGTTCGGGGAGCGGTGCTGGTCCAGGCCGACGATACCGTTGCCGACACCGAAGCCATGCTGGCCGTAGCTGCGCGGAATCCTTGGGTGCTGGGCGTGGTGGGCTGGATCCGGCTGGATTCGCCTTCCGAGGCCGCGGAGCAGTTGGCGCGCTTCGGTGCCCAGCCTGTGTTTAGGGGCGTGCGGCATCTGATCCATGATGATCCGCGGGCTGATTTTCTTGACCTGCCCGCCGTTCGTGAGTCGCTGGCGATGGTGTCAGCGCGGGGGCTCGCCTTTGACGTTCCGGATGCGTTTCCGCGGCATCTGGAAGCTGCAGTGCGGCTGGCCCGGGACCTCCCGGAACTGACCGTTGTCCTGGATCATCTGGGCAAGCCTCCGTTCGGCGATCCTGACGTCATGGATTCGTGGCGCGCCGACTTCCGAGCCCTAGGCCGGGAGCCCAATGCCGTGGCCAAACTCTCCGGACTCCACCTGCCCGGCGTTGAGTATGAACCGGAGACACTGCGGCCGCTGTTCGAAACCGCTGTGGAGGCTTTCGGGCCAGAGCGCTTGATGATCGGCGGCGACTGGCCGGTCAGTACCCTCGGGGCCCCTTATGGCAGGACGCTGGATGTGTTGCTGGAACTGGTGTCATCCCTGAGCCCGTCCGAGCAGGACGCCGTCCTCGAAGAGACCGCGATCCGGACTTACGGCTTGGCGGTCACCCCTCTGGCCGAGGGTTAGAGCGCCTGCCGCAGCCAGTTCTCCACGCCACTGATGTGCACCGTCACCAGTGCGCGTACCAGTTCGGCGTCTCCCCGCTCCAGCGCGTCTGCGATCGCGTGATGCTCGGCCAACGTGTGGGCCACAGCTTTTTCCTGTGTCAGTCCGCGCCAGATCCGTGCCCGGACGGTGCTGCTGGACAGGGCCTCCAAAAGACTGCCGAGGTAGTCGTTTCCCGCGGCTTCGGTGATGATGCTGTGGAACTCGAGGTCATGGGCCACAAGTTCCTCGACGTCCGTGTTCTCGTTGATGCCGTCCATGGTGCTCCGGAGGGCCAGCAGTTGGTCGGGCGTCATTTTGCCCGCGGCCAAGTGCGCGGTAGCCGGTTCAAGGATCCGCCTGACCTCAAAGAGTTCCAGAATGGACCTATCCTGATGCAGGTCCACCACGAACGCCACGGCTTCGTTGAGCAGCTTGGCGTCGAGGCTGGTCACGTAGGTTCCGTCACCGCGGCGGACGTCCAGCACGCGGATCAGTTCGAGGGCTTTGACCGCCTCGCGCAGGGAACTCCTGGAGAGGCCAAGCCGCTCGCTCAGTTCCCTTTCCGGCGGAAGTCGATCGCCGGCCTTGAGTTCCCCGCGGATCAGCATGTCTTTGATCTTGCTGATCGCCTCGTCTGTGACAGCCATGGACCAATAGTAGCCACGAATGATCCGATGTCTGCCTCCGCCGCGTCCCCACCCAACTGAGTCGCAGTTGAGCGCGTTTTCAGTGCTCAAAACGCGCTCAGCTGCGACCTGGTTGGGGGCGTTAACGCACGACGGCGACACCCGGGTTCCGATTGTTACGGAACCCGGGTGCCGCCGTCGTGATTCAGCGGTTGTTGCTTGTTACTTATCGCCGCCGGGAAGCGGACGGTTGGCGATCACCGGCGCGCTGCCGGTGTAGCCGTCGCGGGTGGCAGCAAGCTCATGAATTTGCTTGCGGCACAGGAACCAGCCCCAGACCATGAGTCCGCAGGCAATCGCAGTGACCAGCATGGTCAAGGGGGACTCGATGAACACCATGATCAGGACGGCCGCCAGGAAGATCAAGGACAACCAGCCGGTGTACGGGGCACCAAACATCCGGAAGGACGGGCGTTTGACCCATCCCTTGTCGGCCCAGCGTTTGAGCTGCATCTGGCACAGGACGATGGTGGCCCAGGTGACGATGATGCCAACTGATGCGACGTTGAGCACGATTTCGAAAGCATCGGCCGGGACCAGGTAGTTCAGCGGAACACCGAGGAGGGAAACGCCGGCGGTGATGGCGATGCCACCGTAGGGGACGCCTGCCTTGTTCATGCGTTGGGCGAACTTCGGGGCAGAGCCGGCCACCGACATGGAGCGGAGGATGCGGCCTGTGGAGTAAAGCCCGGCGTTCAGCGAGGACAGTGCTGCGGTGAGAACCACAAGGTTCATGATGACGTCCACGCCCTCAACGCCGATGGAACCGAAGAACGTCACGAACGGGCTGACACCCTTTTCGTAAGTGGTGTACGGCAAGAGGAGCGCCAGCAGAATCACGGAGCCAACGTAGAAGAGGGCGATGCGGATGACCACGGAGTTGATGGCCTTGGGCATGATCTTTTCCGGGTTGGCAGTTTCGCCGGCTGCAGTGCCGATAAGTTCAATCGACGCGTAGGCGAAGAGCACACCCTGCATGAGGATGATCATGGGAAGGACGCCGTTGGGGAAGACGCCGCCGTTGTCTGCGATGAGGCTGAAGCCGACTTCCTGGCCCTCCACCGGGGTGCCGAAGATGACGAAGTAGGAGCCCACCAGGAGGAAGGCCACCAGTGCTGCCACCTTGATCAGCGCGAACCAGAACTCCATTTCACCGAAGACCTTCACGGAGACCAGGTTGAGGCAGAGCACTACAACCAGCGCAATGAGCGCCCACGCCCACTGCGGAACGGCACCTATCCAGGCGACGTATTTGCCGAAGAACTCCATGTAGAGCGCCGCTGCGGTGATGTCCACGATGGTGGTGGTGGCCCAGTTGATCCAGTAGAACCAGCCCGAAACGAAGGCTGCCTTTTCGCCGTAGAACTCACGGGCGTAGGAAACGAAGGAACCCGACGACGGGCGGTGCAGAACCAGTTCACCGAGAGCGCGGAGGATCAGGAAGGCGAAGAAACCACAGATTGCGTACGCGATGACAAGGGAGGGGCCAGCTGCGTTAAGTCGGCCGCCGGCGCCCAGGAACAGTCCGGTGCCGATTGCGCCGCCGATCGCGATCATCTGGATCTGGCGGGGCTTAAGGTCCTTGTGGTAGCCGGCGTCCTCCTTGTGGAGGGCTTTCTCGCTGGCGTGCGCTTGGGCCGGGACCGTGTGGTCCGTGATGGGGTTGGTCATTGGAATCCTTAGGAGTGTCCTGTTGGGGGGTGTCCTGGGCGCGTCCGGCTCGGGGGTCCGGGCACGCGGAACAGCGCCTCGTGGGGTATGCCTCATCGGGCGGGACGGCTGACTGTAGCCGTGGGCTTACTGGCCAGTTTCGGCCTATTTACTCAGGTTTGCCAGACGCTCCGGGCTGAGCAGTTCCTCAAGCTGGGCCGCGGTCAGGAGACCATGTTCCAGAACGAGTTCTGCCACACCCTTGCCCGTTGCCAGCGCCTCCTGGGCGATAGCGGTGGCGGAGGCGTAACCGATATGGGGGTTCAATGCCGTGACGAGACCGATCGACTGCTCCACGGTAAGCCGTAGCCGTTCGGTGTTGGCGGTAATGCCCCGGACGCAGCGTGCTGTAAGGGTGCGGCACGCTGCTTCCAGGTGGGAGATGCTCTTGTGCAGGCTATGCACAATGATCGGTTCGAAGGCGTTCAGCTGAAGCTGGCCCGCCTCCGCGGCCATGGTGACAGTGACATCGTTGCCGATGACTTCATACGCCACCTGGCTGACCACTTCCGGGATCACCGGATTGATCTTGCCGGGCATGATCGACGAGCCGGACTGCACTGCCGGAAGGTTGATCTCGCCCAAACCTGCACGCGGTCCTGAGGACAGCAAGCGGAGATCGTTACAAATCTTGGAAAGCTTCACTGCCACGCGCTTCAGGACACCGGACAGGTGCACGAACGCACCAACGTCCTGGGTAGCCTCAATGAGGTCGGCGGCAGTGAGGAGCGGAAGACCAGTGATTTCGGCCAAGTGGCGGCACGCGGCCTCCGCGTAGCCTGCCGGCGCATTCAAACCCGTGCCGATGGCGGTGGCACCAAGGTTGATCTCGTGGATCAACATGTGGGACTCGTCCAGCCGTGCCCGGTCCTCGCCGATGGTCACGGCATAGCCACCGAATTCCTGGCCCAGCGTCATGGGGACGGCATCCTGGAGCTGGGTGCGTCCCATCTTCACCACAGTCCGGAACTCCCGGCCCTTTTCAGCGAAGGCGAGCTCGAGTTCCTCGAGGGCTTCCAAGAGCTCCTTCACGGAGAAGATCGTGGCCAGATTCACCGCCGTCGGGTAGACGTCGTTGGTGGACTGGCTCAGGTTCACGTGGTCGTTCGGGTGCAGCTTGGAGTACTCGCCCTTGGGGTGCCCCAGGATTTCCAGTGCACGGTTGGCGATGACCTCGTTGGCGTTCATGTTGGAGCTGGTTCCGGCGCCGCCCTGGATCACGTCCACCATGAACTGCTCGTGGAGCATGCCGTCCATGATGTCCTGGCAGGCCTGCACGATGGCATCCGCCTTCTCGGCATCCAGGAGGCCAAGCTCGTGGTTGGTGCGGGCCGCGGCCTGCTTCACTGCGGCCAAGCCGCGGACCAAGTGCTTGTTGGTGGAGAGCGGCTGCCCGGTAATGGGGAAGTTCTCCATGGCGCGGAGGGTGTGGACGCCCCAGTAGGCATCCGCGGGTACATCACGGTCGCCCAAAAGGTCGTGTTCGGAACGGAGGGGGATCGCCTGATCGACGGTGGTCATAGCTGTCCTTGGTTTAGTTACTGAAAATGTGGGCCGCGCGGAGCTCGCCGACCGGAAGGCCGCCGCCCAGCACGGGTGGGCTCTGAAGCGTGTCCAAGCTGCCGCTGTCGACGCCCAGCCGGCGAAGAACCTCAACGGTGACAGGCATACGGGCGCGATCGCCGCCGTCGGAAATCTTGACGGCCACACCGGTGCCATCCGGGAGCCCCACCAGCTGGAGTCCCTCAAAGCCGTCCTTCGCGATGAGTCCCGGTACGGCCCGCATGATGGCGGTGACGTCGCGGCCTTCGCCGGCCACCATTTCAGGGAATCGACGCATGGCGTGGGCGACTTTGCCCTCATCGGTGCTTGCGTCGGCAGCAGCGAGGCGGCCATAAGCCCGGGCCATGCCGTGCAAGGAGTGGGCGAAGAGCGGGGTCCCGCAACCGTCCGTACTCACGGCAGCTGCTTCCTCGCCGGTGAGGTCCGTGATGGTGTCGCGGACCAGGACCTGCAAGGGGTGCTCAGGGTGCAAATACCCCTCCACAGGCCAGCCGTTGATGACGCAGACGGCGGTCATGGAAGCGTGTTTACCGGAACAGTTCTGCGCGAGCTGGGTGGGACCGTTGCCGGCGCGGAGCCATTCTTCGCGCTCCTGAACGCCGTACGGCAGGTCCGTGCTGTTGCCCAGTGCCGCTTCTGTGAGGCCGTGCAGCTTCAGGATTTCAGCGGCTCCGTCGCGGTGCATCTGTGCGCCAGAGTGGCTGGCAGCGGTGAGAGCCAGGAGGTTTTGGGGGATGTCCAAACCGGCCTTGAGCAGCGCCACGGCCTGCAGCGGCTTCAGGCTTGAACGCGGGTACATCGGCGCGTCCGGTTCGCCGGCTTCGACCGCGGTTGTGCCGTCTTCAGTGAGGGCAATCAGCGAGCCGTAGTGGATGCTCTCCACCAGGCCGTCGCGGGTTACCTCGACGAGGGGGACGTGGTGCGGCGCTTTGAGGTTTTGTGCCGCTATTTGGTGGGGCGGTGCTGCGGGGGCGGGCATGGTGTCCTTTGGGATATTCATTTGCTGAGGATCGTGTCCAGTGCCACGCTGACGGCCTGCAGGTGGGCGGCCATCGCTTTGCTTGCGGCTTCGGAGTCGCCTGCTTCGATTGCGTTGAGGACGGCGACGTGTTCCTCGTCCGAACGGTGTTGCCGGTCAGCGACGAGGTTGAGGGTTTCCGACTGGTGGGCCAGTGCCTCGCGGATATCCGAGACGACGCTGGCGAACACCCGGTTTCCGCTGGCGCGGGCCACAGCAGAGTGGAAGCTCGCGTCCAGGTTCACCCAGGCTTCGGGGTCGTTCTCGCTGAGCATTTCCTGGACGATCTCTTTGAGGTGTTCAAGCTCTTCTTCGGTGCGGCGCTGGGCGGCGAGGCCCGCTGCCGGGATCTCGATGTGCGGGCGGGCCTCGTTGAGATCACGCGCGCTGTACTGACCCAAGGTAAGGTCGTTAGCAACCTTGTTGGCCACAATGAACGTGCCCTTGCCCGTCTTGGTCACGGTGAGGCCCAAGGTATTGCAGGATCGCAGCGCTTCACGAATGACGGAGCGGCTGACGCCGTACTGGCCCGCCAGTGTCGCTTCCGAGCTCAGCTTGGTGCCGATATCGAACTGGCCGCCCTCGATCGCACGCCTCAGCGCCGCGAAGACCGCTTCAGCTGCGGAGATGCGGGAAATGGGCATATGCCCGCCCTGGGGCTCTTGCTGTCCGGCTGTCCGGCTGTCTGACAGGTTCACGCTTTGAATATGGCACGGGTCACAAGCGACTGTCAACGCTGAAAGGCTTGCTTCAGGGTTTGGGGGCTGGTGAAGGCCCTCTTCACGCTGTCACCACGGCTTTCTGTCGGGACGAGCCATCCTTGACACAATGGACCATGCTCTTCACCAAAAAGTCCCTCATGCAGGACGGGTTCACCGGATTCCGGCCGCTCGACGAACTCGATCCCATGAGGATTCCCCAAGGCCCCGGCGTCTTCGCCATCCTTTGCCCCGCGGATTTTGACCCTGTATTTCTTAGTAAGAGCACTGCCGGCACGTTCAAGAAGAAGGACCCCTCGCTCAAACGGGAAGCCTTGGAAGCCGAGTGGATTGCGGATGCTTCCGTGCTGTATCTGGGCAAAGCGAGCGCCGGCAGCCAGGGTAACCGAGGGCTTCGCAAGCAGATCCAGGAATTCATGGACTACGGCCGCGGACGGCCCACCGTTTTCTGGGATGCCCGGCTCATCTGGCAACTACGGGATGCCTTAGACCTCATTGTTGCCTGGAAGGAGCTCCCCGCCTCCGAGGTCAATGCCGCCGAAGTCGACTACCATTCTGACTTTGTTTCGTCTTTCGGGCGGCTTCCGTTCGCCAACCTCGTCCAAGCGCGTCCCAAGAAGTAGCGAACAGGGCACGACGGCGTTACATGAGTTCCGCCTCGGCCTCCCGCCCGCTGTGCGTTCGGCGCATAATGGCAACCATGACGGCCACCAACCCCGTTGGAAGCAGATTGCATGGGCCTCGCATCACAGTTGAGGTACCCGTACTCCGTATTGGCGACGGAGCCTCCGACTACGAGGGTCTGGCCCGGTTCGTTGATGCCCTCCGTAAACCTTCGGGGTTGCACCTGACATTGCTGCACGTCGGGATCCTCGATGACTTGGTCCAGGACATCGTGGCGTGGACCAAAGGAGTAGCGAGGCCTGAGCATGTGCTCCCTGAAGTCGCCAGTTGGTTGACGGAGTTGCCTGTTTTGGCCGGATTCCTTGGCAAATCGGACTGGCTGATTCCCTTGGGTGGCGGACGGGTCATGGGCTTGGAAGTGGATGTTCCACAAGAAGTTCACGACTACCAGGCGCTCCTGCTGCAGGGTTTGCACTTTCTTCTGGACGATCTTGGACTCGACAACGTTGACGACTTCATCCTCAGCTCACCTGCCCTTGGTTACAGGTCTCCCCGATGGGTTCCGCATATTGCTGTCGGGAAAGCCCGCACGCGGCACGAACCGGTGGTCGAGATCGCTCCCGTTGCCATCGAGTTTGGCGATTCCCGCATCCGGAACGGGCAGGCACTGTCCTCGGCACAGTGAATTGTTGTTGGGAAGTACAGTGAATTGTTGTTGGGAAGTGACGCATGGGAAGTTCTACAGCCGGTAAAATACGACGTGTCTCCCGTTTTCTACCTGAGGACTTCCATGCAGCCCCGCACTTTGTTCCGCACCGTAGCTTTTGCCGAGGCCGTGACTTGGACGCTGCTGCTGATCGGGTTGTTCCTTAAGTACGTCACGCGCACCACCGACGTTGGCGTGAGCATCGCTGGCGGTATTCACGGCTTCGTGTTCCTTTGCTACGCCGCGACCGCCGCTTTCACTTGGATCAACCAAAAGTGGTCAACACGAACGGGCCTTCTTGCCATCGGTTCGGCTGTGATCCCGTACGCCACCATTCCCATGGAGAAGTCCCTCGACCGCCGTGGCCTTCTCGCCGGTGGTTGGCGCTTGGCAGCCGGGGGAGAATCACCGCGTGGTGGGTTCGAGAAAGCCCAGGCTTGGGTCTTGAGGAACCCGATCCTCGCCGTTGTTGTCACTCTGGTGGCCGTGGGCGCAGTGTTCAGCTTCCTCCTTTTCATGGGCCCTCCGGGGACCTGGTTCTCCTAGGATTCAACTGACGGAAAGCACCGTTCTTCGGAACTGGTGCTTTCTTTTTTTAGGCGTCCCCATTCGGCGGGCCGCCACCACCCACTTTGAGTCTTGGATGGCTTGACGCACTATCTGCACAGTGCGTCGACGGGCGGTTCGCCTTCGAAGTGGGTGATGGCGGTTCGTGGTACCGCCGGCTATTTGCGATCTGTGCCGGGGCAGCCCCAGGAGTTGGGGTTTTGCTGGCAGGTGTCGGCGACGAGTGCCCTTTCTGTCTTCCAGACGTGGATGGTTTTGGCTGGTGTGGTGATGTCGAGGGTTCCGTTGATGGGTAGTGGTGGGCCGTTGTTGACGGAGTAGGTGCCGGTGAAGCTGGTGGTGAGGGTGGCTTGGTAGTTGCCGGTTTCGGTGTAGGTGTGGCTGGTTCGGGTGTCGTTGGTGAGCCAGTCGGTCTCGGGGATGGAGTAGCCGGCCACTGGGGTGGGTCCGAGGGTTCCTCCGTCGCCGAAGGTGTAGGTGTAGTTGGCTGGTGTTGCGGTGAGGTGGACTGCTTGGCCGAGGATGGTGACGTCGAAGCCTTGTTCTGCGGTGGTGGCGTAGAAGTTGGTGGGTCCGCCTTTGAGGGTGTGCGGGAACGGCTGGGCTTCGAGGGACCCTGCGTTGACGGGGAGTTGGCGGAAGTCGGTCAGGATGCGGGCGGCGATGTTGGCCAGGACGTTCTGCGGTTCGGCTGCGTAGAGGCAGGTGGGTCCGCTGACGGGGATCCAGTCCGTCCAGCCCGGATTGGTGATCGCTCTTGGGGCTTCCTTCCAGATCACGGGGGTGCCTTCTTCTCCGCCGGTTGTGGTTGCCGGGCATTCGAGGGCGTCGCAACCGGGGTCCTTGGTGTCAGGTCCATCGGCACGGCAATGGGTGTCAGCCATGTACTGGTTCGGGTCCTCTGTCGTGGGCGAAGTCCCCGCTGTTGACTCAGATTTACCGGTCTCTGGGTTGAATACGAATGTAGCCCCGACTTCTAACTGCCGCCCATGCCTGTCGGCGCTGACTCTTATGTCATCGGCTTTCGCAGCCGCGGAGGCGAGGACGAGTTGCGACAAAACGAGAAGCAGAATGCCGAAGCGGAAGTTGAATGCCCGCACGACTAACCCACAATCGTTCCGTAGTTCGTGACCTTCCACGCTCCACTCAAATAAGTAGTGAAGAGCGCGTCGGCAGTATTAGTGCCCACAGAGTCACTTTGGCCCTTAGTACCGTCAGCATCGAAGTACTGGATTGCTTCCTGAATCACTTGGACCTTTGCTGATGAGACACCGCTCCCAGATTCATTCCAGATGACGTCAATCACTGGGGTCTCAAGGGTGCCGCCGGCCATCCATCTGCCGTCCGTGTAGTTGAGATACACCGACTCTTCGTGGGCGACGGCAACGAGGATCGTTGTGTCGGTGACCTTCTTCCACGCGGCTAGATCACCTGTTTCGATCGCATAGGAGTACGTCGCGTACCAGTACCCAATAAATGCCTCCAGCCCGGCCTTCGAATTCTCCTTCACCAGCTCCGGCATCACTGGAACCGGCACGTTCTGCGCCTTCCCCTTCGCATCCGCGGGTTTGTACACGGCGGACGTCGGCGGACTTGCCGGAGTGGCCGAAGCCGTCGGAACCGGAGCGCTGGTGGTGGGCGACGCAGTCGTCGAGCTTGATTGGGAGGGTGACGCGCTGGGTGCGGGACCGCCCTGACAGCCACTCAGAAGCACCGCCAGAGTGAGAGCCATGACCGCCGTCCAAGGCCGGACAGAAGAAAAAGTGGCAGACGAAAGGCGTGACATGACAGGCTCCCCAGCAGCTGTTTGGCGTTGTGCCGGTCAGTCTAGGTCGGGAGGGAAGCCAGATTCACGTCGGTAACGGCGGCCTGTGGAAAACCACCTACCCGCGCAGCTTCTCCATATCCCTGCGGTCCTTCTTGGTGGGCCGACCCGCGCCGCGGTCGCGCTGGGGGAGACCGAGCTTTGGCGCCACAGGGCGCGGTGGAGTGTGGTCGGTGAAGCAGTGAGAAGCGGCCTCAGCCCCCACGCGTTTGGCGATCAGGCGCCGCACTTCGAGGATCCGTTCCCAGCCGGATTCGCGGACGCGGATGGTGTCGCCAATGATCACGCTTTGGGACGCCTTGACCGGGTTTCCGTTGATGCGGATGTGCCCGGCACGGCAGGCTGCGGTGGCTGCCGAACGGGTCTTGTAGGCACGGATCGCCCACAGCCAGGCGTCGACTCGGACGTTTGCCGGTGAAGATGACGGGATACTCATGATTGAGACGAGTCTAACCGGGGCGTCGCTTGCCGGGCGAGAGCGCTGAAGTCGCCGGAAAGCTGCGAGAACGCCGGAAAGCTTCAGCGATCTCGCACGGGACCGGCGATCTCGGCGCAGCCCGCCGGGCCCGGCCCGCCTGGCGGCGCCAGGAGGAACAAACTACCGCACCGTCACCTCAACCACCTGCGCCATGTTGTTCCCGATGCCTTGGTAATTCCACACCTGATCAGTGGGCTGCAGCGCGCCGGACGTATCCATCGCCCGGCACCGCAGCACATGCTCGCCCGGACTGGCGACCCACACCATGGACCACGACCTCCACGCGAAATCACCCACGGGCGGGTCCACATGAGCGGGCATCCACTCGCCGTCGATCCCCACCTCCACCCGTTCCACCTCGCCGTGGCCGGACCACGCGCGGCCGTGCAGCATGACCGGACCGGCATCCACAATGCGGCGTCGGGTGAAAAAATCAGGAATCCCGGGAGGGGCCATCAGTGATCGAACGCGGATGTGTGTGACCGGCAGCCCGGGCCCATCGGGCCCTTGCAGGTAGTGGTACGCGACCGCCTGCTGGAAACCCATGAACCGCGACGTCACAGCCTCGATCGACGTCAACCACTTCACACTCGTCATGCCATACCACCCCGGAACCAGCAGCCTGAGCGGGAACCCGTGCTGGATCGGCAGGGGATTGCCGTTCATGGCGTAGACCAGCATTACCTCTGGATGCATTGCCTCGGCGATCGAAAGACTGCGTGCATACGGCTCTTCGACGCCGCCCTGGACACCGGCGTCGGCACCGGTAAAGACAAGCTCGACGGCGTCACTCGCCAAACCTGCCTCCTCCAGCAGGGGTGCCAAGGGAGTTCCGGTCCACTCGGCGGTGCCAACTGCGCCGAGGACCCACGGCTGACTCAACGGACGCGGTTCCAAAAGGGATCGGCCGTTTCCTGCGCATTCCATGGTCACTGGCATGGTGACGGCGGGTCTGGCCTTGATGTCCTCAAGACTCAGGTCGAGGCTGTGATCCACGGCCCCGCCCAGCCGCAACCGCCAGGTATCGGCGGCAACGTGCGGGATGTCGAAATGGATGAGCAGGTAGTGGAGGCCTGCCGGCGTGATGTCGTCGTGCAGGGCCTCCAACGGCATGGAATGGTTCCTGCCGGAGAGTTGCAGTTCTTCGTGGGTCAGGGGACCTTCGGTCGGCTGCCCGGGGGTGGCGGCTTTCGCTGCTCTTTGCTTGACGTGGTGCTTGGACATGGGACGGCGGCGTTCTACTGGAAGCTAAACGCTGCGGAGTGCCGCAGCACTTAGGACAAGGATCACGCCGCGGCCGAACCCCGTCAAGAGTCTGTTGCGAGGCCCGCTCTGCGCCTCAACGGAGTCAAAGAGCGCGCAAAGGAGGCCTCACAACGCAAGGAGGCTATCGGCGTCGTAATTCCGGGTACTCAAGGTGCGGTGCAACGGTACCGGCGTCGCGCTCAAGGAAGTTCACGGCGGGTGCAACGATGTCGTCGATTTCGTCGAGGATCGCCTCGTTGAGCACCACGTCTGCGGCCTTCAAGTAGTCGGTGAGGTGGTCCTCGGTGCGTGGCCCGATGACGACGCTGGTGACGGCCGGGTGATTCAGGGCGAAAGCCACAGCGAGCTGGATCAGGGTCAACCCATGACGGGTCGCGAGCTGCGCAAGGGCGTCTGCAGCGTGCAGCTTGCCCTGGTTGAAGGGTGCGTTGACGTCGAAGCGGCCCGGGACAGCAGCCGACCGCGAACTTTCAGGCTGGCCCGCACCCACGCGGTAACCACCGGCCAGCCACCCGCCGTCGAGCGGTCCATAACTCAAAACCCCGACGCCGTACTGCTGGGTGATGGGGAAAACGTCACGTTCGTTGGCGCGCACCAGGAGCGAATACGGGACCTGGTCAATCACGGGCGGCGTGAGGTGGTTGGTGTTGGCGATCCACTGGGCCTCAACAAGTTGGGCGGGGCTGAACACGGACGTGCCGTAGTACAGGATCTTTCCCTGCCGGATGAGGTCGTTCAGCGCAGTGATGGTTTCCAGGAGATCGGTGTTGTAGTCCGGGCGGTGCGCTTGGTAGAGGTCGATCCTGTCTGTGTTCAGCCGCCGCAAGCTGTCCTCCACAGCCCGGACGATCCAACGGCGCGAGTTGCCTGCATGCGCCGGGTTGGAACCCATCTGGCCGTGGAACTTGGTGGCGAGGAAAACGTCGTCGCGCCGACTGTGGATGGCCTGGCCAACCACAGTTTCGGCCTCGCCCTGGGAATAGATGTCCGCGGTGTCGACGCTGGTGATGCCTGCGTCCAGCGCTGCTTTGATGATCCGGATGCTCTCGGCTGGACCCGTGGGTGCGGCGCCGGTGCCGAAATTGAGGGTGCCCAGCGTGAGCGGGCTGATCAGGGCGCCAGTGCGTCCAAGCGTTCGTAGCTCGTTGAGGCTCATGTCGGCTTCCTGTGGTGGGACTGTGCTGATGGGCGGTGCTGGTGTCCGGGCGTGAGTCGGTGGCCACGGACGGGATGTTCAATCGAGGCTACACACGGCCGTCGGAGGCATAAACGCAAGCGGTAGAACTTCTTCGTTTTTCGTCTTGCGAAGTAATGGAAGAGGCCATACTTCGCGACATTTCTTGACACGCGGCAACACAAATGTCTTTCGAATCAACAAATATTGCTGTTCCCGGAAGCAGGTGAATTATGGGAAAGGAACTCAAGCAACACACGACAGGGGACAGCGGAATGACACAGACCACAGTGGAAGAAACGGCGGCCATCAAGGCTGCATTTGCGCAGTTCCCGTCCGGAGTTGCCGCGTTCAGCGCCATGGTGGACTTCACGCCGGAAGCCTTGGTGGCATCGTCCTTCACCGTGGGTGTTTCGCTGGAGCCGCCGCTGGTGATGTTTGCCGTGCAGAACTCCTCCACAACGTGGCCGAAGCTCCGCCAAGCCCAGCGCTTGGGCGTGTCGGTGCTTGCCGAGGGCCAGGAAGCGGCTGCCCTCCAACTGGCCTCCAAGACCCGCGACCGTTTCGCCGGGCTGGACACCAGCGTGAGCGACTCAGGTGCGGTGCTGATCGACGGTGCCGTGCTGGGCTTCGAGTGCGAAGTTGTCTCCGAGACGCCCGCCGGTGATCACGCGATCGTGGTCCTGGAGGTCAAAGCGACCACCATCAACCTTGAGTCAAAGCCACTGATCTATCATGGCGCGTCGTTCCGGCAGTTGGCTGCGTAGCCGCTAGGAGTTGCGGCTGGCGCTACTGAGCGAACCTTTACGGATCGGGCTCGGAGACTTCCCATTCTTGGAAGTGTTCGGGCCCGATTTCTTTGCGCCGTTGCCGTTGCCGTTGGAGCCGCTTCCGCTGCCGGTGGGGCCACCGCCGTCGTTACCGGAGCCGGTTTTTCCGTTGCCATTGCCAGTCGTTTTTGCCGAAGTATCCGGGGTTTTCGGACCTGGCGTTGTGCCATTGGATGACGACGGCGTGGGCTCGTCGACGTCGCGGACAGTCACCTTGATGGCGGGCGGCTGCTCAGCTTGCGCGCGGGCGGCTGCACGGCGATCGGCCTCGGCCACGGCATCTGCCCAGTCCTTCGCCAGAACCGGCGGTTCCTTGGTGGCTGCCACGAGAATCGGATGGTGTGCGGCCTGGTTTTCAACCACCGACTTAACCTCCGCCGGTTTGGGAAGGTTGCGTGGGTCTACCTTGGCCTTCCACGCGCCGTCTTTGACAGCGGCCGACGCACCCGAGAGCCGTCGTCGAACGTCTCCCAGGAGGTCGCGCTTGGGCGCGTGAGGGGCGGAAGGTTCGGCGGGCTTCGCCGCCGGCGGAGCGGCCGGCGCGGCGGCAACCTTCGAAACCGGCGCGGCTGCAACTTTCGAAACCGGCGCAGGGGCAGCCGGTTGTGAAGCCGTAGCAACCGCAGTGGGAGCCTGCACCGCAGTAGATCCAGTTTCAAGATAGGCGAGGTCATCCAGAGGCGATGCAACAGCTGCAGGAGACTCGACGCCGGTCACGGGATCAGGGACGCGAGCGGGGCGCGGCGGCAACTGGACGATGGGAGTGGTTTCCTTCTTCGGGAAAATCCCCACCATCGCCAGGAGAATAATCGACAGCAGCCGCCCGACTCCCGCTACCACCAAAGTGATGATGATGACCAACCCGAGACCCAGGAACATGAGGACAGCGAGTCCCAGTGTTCCCAAATACGTCAGGTTGATGGCGAGTGTTGTCGGATCCTCCACGTAGCCTCCCCTGGCTGTCGTTTTGTGATGCGCGCATTGCCCACCCAGCTTGCGTATCTAGCCTAAGGTCCAGCACCGACGGAATCACGCGCCGCCCCCTACTCTGGCGGGGTTGTTTCAAAGCTGTTATATGGCATGGGAAAATATGTTGCCCAGCTCTCATTTACAGCCTCAGATTGGGACCTCGTGACCCCTGACCTTGCCAGACTCCACAACGGCGCCTGTCCCTGCCTCTCCGGGGATCAATACGACGATTGCTGCGCCCGATTCCACCGCGGTGACGCCGACGCGCCCACTGCCGGCCAACTCATGCGTTCCCGCTATTCGGCCTTCGTCGTCCTGGACCCCAGCTACCTCCTGCGCACCTGGCACGCCTCCACCCGGCCGGAGGCCATGGACCTCGATCCGGACATGCAGTGGCGCAGGCTGGACATCGTCGCGACGTCGAAAGGCGGCCCCTTGGACACGACGGGCACGGTTGAGTTCGCTGCGCACTACAGGCTCGACGGCGAACGCGGCGTCCAGCGCGAAGTCAGCCGCTTCGTTCGGGAAGGCAAGCGCTGGTTCTACGTGGACGGAGACGTTCGCTAGCGCGTCATCGATAGTTGCGGTGCAGGTTCTCCTTGGTTGAGGCTCCGGGCGAGGCGTCACCGATCCACGGCCCGGTACCTTCGGACTGGTCCAGGACCCCGGCCTCCAACCAGGCGTAG
The DNA here is from genome assembly GCF_031843805.1 of Arthrobacter sp. WCS2018Hpa-7. Taxonomy (NCBI): domain Bacteria; kingdom Bacillati; phylum Actinomycetota; class Actinomycetes; order Micrococcales; family Micrococcaceae; genus Arthrobacter; species Arthrobacter sp. WCS2018Hpa-7. The sequence goes on from NZ_JAVTJB010000002.1 coordinate 329,788, forward strand.
TCACCAGCGAGGACTTTGCGCGAGAGTCCGTGGTCGCCGTCGTCAGTATTCCTCCACAGCTGGTCGAAGTATTCGTCCACCCGCACACGTGCCTGCTCACAGAATGCCTCTGCCAGTTCGAACGCGGTGGCGCCTTGTTCCGGGTGCTTACGGAGGAGCATTTCGGCCCGCGAGCAGCACGCGGCCATGGCGAACAACTCAGCGCCGATGTCCACAATCCTGCCAAGGAACGCCTGCTTGTGCTCGAGCTTCGCCTGCCACCTTCCCATGCCGTAGAAGGTCTGCCGCGCGAGCCGCCGCGAGGACCTCTCAACGAATCGCAGCTGCTTGGCCAAACGCCCGAATTCCGCGTAGGACCGGGGATCCATGCCGGCACCCGCCACGAGTTTCGGCAGCCATTTCGCGTAGAAGCCAGAGGCCCCGACGGCGGCCCTCGCCTTGTCCTGCAGGCTCGCGTCCGCTGAGGCGAGGTCGCCCGCGGCTGCAAGGTGCGCATCCACGGCTTCGCGGGCAATCAAGAGTTTCATGATCTCGCTGGAACCCTCGAAGATCCGGTTGATGCGCAGGTCCCGGAGCAGTTGCTCGGCCGGGACTGCGCGCTCGCCCCGGGCCTCAAGGGAATCGGCGGTTTCGAAGCCACGGCCGCCACGGATCTGGACCAGTTCATCGGCGATCCGGCAGCTCAATTCAGTGGACCACAGCTTGGCCAGCGCAGCCTCGATGCGCACATCCTTCTGGCCGGCGTCGGCCATCTCGGCGGACAATTCGAACACCGCTTCCAGCGCAAAAGTGGTGGCGGCGATGAACGCGATCTTCTTGCCCACGGCTTCGTGCTTGCCCACGGGACGTCCCCATTGGGTCCTGGCGTTGGACCATTCACGGGAAATCTTCAGGCTCCACTTTCCGGCAGCAACGCACAAACCAGGGATGGAAAGCCGTCCCGTATTGAGAGTGGTGAGAGCAATCTTGAGTCCTTGGCCTTCGCGGCCGAGCCTGTTGGCTGCAGGGACCAGGACCTGGTGGAACCGGGTCACGCCGTTTTCGATTCCACGCAGCCCCATGAAAGCGTTGCGGTTCTCCACCGTGATGCCGGGGGAATCCATTTCCACAACGAACGCAGAGATCCCGCCCTTGTGCTCGGTCCCGTCAGCATCGGTATGTGCCGGAACCCGGGCCATGACCACCACCAATTCGGCGATCACACCGTTGGTGGTCCACAGTTTCACGCCGTCCAAAAGGTAAGAACCGCCGTCGTCGGACAACACGGCAGTGGCGCCCATGCGCGCGGGGTCGCTGCCGACGTCGGGCTCTGTCAGGAGGAAAGCGGTAATGGCGCCGGCGGCGCATCGCGGCAGGTATTCCTGTTTCTGTTCCGGTGTGCCGAATTCCTTCACAGGCTCCGGGACGCCGATGGACTGGTGCGCGGAAATGAGGGCGCCGAGGCTCGGATGAACCGATCCCAGCAGGGCCAGCGCGCGGCCGTAGTAGACCAGGGACAAACCCAGCCCGCCGTATTCGCGAGGAATTTTCATGCCAAAGACGCCAAGGTCCGCGAGCCCTTTGAGGTACTCGTCGGGAATCTTGGCGTCCCGTTCAATGGTGCGGCCGGACATGGTCTTGGCGAACGTGAGCAGCCGGCCCATGAATTCCTCGCCCCGCTCCACGTCATCGGCCCGTGCTTGTGGCCAGGGGTGGATGAGGCTGAGGTCGAAGCTGCCCAGGTAGAGGCCCTTGGCGAAGCTGGGCCGGTTCCATTCGGTTTCCCGCGCGGCTTCGGCGACGGCGCGGGCTTCTTCTGCGGTGGCGTTGACGCTTGCGGCGGCGAGACTGTTGTCAGTGGCGGACGTCATGGGGTAACTCCTCTAGCCGGTTGTGCCGGATGGAGCCAGGGTCCGCCGTGGGTGGGAACCCTTCAGCTGTCCCTCAATGCTACCCGCGGGTAGCTTCCCGTACCAGAGGAAATCTGCGGCTGGAATTCGGCCGGAATTTCCACTTGTCCTGCGTGGTGAACCAGGCGGTCCCACGCGAAATTAATGCCATGGACAAGGCCACCAAGAACACCTTTGACGGCGTACCAGACCATGCCCATAGTGCCGATAAGAATGATTGTTGCCATTGCTGCTGCTGCGATGAATGCCACTAAAAGTGCAGCGAAGACCAGCGTTCCAATAACGACGTAGGTGCCTGTTTCCAGCGCAGTGAAATCGAAATCCATGGTTCCCCCCGGAGCGACGGTGCGTGGGTCGGCGCGGCGAGGCTGCGTCGATGTTCTGACACTAGGGGTGGGCGTGCTTTCCGGCCAGAGCGGAAACGCCTCGCGACGCCGTTGATATGGGATCGAAACCATACCGCACGGTAGGTTACGAAATGGTTGCGGTGGGGAGGCTCTGACGCTCTGCGTTAACCTTGTACGGGGCAGTTTCCGCTGCCAGCCAGGTTTCGCAGCAGCTGAAGGAGAGTAGTTGTCCCGTTCAGCCATGTCCTCCGCCGACGCCATCAGCGCGAGGCTCCGTGACCTCGAGCAGCTGACCAAAGGCCCTGCGTGGGCTTTGACCCGATCGGCGCCGTGGGTGATCGCGGTGCTGCAAGCATCCTTTACCCGCACCCGGCCGCAGCTTCCCCTCGAAGAGTTCCACGCCGACGTCGACGCTTTCCTTGAACAGCTCCGGCGCCAGGACCCGACGCTGGGCGGCCAGCAGAACGGCAAGCTGTTCGGCGACGAATGGACGCGCAAGCAGTTCCTGACCCGTCGCAATCAGTCCGGCCAGATCGTCTACGAAGTCACGGAACCCGCCGCCCGCGTGCTGGCGTTCCTGGACAGCCTTTCCAGCGAGCGTTCCACGCTGAATGGCTCGCGGCTCGGCACGCTTCTGGGCGATGTGGAGAAGCTCGCCAACGAGACCAACCCGGACCAGAGCGCGCGGTTGGAAGCCCTGGAGGAGGAAATCCACGAGCGGCAGCAGTTGGTTGAGGACATCAGCTCGGGCGAATTCGATGGCCTCCTGGACGACGAGGAAGCCGTGGAAGCTGCCGGCAACATCCTGGACCTCGCCGCCAGCCTGCCCGCGGACTACAAGAAGATGCGTGACCGCATCGAGGAATTGGTGGGCGAACTCCGCAACCAGATCATCGAGGAGTCCCTAAGCAAGGGCGCCACCATGGCCCAGGTTTTGGAGGCCGACAAGCGGCTGCGCCAAAGCCCCGAGGGCCGCACCTTCCGGTCGTTCACTGCCTTCCTGGAGGACCCACAGCAGCAGTTGCGCTTCCGCTCAGCGATCGGCGAAGTGTTGAGCAGGCAATTCGCCGACGACCTCACCCATGAGGACCGCGAAACGCTCAAAAACCTCGTGGCCGAACTGCGAACGCAGCACAGCCAGATCCAACGTATCTACGGCAAGCTTTCCGAGAGCCTGAATACGTATATCCAGAGCGACGACGTCCGGCAATCCGTCAGCCTCCGCAAGGTGCTGGCCGAAGCCGAGCAGGCCATCCGCTCCATGCCCTACGAACGGGACCGGCCCAGCCTGATCCCAGGGCCAGTCCTGTTCAACGCCGGGTTCGAGTCGCTGGCAATGGTCAAACTGTTCGACCCCGACGAATTCGCCACACCCCCGCGGCTCGCCGACCCCATCGCGTTCAGCGACTCCGACCGGGTCCGGTCGGCGCGCACCGGCAAGGCCAAGCCTGCTGCTGTCCGGGCGGCCATGGCCGGCGCGGCCACCCTGGGCGACGCCTGGGAAAACCTGCCCGCCGAAGAACGGCACATCAACACCATGCGCACCCTGCTGTCCATGGCACTGCAGGGCGGCGCTGCCTTCGACCGGGCCGCCTGGGAACACATCGACTTCGAACAAATCGACGGCAGCATCCGCACGGCGTACCTGCCTGTCGTCACGCTGAATGAGGATTCTGATGACTGAGGAAATCACCACAGAGGAAAGCACGACGCCGGACGTCGCCGAAGCGGGGGAGGTCACCGAGGAGATGGTTGAGGTTGGTGTTGAGCCGGCTGAACCGGCGGAACCGGCGGCCGAAATCAGCCACGCGGATCCGTTCCGGGTGACACCGAGGGACTCCTTCGTTGACGGCGCCGCCCTGTTCCCCGGCGACACCGGCGTGCTCCCCATGAAAGTGCGTCACGCCTTGGTGAAGCTCCTCAAAGGCCCGTACATCGACGGCGGCCGCGACGAGAAATTGTGGACCACCCTCTTGGACAACCAGCTGATCCTCCGCAGCCGCCTGTCCGAACTTTTCCTCACCCTCCAGCTCGATCACGACCGCAAAATCGCGGTCCTCCGCCCGGTCGATCCCGAAATCATCGGCGCGAGCTCCCGGTCCAGCATCCTCCGGCAGCAGCGTGCTTTGAGCCGCGTGGAAACCATCGTCCTGCTCCGCCTGCGCCTCCTTCTGGACCGCCACGTCACCGCCCAAACGGACCCGACGATCACCCGCGAAGAAATCTCGGATCTCGTTGCCAACTACACCCCTGCGGGCCAGCAAGACGCCCTGCGCGACTCCGACGTGGTCACCCGCACCATCACCAAACTCCTGGCCCGCCAACTCATCCTCCCCACACCGCTGGACGACAGCTACACCATCAGCAACGCCCTCCCACTGGCCCTGCCCTTCGAAAACATCGGCGACATCCCGGCCCAGATAGAGGCACTGATAGCAGTAGCCGCCGACGTATCCGGAACAGAGCCCCTCCTGGACCTGGACTCCGACTCCAACCAACCCACGCCCTCAGATGACGGCCTGGACGAGGACCCCGAAGGTGACGGGTCCGCTGAGGTGAGCACCGACGTCGAGCGTTTTGAGCCAGCTGTCGGCGCCAAGGGTGACATGCACGACGAAGCCGGAGCGATGGATGCTGGACCGGGAGTGGCATCGGGCCTGTCGAAGCCGCGCGTCGAGCTGATCGAAGATCAGCTGCGCGGCGAAGGGGCGGGGCCGGCATCCATCGCGCAGGCGGACGCAACCACGACTGACGGGATGACCAAGTGACCATCGCAAGCATGCTCCCGCTCGGTGAGCTCACAAACCCGGGCCAGATGCGTTTGGCGCTCGTGCAGGTGGTCAACTGGGGCACATTCCACGGGGCCCACACCATGCATGTGGACCGCAAGGGGACCCTTCTGACGGGCAACTCAGGTGTCGGTAAGTCGACGCTCTTTGATGCGATGCTCCGGGTGTTTGATGCCCGTCCGCGCTCGAATGAGGCTGCTGCCCAGCGCTCCGGCGGTGCTGTGGAGGACAAGAGGACCACGTTCACTTACATGCGCGGCAAGGTTGGTGATAAGGCGGTGGGCGACAGCTCCGCCAGTGCCTTCCAGCGCCCGGGTGCCACCTGGTCCGCCGTCGCGCTGACGTTTGATAACGCGGCCGGCACGAAGGTGACGGTGTCGGCGCTGTTCGATCTGCCGAAAAACGGCACGGAGTCGAGCGTCGGGCGTTTTTACGTGATCGACAGCAAGCCGTTGGACCTTGAGGCCATTGAGGGGATCGCGCAGAAGCGGTTCACCAAGGGCGCGCTGGAGTCGATCTTCCCGGATGGGCAGGTTTTCGACGTCCACAAGGCGTTCGCCGAGCGTTTCCGGAGGCTCCTGGGTATCAACTCGGACCAGGCGCTGCCGCTGTTGCGTGTGATCCAAGCCGGTAAGGGTTTGGGCGGCAGCGTTAATACCTTCTTCCGCGACCAGGTACTTGACGCTCCGGCCACGTTGGCTGCGGCCGATGATGTGGTGGAGGAATTCAGCAACCTGATGTCCATCCGGCAGCGGTTGGAGGATGTCCGGCAGCAGCGCGACCAGTTGGCACCCGTTCCGGGGCTGAACAAGGAGTACGCGCAGGCGTTGCTGGACGCGAACCGTCTGCGGGAGTTGGCCGGCGAGGAGTTTGAAGCGTACAAGCAGCAGCTCGCGGTCACGGTGCACGCCAAGACGCTGGCCCGCTACAAGGACTTGGCCCAGTCCAAAGCCCAGGAACTCGCCGCTGAGCGTACGGTGCGGGACGCTTTGGCCAAAGAGCTCCGCGACCTTGAACTGGACTACAACAACCGCGGCGGCAATGCGATTTCGGCCATTGAGCAGTCGTTGGAGAACGCCAAGGTTGGCCTGAAGCTCCGTCAGCAGGTTGAAGATTCGGCCCGGAAGGCGCTGGCCGACGCCGGACTGAACCTTGAGTGGTCAGCCGAGGGCTGGGACCAGGCGCATGAGCAGGCAGCAGCCCGCTCGGCGGAGCTGAAGGACGATTCGGAGGCACTGAAGGAGCTTCGTTTCGAGGCGTTCGACGGGCACGCCACCAAAAAGCGTGAACTGGCGGCGGCCCAGCAGGAACTCCTGTCGTTGCGGTCGCGCAAGTCCTTGTTGCCGCCGTCGAGCATTGAAAACCGGGCCGCCATCGCGGCCGCAACCGGCGTCCCGGAAGAGCGCATGCCGTTTGGCGGCGAGTTGATCGACCTCGCTGAGGGGCAGGATCAATGGCGTCCGGCCGCCGAGCGTGCGCTGCGCAATCTCGCCACCACGTTGCTGGTTCCGGGTGAGCATTTCGCGGCGGTCACCCGGTACCTGAACGATAACGCCGTCCGTGGAGCCCTCCGGGCCGTCGATGTGTCCAAGCCGCTCGCCGGTGGCGCGCTGGCTGTGGAGGACGTGTCCGACGGCGACCTCTTGACTAAGTTGAGCATCCTCACCTCGGGCGCCAACGCGGACGCCGGAGAGTGGATCCGGGAACGGATCGCCGTGGACTTCGCGTACCCGTGCGTCGAGGATCCTGACGAGCTTGCTCGGCTGGACAAGGGCCTGAGCCTGGGTGGCGTGGTCAAGCGCAACCGTCACACGGTGGAGAAGGACGACCGGTTCACGAGCCGCCAGGATTACGTCCTGGGCTTCGACAACGCTTCCAAACTGGAGTTGGTGGCAGCCCGCGCGGGCGAGTTGGAGAACGAGCTCGTGAAGGCCGCGGAACTTGCGCAGAGCCGTGAGGATTCGCACCAAGGCATGGCCCGGCAGCTCGAGGCGCTCCGCCGTGTCGCTGAGGATGAGCGGCCGTGGGAGCAAGTTTCCGCAGCTGTCGCAGCAGAGGAACTTGCCCGGATCGAACAGCGCCTCTCGGATGCTTTGGCCGCGCAGGCCGACCTGGAGCCGTTGCGGGCCACCATCGAGTCCGTACGCGAGAAGCACCAGGCCTCCACAGGTACGGCCGCGGTGCTGCAGAGCGAGTACAAGGCGCTGGACCACAAGATGACCACGGCGGACGGCCTGCTCGATGCCGCGAGGCTGAAGCTCGAGCAAGCACCGCCGTCGGCTTCTACCGTCACTGCACTGGAGCCGTACTTCGACGGCGTCGCCGAGGTCTCTGAACTGTACGAGCTCGACAACCTGGCCAACAGCGTCCGCAACAAACTGCTCGACGAATTGCATTCCGCAGAGTCGCGCGGCCAAGCGACGGCTGAGCGGTTGACCCGCATGTTCGAAGCCTTCGTGCGCGACTGGGGAAGTGCCATCAGCGCCGATCACGGTACGTCGATTGGGGCTGCCAGGGACTTCGAATCCCGCTACCACGCGATCGTCAGTGATGGTTTGCCCGCACAAGAGGCCGAGTTCCGGCTGTTCTTCAACCAGCGCACCCACGAATCGTTCAGCACGCTCCTGCATTTGCTCGATGAGGAACGCCGCAGCATCACCAGCCGCATCCTGCCCCTCAACGGCATCCTGTCCCAGGTGAATTTCCACGAGGGCAGCTTCCTGGAACTGGACATCAAACAGACGCTTCCGGCTACGGCCAAACAGTTCAAGGACGCGATCCAGAACGCCTTGAAGGCGAAGCACACCCGCCCCTCGCGTGGCGCTGCTTCAGCCACAGAAGTGGACGACGACGCCGAACTCACCGCGCGCTATAAGTCGCTTGAGACCTTGGTCAAGCGCCTTGGATCCCAAACCCCGGAGGACCGCCGTTGGCGGTCCGAGGTGCTGGACGTTCGTGGCCACCTGTTTATCCAGTGCAAGGAGCACCGTGAGGTCGCTTCGAAATCGGGCAAAACCGGCACCGGCAAAGCAGTCAATCGGAAGACCGAAGTCTTCATGCATGCTGATACCGGCTCCATGTCCGGCGGTGAGCGCCAGCGTTTCACGGCGTTCATCATGGCTGCGGCCCTGAGTTACCAGCTGGGCATTGCCGAGCAGGGCTTTACGACGTACGGCACGGTGATGATGGACGAAGCATTCGTGTTGGCTTCCGAAGAGTTCGCGGGTGCCGGCATCAAGGCGCTCCACGAGTTCGGGTTCCAGCTGTTGCTGGCCGCCCCGGAAAACGTGATCGACCTGTCCAGGCACCTTGGATCCGTTACGGAAATCCTCCGCGACAAGCGAACCAACCGCTCGGGTGTGCTCACGGCTCCGGTCATTGCCGGGCCCGGTGACCCCGGAGCATGGCGGTCCGAAGCCAACCCGGTGGACATCGTCCTCCGCTGACGTCCCCTGCCGTCTTGCCCGCCCAAGTAGGTAGCAGATCATGCCGTTTTGACCGTTCCAAACGGCATCTGCTGCTACCTACTTGGGGTCGCCGGGAGTTACTTCGCGCGGACGCGGTCCAGGAACTGTTCTGTCCTTGACTCCAGCCCGGTGATCTGCCGAACCACGACGGCGGCCGGGTCCGGGTTGATCTCGTTGGCGGGCGGCTCCTTGCGCACGTTGGCGCTGCAGCCGAACTCCGCGCAGATCAGTGTCCCCACGGTGTTCCCGTCCTTGCCGGATTGTCCGGCTTTTTTGGCAACCCACAGGTAGACGTCGTCCTTGGAGAAGACGTCACGGCACAGTTCGCAGAGGACAACGCGCCTCTTGCCGGACCCACCTTCAGGAGCCCGGAGCAGGATACCGGTGAGCTTGCCCCGGTGTGGAACCACGAGGTAGCCGCGCTGGGGCATCTTTTCGTCGCGCCAGCCGAGGAACTCCAGGTTGTCCCAGTCAATGGTCTCGAAGTCGCGGGGGAGGCTGGCCTTGGCGGCCTCCGAGCGGCTGGCGTTAATGAATGACGCACGAATCTGTTGGGCTGTGATTTTTTGCATGGCAAAGCTTCTTTCGGAAATGGTCGACGTCCGCGCGCTGCGGTTGGGCGCGCGGGGAGTGGCAGAAGACGTCGGTCATCAGAGAAAGAGGGCACTGAAAAGAGACCCTGAATCGGGTGCTGGGCGAGTGCCTAGAAGGATGCCGACGAGCGGGGTAGTGCCAAGCAGGCCAAAACGGCCACCTCGCCAACCATGGCTGCAGCAACTGAAACAGTGCGCACGCTCATCCCCTCGTTCCAATCCGTAAGAAGCGGTAGTCCGCTGCCACCAATACTTTCAAAACTTCCGGGCAGATGTCCATTGAGAGATGGTTCGGCTTGAGAGCGCGGGATGTGAGAGATGGTTCGGCTGGAGGGCGCGGGATGTGAGGGAGCGTGTGATCTGCATCCCATTTCACCCATAGGCTGGATTAGGTGACGCAAACGTTTCTTAATTATCGGCAGGCTAGGCTAGCCTTACTTAGGTTCGCATCACTTACTTAAGGAGTCCCGTGGCTTCCCTTCTCCCACGCCGCGCCCTGCTGAAAACAGCAGGAACCGCGACGGCCGCGCTTGCCGCCGTCGCTCTTACCCTCACCGGCTGCTCCACTGGCCCCTCGACCTCGGCTCCGGCTTCTTCCGAGGCAGCATCCTCAGCTTTCCCCGTAACCCTCAAGAACGTCTTTGGTGAGACCACCATCAAGGAACAGCCCAAGCGCGTAGTCACCGTCTCGTGGGTCAATGATGATGTCGCGATCGCACTGGGCGTTGTTCCCGTCGGCGTTCCGAAGAACGAATGGGGCAACAACGATCAGGGCTCCACCCCCTGGAAGGACGCGGCCCTCGAGAAGCTCGGCGCCGGCTTCGGCACCGACAAGGCTCCGGTCCAGTTCTCCGAAGCTGACGGCATCAACTTCACCGAGATCGCCAAGCTCAGCCCCGACGTTATCCTGGCCGCCTACTCGGGCCTGGAAGAAGCTGACTACAAGAAGCTCAGCGAAATTGCACCCGTTGTGGCACAGCCAGAGCTCGCCTACGGCACGCCGTGGCAGGAAAGCACCACCCTGATCGGCAAGGCGCTGGGCAAGGAAGCCGAAGCCAAGAAGCTGATCGAGGACACCGAGACCACCGTCAAGGACAAGGTTTCCAAGTTCCCGCAGATCAAGGACAAGACCTTCATCTACGGCAACCTCGAGCCCGCCAAGGGCGATGGCGCCAATGTTTACACCGCCATCGACAACCGTCCCCGCTTCCTCTCCGAAATCGGCATGAAGCTGGCTCCCGTGGTGGAGCAGAACACCAAGTCGACCACTGAATTCTTCATCCCGTGGTCCGCTGAGAAGGCCAACGAACTCGATTCCGACATCTTCGTGACCTGGGTTCCGGACGCCACCACGGCAGATGCCATCAAGGCTGATCCGCTGCTCGGACAGATCCCGGCCATCAAGAAGGGCGCCCTTGTTGCCGATTCGGACAACACTCTGACGCTCTCCATCTCGGCCTCGTCGCCGCTGAGCCTGCCGTGGGCACTGGATACGTTCCTGCCGCAGCTGGGTAAAGCAGCGGACGCCGCAGGCAAGTAACTGCAATGAAACTGAGTACGACGACGGCAGCCCAGGGGCGGGGCAACGGCACTTCGGTGCCGGCTGGCCCGGGAGGCATCACCCCTGGTGCTACGGGAACCGGAGGGGGAACCGGTTCCCGTACCACCGCAGGCAAGCGCACCGCTTGGCTGTTGGCGGCCGTCGTCGTACTCGTCGCTGTCTGCGCCGCATCCTTGGCGATCGGCGCGCGCGGGCTTCCGCTCACTACTGTTTGGGAAGCTCTCACCAACTTCACTCCGGAGGACGGTAACCACGCTGTGGTCATCGCCCGGATTCCCCGCACTGTCCTGGGCCTGCTTGCCGGAGCCGCACTTGGCCTTGCCGGTGCAGCCATGCAGGGCGTGGCCCGCAATCCACTGGCCGATCCCGGCATTCTGGGGCTCAACGCCGGTGCTGCCCTGGCGGTCGTCGTGGGGATCTACGTTTTCGGTATCGGCTCGCTGTCCGGCTACATCTGGTTCGCCTTCATCGGCGCCGCGGCGGCCGCCGTCGTGGTTTATGCCGTTGCTTCCCTGGGGCGGGACGGCGCGACGCCGGTCAAACTCGCCCTCGCGGGTGCGGCCCTGAGCGCAGGCCTGTTCTCCCTGATGAACGTCATCCTGGTTTCGAGCCAGGACACGTTCGATCGTTTCCGTTTCTGGCAGGTGGGCACCATCGGAGGTCGTGACTGGTCCGTCCTCCTTCCCGCGCTGCCGTTCCTAGCCATCGGGGCCCTGATCATCCTGGCCGGCGGCCGCATTCTGAACAGCCTGGCACTTGGCGACGACATTGCCCGCGGCCTCGGCCAGAACGTCGCTTTGGCCCGTGGCATCACGGGGCTGGGCATCGTCCTGCTCTGTGGATCCGCCACTGCCGTGGCCGGACCGATCGCCTTCCTGGGCCTCGTCATTCCGCACGCTGTCCGCTCGCTGACCGGGCCGGACTACCGGTGGATCCTGCCGTTCTCCGCCGTTGTGGCCCCCATCCTGCTGATCAGCGCCGACATCGTTGGCCGCGTGATCCTTCTCCCGGGCGAAGTCCCCGCAGGAATCATGACGGCAATCATCGGCGCTCCCGTGTTCGTCTGGCTCATCCGCCGCGGCAAGGGGGCCGGACTGTGACAACCGTCCACAAACTCCCCACCGAGTTGGCACTTAATGCCAATAATGCGGGCAAACATGGCCATCAACTGTCACTTCGGCGCGTGCTGAGCCCTACGTTTTTCCTCGGGCTCGCTGTCGTGGTCATGTTCGCGGTTTATGTGCTCCTGGGTAGCTACACGGTGACCATCCCGGACTTCTTCAAGATTGTCATCAACCACCTGACCGGCGGGGAGAAGATCCCGGGGGCCAGCTTCATAGTCATGGAGCACAAACTTCCCCGCGCAGTGGTGGGAACCATGATCGGCATCGCCTTCGGCCTGGCCGGTGCACTGTTCCAGACCATGCTGCGCAACCCCCTCGCCAGCCCGGACATCATCGGCATCAGCTACGGTGCCAGCGCGGCGGCCGTGACGGCCATCGTCATTTTCGGTGCTTCGGGGGCCGTTGTTTCCGGGGCTGCGCTCGGTGGAGCGCTTGGCGTCGCAGCCATCATTTACGCAATCTCCCGCGGTGGTTCGGGCGCGGGTGGAGGCAGCCGCGGCAATGCCGCCGGCAACCGCCTCATCCTGGCAGGTGTCGGCATCGCCGCAGCCCTGCACGCGGTGGTCAACTTCCTCATGACCCGTGCTGACATCCGCACTGCAGCTGATGCCCTCATTTGGCTCAACGGATCCTTGAACTCCGCAACCTGGGACCGGGCAGGCGTCCTGGCGGTTTCCCTGCTGGTCCTGATCCCCGCCGTCATCGCCCTGGCAGGGCCGTTGCGCATCCTCGAACTGGGCGACGACGCCGCTGCAGGCCTTGGGATCAAGGTCAACGCCGCCCGGCTGGGACTGGTGCTGACCGCCGTCGGACTGGCCGCCGTCGCAACCGCCGCTGCCGGCCCGGTAGCGTTCGTCGCTTTCCTCGCCGGTCCGATCGCCCGCCGGATCGTCCGCAAACCGAGCCTCCCGGCGTCGGCCCTTACCGGTGCGCTGATCGTGCTCCTGGCCGACTTCTTCGCTTCCAACATCGCTCCCGTCATCCTCGACGGAACCGTCCTCCCGGTCGGCGTCATCACCGGCGCCCTCGGTGCCCCCTTCTTGCTGTGGCTGCTGGTCACGTCGAACCGAAAGGAGGCCTGACATGGCCATCCTTAATGCCCAGGACCTGACGCTCCAATACGAGGCACGCAAAGTGGTGGAGGGACTCAGCACCGAGATCCCCGAGGGCAAAGTGACCATGATCGTGGGCGCCAACGCCTGCGGGAAGTCCACGCTCCTCCGAGGCCTGTCGCGGCTTCTCAAGCCTGCGGGTGGCACCGTGACGCTGGACGGGAAAGACATCCACACCCGTCCCGCCCGCGAACTCGCCCGGACGCTCGGCCTCCTGCCGCAACATCCCACCGCTCCGGACGGCATCACCGTGCGCGATCTCGTGGGCCGCGGCCGCTACCCGCACCAGGGCTTCTTCCGCAGCTGGAGCGCAGCCGACGACGCCGCGGTGCAGCGCGCGCTCGATGCCACCTCCACGCTGGAACTCGCTGACCGCAGCATCGATGAACTGTCCGGCGGGCAGCGCCAGCGCGTGTGGATCGCCATGGCCCTGGCGCAGGAAACGGAAGTTCTGCTGCTGGACGAGCCCACCACCTACTTGGACCTCGCGCACCAAGTAGAAGTCCTGGACCTCATCACGGACCTCAACCGCAGCCGCGGCACCACCGTGGCAATCGTGCTCCACGACCTCAACCTCGCGGCACGTTACGCGGACCACGTCATCGCCATGAAGGGCGGGTGCATTGTGGCCGAAGGGCCCGCTCCCGTCGTAGTGACAGAAGAACTCGTCTACAACGTTTTCGGCCTGGAATCCCGCGTGGTTCCGGACCCCATTTCAGGCACGCCGCTGATCGTCCCCATCGGACGCCACCACGCACGCCCCGCTTCAACCAACGAACTGGAGATCGCCTCATGAGTGCACAACCGACCCAGGCAAAAGCAAGCGCCGCCGTGGAGCCCATGACCCTCGCCTTCGACGTCACCGTGACGGCCGTGCAGGAATTGAGCCCTAACTTCCGCCGCATCACCTTCGGCGGTTACTCACTGCGTGACTTCGGCGTTGCCGGAGACACCCTGGACCTCCGCGTGAAGCTGATGATCCCGTCCTTCGACGCCTCCGGAAACGTCATTCCGTTGCCTGCGTTCAAGATGGAAGAAGCCGGCTGGTACCAGGAATGGCTCGCCATGGACTCGACCGTCCGCGGTGACATGCGCACCTACACCGTGCGCTCCGAGCGCCTCGACGCCGTGTACCCGGAGATCGACATCGACTTCGTCATGCACTTCGACGACGCCGGCCACGGTGGCCCCGCGGCCAACTGGGCTCTCGGTGCGAAACCAGGCGACGCGCTCACCATCATCGGGCCCAACAACCGCGCAGCGCAGTGCACCACTGCCGGCGCATATGGTGGCATCGAATGGCGTCCGGGACTGGCCCAGCGCGTGCTCCTGGCCGGCGACGAAACCGCGGTCCCCGCCATCAGCGCCATCCTCGAAAGCCTCCCCGCCGACATGACCGGCCACGCCTTCCTCGAAGTACCGGAAGCGGGCGACTTCCAGGACATCAACACCGCGGCCGACATCGAAATCACCTGGCTTGCCCGCGGTGCGGCCATCGGACGCGCACGTCCCCACGGAGAACTCCTCAAGGAAGCCGTCGCCAAGGCCGTTCCCGTGCCGGGCTGGGTAGGCATCAAGGGTGCCGGGACCGCAGCCGGACCCGAGCCCGAAGACGTCAACGTGGACCAGGACATCCTCTGGGAAACCCCGCAGCGCATGGACGCTGCAGCCATCGAAGCCACCAAAAACCCCACCCTTCCCGCCGGTGCACTGCCGTTCTACGCCTGGATCGCCGGTGAAGCCTTCGTCATCAAGGAAATGCGCCGCTACCTGGTGCGGGACGTTGGCATTGACCGTAAGCAGGTTGCTTTCATGGGTTACTGGCGTCGGGGCAAGGCAGAGGGCTAAGCCTGCTGGTCCGCTTAGTCTGCCGCTGGGCGGCCGGTTGACGGCCATCCTCGGCGTGCTGCTACTTCGTCGCTTTGACGCACGCTGCCGGATGCCCGCCAACCGGCCGTGCGCGTGTGTCACCTTCCGGCGCTCTCTCACTTCCCTCGGGTTTGGGGGCGGCGCTCTCTCACTTCCCTCGGGCTTAGGGGTGTTGCTCTCTCACTTCCCTCGTGCTTGTTCACTTGGGGTTGGCTCTGGTGTAACCGGGGGCGGGTAGCTTCGGTGGGGTGCGGGAGGAATTCGGGGACGGGGTTAAGGCTCGACGGCGGTTTGTCGCCATCGGGGATTCCTTCACCGAGGGCGTGGGGGACCCCAGCAAGGTTTTGCCCAACGGGGTCCGCGGATGGGCGGACCGGGTGGCCGAAAAGTTGGCGAAGGCGGAGCCGGGCTGGGAGTACGCCAACCTGGCAGTACGCAGCAAAAGGCTCCGGCACATCATTGACGAACAACTCGAGCCTGCGGTGGCCATGGAGCCGACGCTCATCACGCTCTACGCGGGCGGTAACGACATCCTCGACTTTGGTACTGACATGGATGCGCTCCTCAACGACTATGAGCTCCTGGTCGCCCGGCTGAGTGAAACCGGGGCCACCCTGGTGCTGTTCACTGGGTTCGACGTGAAAGTCTCCGCGGTCTTGGAGCCTTTCAAAAAGCGCAACACCCTCTACAACCAAAGGGTCCGTGACATCGCCGCGAAGTACGGCGCAGTCCTGGTGGATTACTGGTGCTTTGACGCCTACAAGGACCAGCGGATGTGGGCCCCGGATCGCCTCCACATGTCCAAAGCGGGCCACAAGTACCTGGCCGCGCAGGTCTTGGACCACCTCAACGTCCCACACAAAATCTCGCCCAAGGACTGGGACCCGCCCACGCGTTTGTCCGTGCGCGAATGGGAACGCCGCCAGCGTCGCTGGGTGAACGACTGGGTGGTCCCGCTCTTCGGTCGGAAACTGCGTGGCGTCACGCTGGGCGATGCGCTCAGCCCGCGCTGGCCCCAACCCGTGAAGGTCCCGCGCAAGGGCGGTTTGAAGAAGCTCATGGAAAAGGCAACGCAGTGACGGAACAAATCAGGTTCGTGGCCCTCGGCGATTCCTTCACTGAGGGTGTTGGTGACAACGACCTCAGGCTTCCCAACAATTGCCGGGGTTGGGCAGACAGGGTGGCAGAAGAACTGGCAAGGCACGACGAAACAGTGCGATACGCCAATCTGGCCATCCGCGGCAGGCGCCTCCAACGGATCGCCGACGAACAAATCCAACCCGCCCTCGCTATGAAGCCCACGTTGGTCAGTTTCTACGCCGGTGGCAATGACCTCCTGATGGCCCGGCCCAACATGGCCAAACTGATCGGGGATTACGAGGTCGCCGTCCAACGAATCACAGCCAGTGGAGCCACGGTGCTGCTGTTCACGGGTTACAACGTCCCCTTGTCGCCGCTGCTGGAGCCGCTCAAAGTCCGCACGGCAATCTACAACCGCAACATTCGGAGCATCGCCGCGAAATACCAGGCGCTCCTGGTGGACTATTGGTGCTTCGAGAAGTTCCAGGACCCGCGCATGTGGGCCCCCGATCGCCTGCATATGTCCACTCCCGGCCACAGCTACATGGCCAAAAAGGTCCTCGAGGTGCTCGGGGCGCGGCACTCACTCCAGTCGCCCAGGCTCTCAGCGCCTCGTCCTCGGACCCGGACCGAAAACATCGCCGACGACGTCGCCTGGTTGAGGCGCGACGTCGGACCTTGGTTTTCGCGTCGGCTTCGCGGCGTATCCAGCGGCGACCACGTGGAGGCGCGGTGGCCGGAACTCATGCCGGTGGTGCTGCCCGAACGGCTGGGCACTGCAAAAGCGCAGTTGCCTCAGTTATCCAGCAGGTTTTCGTAACCCTCAGCAACGCTGGTTGCCGTGAACTCGATGATCTCGAACTCAGCCACGCCATTGCTGTAGAACGGATCCTCGGCCAGGGAGGCGTCCAAGGTTGCCCTGTCCACTTTGGACAGCAGCACGCCGCCCGTGGCTGGGACGCGGCGTCCGGACGCAAGGAAGATGCCGCCGTCGAACGCGTCCTTAAGCCAGGCCATGTGGCCCGGACGGTGGAAGTCGACGATTTCGTCGGGAACTTTGTAGGTCAACGAGACTACGAACATGCCGCCAGCCTATCGGTTGGGCCGCTGCCCGGACCTAAGGAGGCTGTGAATTCTCCTAAGATGGGTTCATGACTCAACCCCGCTGGCTGAACGCCGACGAACGCCGTGCCTGGCTGGCCCTTCTGAGCATCAACACCTTGCTTCCTTCGGCGTTGGACACCCAACTCCAGTCGGTCGGCAAACTGTCTCTTTTCGACTACAACGTGTTGGCGATGCTCTCCGAAACCGAAGGCCGATACCTTCCCATGAGCGAGCTTGCTGCGCGAACAAGTGCCTCCTTGTCGCGCCTGTCGCATGTGGTGACCAAGCTGCAGAAGCGTGGCTGGGTAGAGCGGCAGGCACACCCCGGCGACGCCCGCGTGACCGTTGCGCACCTCACCGAGGCCGGCATGTCCACCATCGTTTCCCTCGCCCCGGGACACGTGGAATCCGTGCGTACGCTGATGCTTGATTCGCTGACCCCGGACGACGTCGCGGACCTCGCCCGGATCGGCGAGAAAATCGTGGCCCGCCTGGATAACAACCACTGGATCCTTCGGGACTCGTGAGGGTGCTTTGTGGCCCCGGGCGTTGAGGTGGCAGACTGGCGGCATGGATTTTTCTGCCCGTTACGTTGCCCTGGGCGACTCTTTCACTGAGGGCGTCGGCGACGACGATCCCCACCGTCCCAACGGGGTTCGAGGGTGGGCAGACGTCGTAGCCGGGCAGTTGGCAAGCAGCAACGAGGACTTCGGCTACGCGAATCTCGCGATCCGCGGCCGGAAGCTCCGCCAGATTATGGCAGAGCAAGTGGACGCCGCCGTCGCCATGAATCCAACGTTGGTGACCCTGTACGCAGGGGCGAACGACATCCTGCGTCCCAAGATCGATATTGACTCGCTTCTTGAGGAGTACGACGCCGGTATCGCCAAGTTAAGCGCGGTGGGCGCCACCGTTGTCCTCTTCACGGGCTTTGACGCAAAGGGCTCCAAGGTTTTCAGCGCCATGCGCGGACGCACTGCCATTTACAACGAACTGGTGCGCGAAATAGCCGAGAACCACGGCGCCTTGCTGGTGGATTACTGGCGGTTTGACGAGTACGACGATTGGCGCCTCTGGGGCGAGGACCGGATGCATATGTCCACCGCCGGCCACGTCAACATGGCAAAGCGGGTGCTCGATGTCCTTGAGCATGAGCACGTCATCGAGGTCCCCGAACTGGCGCCGACGCGGCTGATGAACCGGGTTGAAGCCCTCAAGGCCAATGCGCGCTGGTTCCGGGAATCCGCCGCGCCGTGGGTGGCCCGCCGTGTCCGGGGCGTCTCTTCCGGCGATGGTTTGAGCCCTAAATACCCCGAATTGATCAGACCGCTCTAGCCCGACCTTGCCGGCGACCCGCCTTTGGTAAGACGGTGGCTCGGGGCATGGGCGCGCAGGGCTTATGATGCCGGATTGGTCTTAATTTGGCCTGGCCCGTAGAATAGTTAGGCGCTAGGTAGTGCGGTTCGTGTGCAATTGCTCCGGTTGGTGGTGACTGTCGGTTTTCCCGACATCCCGGTGGCCGGTAGTTAGGGGCTCAAGTTGCGTGCATTCCTGTATTCGCCCGGTATCCCAGGACCTGTTCCAGTGTTCATCACTGCCCGGTCCTGAGGCCAACCTTCTTCGCCGCACTTGCTGCGGAAACTACCGAAATGGTTTGGACCCGGATGCGGACGCTGCCTGTCGCACGGTAACGCAGGAACATCTGCACGCCGTTACATTCAATCTTTGGAGGAGAGTCATGGCAGCACACTGCCAAGTGACCGGAGCCGAGCCGGGCTTTGGACACAGCATTTCGCACTCGCACCGTCGCAACAAGCGTCGGTTCGACCCGAACATTCAGAAGAAGCGCTACTGGGTTCCGTCCCTGCGCCGTAATGTCACGCTGACCCTGTCAGCCCGTGGCATCAAGACAATCGACGTTCGCGGCATCGACTCAGTCGTCGCCGACATCCTGTCACGAGGAGTAAAGCTCTAATGGCAAAGGACAAGGACGTACGTCCCATCATCAAGCTGAAGTCCACCGCGGGCACCGGTTACACCTACGTAACCCGCAAGAACCGTCGTAACGACCCGGACCGTCTGGTCCTGAAGAAGTACGACCCCAAGATCCGCCAGCACGTCGAATTCCGAGAGGAGCGCTAAACACATGGCAAAGAAGTCAAAGATTGCTCGCAACGAGCAGCGCAAGGTCATTGTTGAGCGTTACGCTGCCAAGCGTCTCGAGCTGAAGAAGACCCTGGTTGATCCCAACGCGACTGACGAAGCACGCGAAGCTGCACGCCTCGGCCTGCAGAAGCTTCCCCGCAACGCTTCCCCGATCCGTCTGCGTAACCGCGACCAGATCGACGGCCGTCCCCGCGGCACGCTCCAGAAGTTCGGTATCTCCCGTGTTCGCTTCCGCGACATGGCTCACCGCGGTGAGCTCCCGGGCATCACCAAGTCTTCCTGGTAATCACGAAGCTCTGAAAAGGTCGGCAACCGTCATGGTTGCCGGCCTTTTCTGCGTTTAAGCGTCCTTTCTGGTGTGTGGGGGAGAGGCGCCGGACGGCGGCGGGTGAGTTTTGCCGGTGCCGGCTGGTGAGTGGTGCCGCCGGAAGCGGCGGTCATCCTCGGCGCGCTCGGTCGTGCCTCCCTTGGACGCGCGCTGCCGGATGACCGCCGCCTCCTTTCGTCGCTCTCTCACTTCCCTCGGGATTGGGCCCGACGCTCGCTCACTTCCCTCGGGTCTGGTTGGTGTTCGACGGCGGTTGTTGGGTTTGGTGCCGGGGCGGCTGGTGGGTGGGGGCTAGGGTGTGTGACGGGCTTCACCTGTGTTGTTTTGGGCGGGTTCGGGGTGGTTCGTGGGTCGTTTGGCTTTGTTGGGCCCGTGTTTGCGGGGTTCTGGGGGGTGTTGGGGGTGATTTGTGCCGGGGCGCGTGGGCGTGTAATGTCTTCTGAGTCGCCGCGAGTGAGACAGCCTGGAGCTGAGAGCCGCGGAGACCGAATCCCTTTGATAACAGCCTGAAAAATGGTTCGCTTTTGAGCGTTCCTGTGCAGGGTGGGGCCGAGGGCTGGATCGGGAATCGCGGAAACGTTGATTTGCCAAGATCTGGTTGATCGGGTAAGTTTGAAAAGTTGCTCCGGAGCGATCCTGGACCCCTTGTGGGTGTGGGTGGTGCCGGTAGTGTCTGTTGTTTGAGAACTCAATAGTGTGCCAAGTTTGTTGATACCGATTGTTTTATCAATTGGTTGAAATTATGGCCAGTACTGTCGCGCACCCCCGTGTGTGGTGGTCTGGTTTTCAGCTGGTTTCGAATTTTGTGCAGCCGTGCCGGTCGTTATTTCCGGTGGGTGTGGTTGTGTCTGTTTGATTTGTTTTACTTCAACGGAG